>NZ_JBHNPP010000001.1:0-364987 GCF_042436695.1 Flavobacterium sp. HJSW_4
GACTCGATAGCTCAGTCGGTAGAGCACATCACTTTTAATGATGGGGTCCTGGGTTCGAGCCCCAGTCGGGTCACAAAAGGTCGGGTAATTTATTTTACTCGACCTTTTTCTTTTAAGGCCATGTGGAGAAACGGTAGACTCGCCATCTTGAGGGGGTGGTGCTCGCAAGGGCGTGAGGGTTCAAATCCCTCCATGGTCACTATAAGATTAAAAAGCCTGAGAATCTGCATTCTCAGGCTTTTTTTATGGTTCGAAAATTTAGAAGATTTTTTTCTAGCTTTGAAAGTATCATATTTAAATGAGATTGTGGCTCAAAGCCCATCATGGATTAATCCATGAGTTCAGATTCTAACAAATACAAATCTGAATCAATTCCATAGTTTTTCAATTGACCACATATTTTAAGTATTGAATAATTAAAAAAGTTATAGCTTTGAATGGTATTGTCGCCTTCTTTGTTCGAAAAGTAAATCCTTAAAACTCTTCTTTTGTCTTTAAACTTAATTATCGTTTTTAAATAACTATAGTCTTCATTATCATCTATATTAATCACATAGCGATATTTTTTAATTTCAGTTTGAAAATTATAAATTGTTTTTTCAAAACTTTCCCAGTTTTCTTGAAAAATTGATTCAGACTTTATGGAAACTTTAAAAAACATTCGTAAATCATTTTCTGTTAATTTGCTATTTTGCCAAAATCCAACAATTTCATTATCCGGAAGTTTTAATATTACTTCACCTCTTTTAAATCCTACTTCACGGATTGGTTTACCAAAATCAGAAAATTCTATAAGCCATTCAGTAATTTCTCCAAAGTCCGACATATATCTCATGTAATCTTCACCTAAATGACTCAATAAATCATACATAGATGATCCATTACATTCTTTTGGCATTGCAAACTGTATATATTTTTTTTTCATACGAAATAAAGTAAACTGAATTATGTGTTTGAATTCGAATTTCCAATAACTTTTATTTCCGCCTTGTGATGTTCGCCCTTTTCGACCACAATTAAATTAGCTATCCTTGACAAATTTTAGTATTTCTTGTTTTCAAAAATAGAATTTTTAACTCATGAAATTAGCAAATGCACTTTATATTTTTTTTGCACTTTCCTACTGCATCAATGTGAATTTCAACGGCACTACATATTTTAATTAATTAGCAAAAAAAACACTAATTAATAGTGACATCAACTTAGAATCACAATTTAGAAATCATTTAAACCCCTCAAATCCCCCATTAAGCGATTCGAATTCTGTCCCGTCAAGGTCACTTAAAGCGGAAATCTTTATAATTAAGATTTCCGCTTTTTTAGTTTTAAAACCTCTCCTTAAAAACTACTTCCAAAATCGATTATATTTACATTACTGTAAACCAAAAATTACAATAATCGAAATAAATATATGAAGCCGACACTCGTATTATACATCGCACTATTTTTTATTTTATACTCGTGCCAGACCAACAATGACAAAAAATTTGAAAAAGATATTCTTGGCGAATGGATCTATGTTAAAACAGATGACCAGCGAAAACCAAAGACACAAAACCCTAATATCCCACCTCCCCCTCCATTTGACTCACCTAAACAAGGGTATATCTTTTCAGAAAACAATATAGCGGAGTATAAATCTGGATACTTTAAAATGACTGAAGCAAAAGAATGGGACGACAGAAAGACCTATTTTTTAGGAACCACTACTAAATATAAAATCGAAAATGATAGTTTGAAAATTTTTGATTTACGAAGCAAAACTTGGGAAAATCAGAAAATAGAATCTATTATTGGAGATACATTAACAACAAAAGTAGAAGATAGCATTTTTGCAAAATACGCAAGGACGAAATACAAAATCAATCCTGATGAGAATTACGATCAAATTATAGTTTCATCTTCAGGTTGTTTTGGTTCTTGCCCTATTTTAGACATCAGTATTGAAAACAATGGCAACGTCTTATATTATGGCCAAGATTATAATACTCAAAATGGCTTTTTCGAATCTAAAATTACTAAAGCTCAATATAAAGAAATTCAAAATAGATTTAAGAAAGCTGACATAATGAATCTTAAAGACCATTATGAAGCAAACTGGACAGATGATCAAAGGGTTACCATAACATTCATTAAAAACAACAAAATTGTAAAATCGATTAGCGATTATGGAAGACAATCTCCTGAAGCTCTAATTTGGGCATCTATTCCTGTTCGATATTTATACCAACAAATAAAACTAACTCCTTTAAAAACAGAAGACCTTTTATTTCCGATATGGCGAATCAGTTTCAAAAAAGGAAATCAAATTTGTGATTTGACAAAATCGGAAAGCTATTATTTGTTTACCGAAATTTTCAAAGGCAAAGAAACAACTGACGCGTTTGAACACAAATATTATATCGAATTTTGGGACGATCAAGATAAAAAAGAAATAATTTATACTGACGGCAGATATTTCAAATTTAAAAACAAAACCATTGACATTGAATATAACTTCCTAACAGAAAACAACTTAATTAAAAATTTCAAACTAAAAGGCAAATACGATTAAAATCTATCCTAATTTTTATTTACTTAAAACAAGAAGTTTTATTCCACTATAAAACAACACCTTACCAGTTTTTCTAAATTTTATTTCAAAATTCATTCAAAAAAGACTTGCCAAGCTAAATAAAGTCCTTATATTTGCACCCTCATTGAAGAAATGAATGACTCGATAGCTCAGTCGGTAGAGCACATCACTTTTAATGATGGGGTCCTGGGTTCGAGCCCCAGTCGGGTCACAAAAGGTCAAGTAATTATTTTACTTGGCCTTTTTTGTTTTTAGGATATTTGAAAATAAAGAACCGATTAGAGATGCCCTTTTAATAATTTATTTTCATATAATAACTCCAGCTGACTTTCTCTCATATCTATCCCCATAATAAAGCCGAGCTTGTTTTGGTATGCAATATCTAGCAATTTTAAGAAAGATTCTGCCCGTTCATTATCTTCAAAATGCAAATTTTCTTTATCAAGATAAAGAAGTTCAACATCTTCATGTGTTATCCAATTTGCAATTCCCATTCTATCTTCAGACAAAAAATCATACGAATCGTCAAGTTCATCAATAATATTGGACGCCATTGTTTTGCTAGAAATAGTAAAATTTCGTGAAACTCCTCCTTTGCCTAATCCCAAATACGGATTATAGTCAGCGCAAGTCTTAAACAAATAATACTCCAAAAATTTACAAAACTCATAATGACCATCTAATCTGCTTAAAAAAGAATTCTGACTTTTATAGTCTGTAATTTTATCGAATTCATGATGAATCTTAAAAGTCTGATCCATTGATTTCGAAATTGAAATAATGTTTTGATTATTCTGCTCGATTAAACTGTTCAGTTTTTCATCAGACAAATGAGAAATCCCACCAGTAAGATAATGCTTTAAGAACTCCCGAATAGCTTCAGTCAAATCTCCAACTTCCCCTCTTAGCTGCGGAACCACTTCTTTATAGAATTTCTTATCATCAAATAAATGCAAACTACACCAATATCCCATATTAATTCATTTTCTAACGAATGTATAAATAATTTCCCTCTACTTGTTTTCCATTCAAATTTTAAAGTAAAAAGAAACAAAAAATAGCTCTTGACTATTTATATGCTAGCCTATTTTTTTAATTAAATTTTCCATCCATTATTTTAAAAAGAAATCTTTCTAGAAAACAAAACTTTCTTAAATTCGTTCACAAATAATTAAACCACTAATCCCAAATTAGTATTATGAAAAACCTACTATTAGCATCATTTATGATGATGACTTGCTCTATCTGGGCACAATCTGCAACGGGCTATTTCGACAAAGCCATGAAAAAAGCTGAAGCCGGAAACACTAAAGGCGCAATCGCCGACTACACCAAAGCTATCAGCATGAATTCTAAATTTGTTGAAGCTTACCAAAACCGTGGCGTTGCAAAATTCAAACTAAATGACCTGAAAGGCGCTCAAGCTGACTTTAGCAAAACAATCGAACTTGACGACATGAATGCAGATGCTTACACAGGCAGAGCCAATGTTAACTACAAATTGCTAAACTACCAAGGAACAATTGACGATTGCACAGCTTCTTTAGGCTTAAATCCGAAAGATTATGTTGCTTACAATTTAAGAGGTTTAGCTTACAATAAAATCGGAGACAAGAAAAATTGTTGCAAAGATTTTACAAAAGCAATCGAATTAGGAAGTCAGAGCGCTGCAAAAAATAGAGCTACTTTCTGCAAATAATAAAAAACTAAAAAAATAAGAACAGTCTGTCAAGATTTTTAATCTTCAGGCTGTTTTCTTTTTTATCAAAGTAATATATTTCTTAGAAAATAAATACCTGTTTTTAGGTAAAAAATATATTCTAAATACGTAAACCTCTAATTCTCTATCTTTTTAATTTAGTTTTAATGTCGAATCTAAGATTTTATTTTACATTTGTTGACTTAATCGCGAAAAATGATAAACAATATTAAAACTGTTTTCAGCATTAAAGATCTTGAGAACTTATCTGGAATAAAAGCGCATACCATACGCATCTGGGAAAAGAGATACAACATCCTTGAACCGATGCGAACCGATACCAATATCAGATTTTACAATCTTCAGAACCTACAGAAACTTTTAAACATTACGTTACTGCACGAATACGGATATAAGATTTCTAAAATTGCAACTTATCCTGAAGAAAAAATACCGCAACTGGTACGCGAAATAATTTCGAAGAAAAACTCTCAAAACTACGCCATCACTTCTTTTAAAATGGCGATGATGAACTTTGACCAAGAATTATTCTTCAATACATTCGATTGGCTTATTACTGAAAAAACGTTTAAAGAAGTTTTTAAAGATCATTTTTTACCTCTTTTAAAAGAGTTGGGATTACTATGGCAGTCTGAAACAATCACTCCTGCGAATGAACATTTTATGAGTCATTTAATCAAGCAGAAGATATTGATTTATACAGAAAGTCTTCAAATTAGAAAACCAATCAAAACCGATCGAATTTTTGTTTTATCACTTCCGTTAAACGAAATTCATCAAATCGGATTATTATATCTGCAATATGAAATTTTAGATAAAGGATACAAAACCATTTATCTAGGAGAAAGCATGCCTATTGAAAACTTACAGGATTTAACCAAACATTTTGAGAACATTACGTTTATTTCATTCATGACTGTTCAGCCGGACAGAAGCGTAATTAATCAATATGTAAAATCTATGGGACAGAAATTATTGCAGAAAAATAATGAAATCTGGCTTATGGGTAAAATGGTTGAATACATAGATGAAAAAATCTTAACAGACAGAATTCGAGTTTTTGATTCGATGGAAGAAACTATTAACATGCTTTAATTTATATTTGTTTAAGTTTTTCTTATATTTGTTAAACAAATGAGAAAAACTATCCAAATAATAGGCTCAGGCTTCTCTTCTTTAGCGGCCGCATGCTACCTTGCTCAACAAGGAAATAACGTTACCGTTTACGAAAAAAACAGTACAATTGGCGGGCGCGCAAGACAATTCAAAGAAGATGGTTTTACTTTTGACATGGGTCCAAGCTGGTACTGGATGCCAGATGTTTTTGAACGCTTTTTTCAAGATTTCAATAAAAAACCTTCCGATTATTATGAACTGATAAAATTAAATCCAGCCTATCGGGTTTATTTTGGAATGGATGATTTTATCAGCATTTACGATAATTTGGAAGAAATAAAATATACTTTCGAAACCATCGAAAAAGGAAGCGGTCAAAAGCTGCAAAACTTTATTGATCAAGCCAAAAGCAATTATGATATTGCAATCAAGGATTTGGTTTATCGCCCAGGAGTTTCTCCGTTAGAATTAATTACAAAAGAAACTGCATTAAAACTCAATCAGTTTTTTAAGAATGTAAGTTCTGATATTCGGAAAAATTTCAAGAATGAAAGATTAATTCAGATTCTTGAATTCCCAGTTTTATTTCTTGGAGCAAAACCAACTAAAACGCCTTCGTTTTATAATTTTATGAATTATGCCGATTTCGGTTTAGGAACTTGGCATCCTAAAACCGGAATGTTTGATATCATTCGAGGAATCGAAAAATTGGCTTTAGAACTTGGCGTTACCATTCAAACCAATTCAGCAATTGATAAAATAATTGTCGAAAATAAAACTGCAAAAGGAATTGTTATTAATGGCGAAATCTTAAAAGCAGATATTGTTTTAAGCGGTGCCGATTATCATCATTCTGAAACTTTACTCGAAAAAGAACACCGAATGTATTCTGAAAAATATTGGGAAAGCAGAGTTTTCGCTCCATCTTCTCTCCTATTTTTTGTGGGTTTCGATAAAAAAATAGAAAATATTTCGCATCACGCTTTATTTTTTGATGTCGATTTCAATCAGCATGCTGCCGATATTTACGACAATCCAAAATGGCCGAATGCTCCGTTATTCTACGCCAATTTCCCATCTAAAACAGATGCGACCGCAGCTCCAGACGGAATGGAATCTGGATTTTTCTTAATTCCGCTTGCGCCTGGAATCGAAGATAACGAAACCTTACGGGAAGAATATTTCGAAAAGATAATCACTCGTTTTGAAGAACTTACACAGCAAAAGATAAAAAATAGCATTATCTTTAAGAGATCATTTTGCAAAAATGACTTTGTAGCCGATTATAACGCCTACAAAGGAAATGCTTACGGAATGGCCAATACGCTATTGCAAACGGCTTTTTTAAGACCAAAATTAAAAAGCAAAAAAGTCAAGAATCTATATTTCACAGGACAATTAACCGTTCCTGGCCCAGGTGTTCCGCCTGCTTTAATTTCAGGAAAACTCGCAGCTGAATTAATTCAAAAATCTTTTAGATCTTAAAAAAATGAAATCACTATTCGACGCCGTTTCTTTCAAATGCAGCAAACTGGTAACCAAAAATTACAGTACTTCATTTTCGCTCGCCGTAAAAATGCTTTCGCCAAGCATTCGCGATGCCATTTACAGCATTTACGGATTTGTTCGTTTTGCTGACGAAATTGTAGATTCATTTCACGATTATGAAAAAGAATATCTTATCGAAGATTTCGAAAAAGAATATTACAAAGCAATGCAATTGGGCATCAGTTTAAACCCGATTTTGAATTCGTTTCAACACACTGTAAAAGAATATAATATCACCGACGATCTAGTTCAGGCTTTTCTAAAAAGCATGAAAATGGATCTGATAAAATCGAATTATCAGACTCAAACCGAATACATCGATTACATCTACGGTTCTGCCGATGTTGTAGGTTTAATGTGTTTGAAAGTTTTTGTTTCTGGAAAAGAACATAAATACGAACAACTAAAAAACGAGGCGATGCGTTTGGGTTCTGCTTTTCAGAAAGTAAATTTCTTGAGAGATTTAAAAGACGATAACACGATCTTAAACCGAACTTATTTTCCGGGCATCAATCTGAATAATTTCAACGAAGATTCAAAAAACCAAATCATAAAAGAAATTGAAGAAGATTTTAGAATTGCCTATCAAGGAATTGTAAAATTGCCAATCGAAGCCAAATTCGGAGTTTACACCGCTTATGTTTACTATAGAAAATTGCTTCAAAAGCTAAAAAATACGCCTTATTACGAAATTGGAAACTCCAGAATTCGGGTTTCTAATTACACAAAAGCAGGACTTTTGGCGCAGTCTTTTGTGACGTATAAATTGAAATTGGTATAGCACACAGTTTGTCATTAAAGTCCAGTTTGTCATTTCGACGAAGGAGAAATCTCCGCGAGAAGCTCGACAAAGATTGGAATTTCGTTGAGGAGTTACTTACGGAGATTTCTCCTTCGTCGAAATGACAAGATTGGGTGAATTTCGAACAAAACAAAAACCATTTGAGTCAATCTTTTATAATTTAAAAGCTAAACTCAAAACCAATAAAACGATAATTTTAAAACCTCAACATTTATAAAATGATTTCTTTTTTAATCTTTTTAGGCGTTTTTCTTTTCATGGAATGTGTGACGTGGCTGACGCACAAATACGTCATGCACGGATTTATGTGGTATTTTCACACCGATCATCACCAGCCGAAATACGAAAATACCTTTGAGCGCAACGATATTTTCTTCGTCATTTTTGCCACTCCGAGTATTATTTTATTCTACTTTGGCGTTCAGGGCGGATTCAATTATTTGTTTTTCATTGCCTGCGGAATCACACTTTACGGCGCTTGTTATTTTTTAATTCACGATGTCTTGATTCATCAGCGATTTAAATGGTTTAAAAACACCAAAAACAAATACCTCATCGGACTCCGTAAAGCCCATAAAATACACCACAAACACCTCAACAAAGAAAAAGGAGAATGTTTCGGAATGTTGTTCGTACCATTCAAATATTATAAAATGTAAAATATTTTGGGCGTTTCCGCCGCGGCGGATCGAGTGTTCCGTTCCCGCTTTTTTATGTCAGGCAAAAAAAGCCTGCCACAAAAAGAGCTCCACTTCACCCCCTAACGCTCACGTATTTCAAGAAAGATTTGTGATTATGAAATTATATAAGATAGTTACCGTACAAAATATCAATGCAAGCGTAGAAGATTGCTGGGATTTTTTCTCGAGTCCGAAAAACCTCCAAACCATTACGCTCGACAATATGAATTTTCAAATTCAAGATTACGACGGAAAGCGTATGTATCAAGGACAAATCATCACTTACACTTTAAAACCACTTCTCGGAATCAAAGTTTCTTGGGTAACCGAAATTACAGCCTGCAAAGAAAACGAGTATTTTGTAGACATTCAGCAATTCGGACCTTATAAAATTTGGCATCATAAACATTTCTTCGAACCAACACCAGACGGCGGAACCAAAATGACTGACATTGTTCATTACGCTTTACCTTTCGGAATACTCGGAAGAATCATGAACCGTTTAGTTGTAAAAAATAAACTCAAAAGTATTTTTGATTATAGATTCAATAAAATCAACGAATTATTTAATTCTAAAAAAGCTTAAAAATTTTAAACACATAGAATCATAGAAATTAAATTAAGTAAAAAAAGACGTTTCACTCACATAAATACACATAGCTTAAATACACAAACAGCTATGTGTTAGAAACTAGTTTCTTTCTTTTCCCTTTTTTAAACAAAATAAAATCTATGTTTCTATGTGTTTAAAAAATAAAACCAACCAATGACAAAACAAAAAGTTACTTTATTCTGGTTTAGACGTGATTTGCGTTTAGAAGACAATACAGGATTATTTCACGCCTTACAATCTGATTTTCTTGTAATTCCTTTATTCATTTTCGACGATGATATTTTAGAACACCTTCCAAAAAACGATGCCAGAGTAACTTTCATTTACGATTCTTTAGAAAAAATAAATTCAGAATTAAGCAAATTAGATTCTTCTATTCTAATTAAAAAAGGAAAAACTAAAGAAGTTTGGAAATCGCTTATTGAAGAATTTGACATTCAGAACGTTTTCTTCAACAAAGATTACGAACCGTTTGCTATTAAACGAGATACTGCAATTTCATCTTTATTAAAAGAAAATAATATCGAATCTTTCTCTTTTAAAGATCACGTAATCTTCGAAGAAAAAGAAATCACAAAAGCTGACGGACTTCCCTATACGGTTTACACACCTTATAAAAACAAATGGCTGGAGAAATATCATCTTTCAGGATCTGCTCCAGAATATGATTCGACTCCATTTCAATCTAATTTTGCGAAAAACAAATTCAAATTTCCCGAATTAGCAGAAATCGGTTTTGAAAGAAGTTCTATAAAGGTTCTTCCGCACAACTTAACACAAATTGCTAATTATAAAGAAACTCGAGATTTTCCGGCTTTAGACAGCACTTCTTATCTTTCTCCACATTTACGTTTTGGAACGGTAAGCATTCGAAAATTAGTAAACTGGGCGAACAAAAAAAATCAGACTTTTTTAAGCGAATTAATCTGGAGAGAATTCTTTATTCAGATTCTATTTAGCTTTCCAAATTGTGTAAATCATAATTTCAAATCCAATTACGACGGAATTCAATGGCGAAATAACGAAGAAGATTTCAAGCGCTGGTGTTCTGGCACAACTGGATATCCAATGGTTGATGCTGGAATGCGCCAATTAAACGAAACCGGATATATGCACAATCGTGTGCGTATGGTTGTGGCAAGTTTCCTCTGCAAACATTTACTCATCAATTGGCAATGGGGTGAAGCGTATTTCGCAGAAAAACTTTTGGATTTTGAATTGGCTTCCAACGTAGGAAACTGGCAATGGGCAGCGGGAACAGGTTGCGATGCCGCGCCTTATTTCAGAGTTTTCAATCCCGAAATTCAACAAAAGAAATTTGACGAAAAAGGAGAATATATTAGAAAATGGATTCCTGAATTTGATTTTGGTTATAATGAACCAATGGTTGATCACGCTTTTGCAAGAGATCGTGCGATTGCGACTTATAAGAAGGGAATTATTGCTAAATAAATTCCAATTTAAAAATTCCAAATTCCAAACTTTACGCACAATCTTGTCATCCCGAGGAACGAGGGATCTCCACAAGTAGCTCCATAAAGTATGTCTCAATCTGTGTCGAGCTACTTGTGGAGATTTCTCCTTCGTCGAAATGACAAACTTTATGAGTAATATTTTTGTCCTCCTGAGCGAAGTCGAAGGACCGCATGCTGCATCCATACTTTGTGTCCTCACTTTGCGACCCTTCGACTTCGCTCAGGAAGACATACTAGATTTAATATGAAACAAAAAAATCCAAATTCCAATCAAGTTAAACATTGGAATTTGGATTTTAAAATATTGAAATTTAAAACTTTAATATTTCAAATAATTATCCACCACAATTTTTGCTTTCAAATCAAACATTAAATTGTACAAACCAAAGAAAGTACGATTCATGTAAATAAAGTGCTTAGAACCGCGATTTCCGTTCATTTTTTTCAGGTTTGTATCTTCTGAGAAACGTTTTCCTAATTCGGCAATTGCGTTGAAGAATTTTTCATCCGCAAAATCGAAAGTGTCGTTTTGGAAAGGTTTCGTGAAAAGAGATAATAAATCATGAAACATTTCGGTAAAATATTCAATTTCTGCTGGCGTATCGTCTTGACGAAGAATTTCTAATTCGAATAATTTTTCATTGAAAAGCTTTTTATCTGTAATGACATTTTTATTGATCAATTCGAAATACGGCGTATAAAAATCCTCTGGAATTTGTTTCATACAACCAAAGTCTAAAGCAATCAATTGGTTTTTATCATCAACCAAAAAATTGCCTGGATGCGGATCTGCGTGTACTTTTCTCAAAACATGAATTTGATACATGTAGAAATCCCAAAGCGCTTGACCTAATTTATCTCCAGCTTCTTGATCGGTATTCTTGGCTGTAAATTCAGAAAGGTGAATTCCCGTCATCCAATCCATTGTAATGATTTTCTCTGACGAAAACTCCGGATAATAATTCGGGAAAGTGATGTTTTCAATCTTACTGCAAGCTTCAACAACTTCTTGGCTTTGTTTCAATTCTAACAAATAGTTAGTTTCTTCAATCAGTTTGTCTTCAACTTCTTTAAAATATTTATCAGAATCTTTTCCTTGTAGATTAAACATTCGAATCGCAATTGGTTTAACCAAAGCCAAATCTGACGAAATACTATTGGCAACTCCAGGATATTGAATTTTAACCGCTAGTTTTTTATCATTTTTCTTTGCCAAATGCACTTGACCAATACTTGCTGCATTGACAGAATTCGGATTGAATTCGTCGAAAATCTCATATGGCGTTTTTCCAAAATTGCTTTTGAAAGTTTTTAAAACCAAAGGAGCAGAAAGTGGCGGAACAGAAAACTGCGATAAAGAAAATTTTTCCACATAAGCTTGAGGCAGAAAATTCTTGTCCATACTCAACATTTGAGCCACTTTTAAGGCACTTCCTTTTAAGCTTTTTAGTCCGTCATAAATATCTTCTGCATTGTTTTCGTTCAATTTATCACGAGTCAAATCTGGGTTTACCATTTTTTCGGCGTAATGCTTTACGTAGTTTACACCGATTTTAGCACCCGTTTGAACCAATTTTCCCGCTCTTTCAATTTTTGAAGTTGGGATATAATCTATCGTTTTCATTATCTGCTGTGTACTTTTTCTTTAAACAAAAATTTTCCAAAATCAATCAGATGATTCATTGGCGCAACATTCATTAATTCGAATGAAGCGTTAACCGACTTTTCGATAAAAATATCGGTTTTCTCAAAAGCAGGAGATTCATCTTCCATCCAGAATTTAATGGTCATCATTAATTGCAACCAAGAAGATTCTTGAATCGCTTTTTCCTGAAATTTTTGAAATCTTTCTTGTTCTAATCTGTAATCATCCGTTAAGATTTCGGCAACATAATCTTTAAAACTATTTCGAAGCGTTGTCAACTGAACTAAATTCTTAATCGGATTTCTATCTATTTTAAGTGATTGTAAAACATAGCTTCTGTTTGCTGTCAGGATTTCGAAGAAAGTAAAATAAAAACTCAGCATTTTATTCTTCATGTCATATCCTTGATATTCTTCATTTTTGTGAAGAAGATTCACAGTGTTTTCAAAAAACAGTCGGAATATTTCTTTTTCTAAACCTTCTAATGTTCCGAAGAAAGCATAAAACTCAGCTTCAGTAAAATCATTTTCTTTGGCAAAATGATAAACCGATTTTGGTTTTTGACCTTTTTCTAGAACTTCTTCCATATATTTTGAAACGATATCATCTTTGGTAATTACCTTTTTTTTAGTCGTCATTTTATTAAAATTTAGAATTTGCCATAAAGGTAAACATTGTTTAAGTACCTTTACTTATCATTAAACACAATACTCTGTTAAATATATTATAAACTATTATGGCTCAAAATGTTCTATTAACTGGCGGAACTGGTTTCATCGGAAAACATTTGACTGATGTTCTGATCGAAGCTGGCTTTTCTGTATCTATTTTGAGTCGTTCTGATAAAGAAGATACGCCAAGAGTTACTTATTACAAATGGGATCCGAAGAAAAACTATATTGACAAAAATGCGATTCTCAATGCCGATTACATTATTCATCTTGCTGGCGAAGGAATAGTCGAAAAAAGATGGACCAAAAGACGTAAAAGAGCCATTGTTGAAAGTCGCGTTTGTCCAGTAGAAATGATTTATTCTATTTTAGAAAAAAACAATAAAAAACTAGACGCATTTGTTTCTGCTTCTGGAATTGGAGTTTATGGAGCTGTTACTAGCCATAAAATCTTCACGGAAAATACGCCTCCAGCCGATGATTTTTTAGGCACTACTTGTCAGAAATGGGAAAGTGCTGCAGATAAAATTGGTTCTTTAGGTATTCGAACAGTCAAAATTAGAACTGGAATTGTTTTGGGTAAAAATGAAGGTTTCTTAAAAAAAATGATTCCTACGTTTAAATCTGGTTTTGGAGCTGTTTTGGGTTCGGGCAAACAATATCTCCCTTGGATTCATATTGAAGATTTGTGCCAAATCTATTTAAAAAGCATTGAAGACACCAAACTCGAAGGCGCCTACAATGCTTGTGTAACAGACAATACAACAAATGCTCGGTTTTCTAAAACCCTAGCTAAATTGTACGATTATAGTATATGGTTGCCAAAAGTTCCTCCATTTTTCCTAAAAATTCTTTTAGGCGAAATGAGCATTGCTGTCTTAACAGGAACACGTGTTTCTTCAGAAAAAATTCAGGAA
This sequence comes from Flavobacterium sp. HJSW_4, assembly GCF_042436695.1. Lineage (NCBI taxonomy): Bacteria > Pseudomonadati > Bacteroidota > Flavobacteriia > Flavobacteriales > Flavobacteriaceae > Flavobacterium > Flavobacterium sp. HJSW_4. The sequence goes on from NZ_JBHNPP010000001.1 coordinate 13,763, forward strand.
ACTGGTTTTAAGTTTCAATTTACCGATTTAGAAAAAACGCTTATAAATTGCATCAAATAACTTTTATTTCAGCGTAAGCATCGCTTCATCGCTACGCACTACACCCGTCAGTTCTGTGTTGGCCGTTTTTCCAATTTTCCCAGCAATCGTATTTGGAATATGAATATTAAAATCGGATACCTCGATTGGAAAATCGGAGATAACTTGAATTCCTTCTGGAACCCTTTTAATTAAAGCATTCACAATAATTTCCTTCGACTTTCCGCGCAAATTAAGTTTGCCTTTTATCTGATATTGTCTTTCAACTTCATTAACATTTTTCAAATCAAATTTTTCAATCTTTCCTTTAAAAATGGCTTTAGGATAACGATTGCTTTCCATGTAATTTTCATTGAAATGCTCTTGCATGAGATCCAATTTAAAACGAAAATCTTTGATGATAACAGTACAGATAAAAGTACTTGTTTTAGGCTCTAAAAGTATAGCAACTTGTCTATTTACGGCTCTGACTTCTTCGAACAAAGGAACAGACGCTTCAAAGTTTATTGTCCCTGTATTTGTGAAAAATTTGTCTTGGGCAATGACAGATAAAGCGGTAAAAAGTAAAAATAATAAAGTAGTTGTTTTCATAATCGTCTGCATTTGAACAATTATGTCATTCTATTTTTTCTGGCTAAAAGAAAACAAAAAACAGATTCTGATAAATCTGAAAAAACGAACGGCAGTACCCAGTGAAAAAAATTCCGTAACCCAATAATTACACTTAAAGTTACGGAATTTTTGCTTGCAAAGTTTTAGAACTTATGCTAAATATTTGTGAATGTTTTTGTTGCAAACTAACCTTTCACTTCTGTGCAAATCTCAATCAAAAAACCATTTAAATCTCTTGCATACGCAACAATTTGTCCCCATGGTTTTTCTACCGGTTCAGAAACGATAACTGCACCAAAAGAAGTCGCTTTTTGTAAAACTTCAGGCACGTTCTCAGTTATAAAACCGATTTCTATTGCAAAAGGTTTGTCTTCTAAACTGCTTTCAACAAAACCATCAGGCAGATTTTTTGCCGCTAATTTTTTTGAAGCAAACGAAAGTGCCGTTTCTCCTGTAATTAATTCGCCGTAATCATTATCTGGCGAAACAAATTTTCTCGAAAAACCGAATGCGTTTTCATAAAACGAAACAGATTCTTCGACATTTTCAACGTATAAAATAGTATATCCGAACTTGACCATATTTTCTAATATTTAATGTATTAAATAAATATAAGAAAATTTAGCTAATTTCTAAAAGAACATTATACTTTTCTAGACTTGCCAAATCTTCGATTGAATTGATATTGGCTAACTTTTCGTGTTCTTCAACTTCTTTTCTAACTTCGATATGTTTTATCGCTTTTCTAAAACGGCGCACTTCCTGCAAATTTGACAAAATCAAGCCTGGAACCTGAACGCTTTTTCCTTCTTTATCTTTGGCAACCATTGTAAAATAAGATGAATTACAATGTTTGATAACTCCTGTCTGAATGTTTTCTGCTTCTACACGAATTCCGACCACCATAGAACTTCTTCCGACATAATTTACAGAAGCTTTCATCGTTACTAATTCACCAACTTCAATTGGTTTAAGAAAGTTTACCGTATCTACAGAAGCCGTTACGCAATAATTTCCGCTAAATTTTGATGCCGATGCAAAAGCAATCTGATCTAATAATTGTAAAATATATCCTCCGTGAATTTTCCCGCTAAAGTTGGTATGCGAAGGCAGCATTAATTCTGATATACTAACTTTTGATGATGAAACGGGTTTGAAATCTGTACTCATGTTTTTGTTTTTGGTATTTTTTGATTAGTTGTGTTCTTCTTTTTTTTTAAACACATAGAAACATAGATTTTGGTTTTCTTGAAAAGAACTTAGAAAGAAACTAGTTTCTAACACATAGCTATGTCTGTGTATTTAGCTATGTGTATTTATGTGAGTGACGCCTTTTATCAATCTGAATTCTATGTCTCTATGTGTTTATTTTTTTAATTCAATAATTCATTTTCATCTGAATTCATTGCTCTTGCAATAATATTTTCTGGAAGCGCTTTCTTGGCCTTTGCTCCCATTTTTTTCAATCTTTCAACGCTCGAAATTAAATTTCCTTTTCCGTCGACCAATTTATTCATCGCGCTTTCGTATTCTGTTTTGGTATCTTTTATTTTATTTCCAATTCGGACTAAATCAGACACAAAACCTTCAAATTTATCATACAAAGCTCCAGCTTGTCTTGCAATCTCTAAGGCGTTTTCTTGTTGCTTTTGATTCGTCCACATACTGTCAATTGTTCTTAACGTAGCCAAAAGCGTGCTTGGCGTAACGATTACAATATTTCGGTCGAAAGCTTTTGTGTATAAAGAAGGATCTTCGTTTAAAGCAATGGCGAAAGCAGGTTCCATCGGAATGAAAAGCAACACAAAATCTGGGCTTTCCATTTGATATAAATCGTGATAATTTTTACTGCCCAATTGATCGACGTGCCTTTTTATCGAAATGACGTGTTCTTTCAAAAATTCAATTTTTAAAAGTTCCGATTCTTCGTTGACCCATTTCTCGTAAGCCGAAAGCGAAACTTTCGAATCGACAATCATTTTTTTACCATCAGGGAGATTAATTACAACATCTGGCAAAACTCGATTTCCTTCTGCGTTTGTAAAACTCTGCTGCACTTCGTACTCTCTGCCTTTTTCTAAACCTGATTTTTCTAAAACACGTTCTAGAACTAATTCGCCCCAATTTCCTTGCATTTTACTGTCGCCTTTTAATGCTTTGGTCAGGTTTAAGGTTTCTTTGCTCATTTGCGCGTTCATTTCGCTCAAACCAATAATCTGCTGACGAAGCGCCGCATGATAATCGATACTTTCTTTATGAGTTTGTTCTACTTTTTGTTCAAAAACCAGAATTTTATCCTGCAAAGGCGTCAGGATATTTTTCATGTTTACGGTATTTTGTTCGGTGAACTTTGCCGATTTTTCTTCGAGAATTTTATTGGCAAGATTTTCAAATTCTTTGGTAAATTTTTCCTGAAGTTCGTTGATTTCGCTTTTTTGTTCTTTATGTCGTTCCCATAAATTTTCAAAATCAACTTCTTTTTTAGAAAGTTGAATGGCCAAACTGTCTTTTTCTGTTCGAATGTTTTCTTTCTCAGCCATATTGAGTTGCAATTGTTTCTGCAAATTATTTTTTTCGTTTTCAAACTGCTCTTTTTGCATTTGCAATTGACCGTTTACAGCATTTAATCTTTCCTCAGAAATAGCTTTTTCTGACTGAAATTTTGACGTAGAAAGCATTTTTCCTACGTATATACCCACGAAAAGTGCAACAACAAAACCTAATAAAAACGGTATATAATCAAACATAACTAAGTTTATTTTACGTAAAAGTACGCAATAATACGTAGTGCTTAGTTTTTAAAATAGAAATTTCACTAATTCATTCTCAATTCAAACTAAACCAACATTTTATTCTAAAAAAAAATCAACCTCAACGCAACCTTTTTTTGAAACCGTAATCTACTAAGATATAAACCTATTGAAATAATTATGAAAAAATTAATGCTTGGCTTGTTTGTAGCCTTTGGATTCAGCGCCTGTTCTCTCAATGATGGAAATAACTATGTAGATTGTGGTGCTAATACAATTGTAAATTTTACTGGTTTTCCTTTCTCATGTAATTATAGCGAAAAAACGCAGCAAAGTGTTCCAGCAGCAATTGTTGTTGGATCTCAAGAAAAAATGAATGAATATTTTACAAAACATGCTAACAGCTGCCCTGTTGCAAGTGATCCTAATATTGATTTTACAAAAGAATATTTAGTTGGAATCTTTGCTGGCTCAAAACCTACAAGCGGTTATGAAATCGTGATTAGTTCTATTGTAGAAAACAATTGTGAAATCGTTGTGAACTACTACGAAAAAACTCCTGCTACAGGTGAAACGGTAACGCCTTCTACTACTTATCCTTCAAATTTTGTTTTGATTCCGAAAACATCAAAAGGAATGATTTTCAATAAAACAACAGAGAATGCAGACCATATTGTTGTTGGAAGTTTCAACAACCAATGTTTAAGTTCAGACTGCCAAAAATTCTATCAAATTAATGATTACAACACTTTGAAATTCTTAAATGTTGCTGCAAATCAATATAATTTTGGACAATACAGATATACTCCAACTATTAAAAGAGGCGAATATACTTTATTATTAAAAAGCGTTCCTGCAGAAATTTTAGCTCTAAAAGGACAGACTAAAACATACGGTTCTCCTGACGCTGCAGATCAAGGCGGAATATATTTCGAATTGCAACAAGGAGCAAGCGTAACTAAAGTTTACATCGATAATAACGATACTGAAGATCAAAGCGCCGATATCAAACTTTTCAAAAAAACGATTCAAGAAAAAATTACAAGCTTAAAATAATTCAATCATGAAACAACTTTTTTTATCTTTTATTATTTGTTTTCTTTTTACATCAATGATTTCTGTAAACGCATCTAAAGAAGCCGGCGGATCAATCATAAATACTTGGACTTGGGAAAAATCTATTGGCGGCGCTGATAATCCTTACGTGACAACGCCAAAAACAATCGGATTTACCAAGAAAATTATCTTTACCCAAGACGGAAGGGTTATTACATATAAAAACGATGTTGAGATAAGAAATAGTGCTTATCAGATAGAAAAAGGAAATGGATTTTTTGATCATTCACAGCATGATCTAATTACGTTTGAAGGCAAAACTTACGTAATAGAAAAGCTTGACAATCAAAACTTAACAATAGTAAGTAACAGTCAAGACGGTACTCGAACTATTTTTAAAAGATAGTTTTGTAAGCTATTTAAAACTATTTTTGCAAAATCAAATTTGAACCATTTCTTGAAAGACGAGTTAGAAAAATATATCAAACTGTGCATGAAAAATGACAGAGAGGGACAGCTGAAAATTTATCAGTTGTTCTCTCCTGTTCTGTATGGTATATGTTTGAAATATATGAAGAACGAAGATGACGCGAAAGATGTTTTTCAAGAGGCCTTTGTAATTGCGTTTCAGAAAATAAGCCAGTATAAATTTGAAGGAAGTTTTGAAGGCTGGCTGAAGCGGATTTTTATAAACAAACTCATCGAAACTTTAAATAAAAAGAAAAAAGAGAGTTTCTTTTTAGATGTTTTTGATCCCGACACCGATTTTGTAGAAGAAGAGGAATTAGAAACTATTCCGATAGAGCAGGAAAAACTGCTGGAGTACATTCGGGATTTACCAGATCAATATCGGACGGTTTTTAACTTGTATGTATTTGAAAAAATGAAACACAAAGAAATTGCCGAGCTCCTAAAAATCTCCGAAGGGACATCAAAATCAAACTTAAATCGCGCCAAACACATATTACAAAAGCGAATTTTGAGCATAAAAAATTTTAAAACAGCATGAAGAAGCATAAAATAGAAGATATTTTTTCATCAATGGAAGACTTTTCGAGTGTTCCGCCTCCAGAATTATGGAGTCAGATTGAAGAAAAATTAGACAAACCTAAAAAGAAGAAGAGAGTTGTTCTTTGGTGGTCGGCTGCTGCATGCTTATTATTAGGGTTGCTTCTGCCTTCAATTTTACATTTTACTGGTTCATCTGAAAATACAAATCTTAACAATGGCGGTTTAGAAAACAGCAATAACAGTGTTGTTTTGGACAAAAAAATAAATGACAATTCTAACAACAAAAATTTAGATCAAAATAAAAATATTGGCAAAAGGTCTGATTCTTTAAATGTAAATTCAATAACAAAAAATAAATTCAATACTGAATCTGGAATTCAAACTCAAGAGACTTCTGTAGCAGAGACAAATTCTAAAAATAAAACCGATAAAAAAGATTCTAAATTCAGCGTTCCAAGTCAAAACAATACTCCAAATCAATCTGTAGCATTTCAGAATTCTAATTCATCAGAAGATAGGTCAAGTGTGAAATCTTCTAACAAATCTGTTTTAGGAAATTCAACAAGAAAAAATCAGCTTACTACTGAATCTGGAGTTCAAGCTCAAGAGACTTCTGTAGCTCAAAACAATTCTAAATACAAAACCAATAATAAAGATTCTAAATACAACGCACCAAGTTCCTCAAATACTCCAAACCAAACTGTAGCATTTCAGAATTATGATTCATCAAAAGATAAATCGATTGTAAAATCTTCTGGCAAATCTATTTTAGGAAATAATTCGAAAGTTTCAAACAAAGGAATTTCTGAAGAACGAATTGCATTTGGTAAAGAAAGTAAATTTAATTCGACAGCAAAAAAACAGCTTTCAAATTCTATTTTTGACGAACAACTAGCTGCTAAAAACAACAAAAATCTAGCTTTCAATAGTCAAAACGCTTCTGGAAACAGCAACACATACAAATCGAATACTGCGCTTTCAGGGAAAAACGAAAATATCCGCACGGATAAAGCAGTTATTATAAAAGACGAAGTGAAACTTAACAATAGTTTGAGCAAAGTAGATTCTATGCAGTTGGCTGAACTTCAGAATTTAGAAAAAGGAATTTTATCTCCAGAAAAGGAAAAAGAAGAAAAAGAGAAAAAAGATAATTTCATTGATAAAAAAGAAAGATGGGCGGTTGCCGTTTTTGCTGGTGTTGCAAGTTCTGAAAATACTAAAAATGAAAAAACTCTAGGCAACGTAAACGATTCTAAACAATCTAACTCTTACGGTGTAAAAACAAAATATAGCCTTAATAAAAAATGGGCTGTAGGTTCTGGATTAAAAATTAGTGAATTAGGACAAAGCGTTGCCAATGTATCGTATGTTAGTGCCAAAAGCAATGCGTTTTTTAATTCTGGCAATTCTTATGCTGACAGTCCTGTTGCTACAGCAAATTCATCAAGTCAGGAATATCTTTTGATTTCAAATAGTACAAAAGAAGCGATGAAAAGTGAGAATGTACAAACGGGTAAACTGGATCAAAATTTAAGATATGTGGAGATGCCTCTTGAGGTTTCTTATGCTATTTTTAATAAAAATAAAGCCCGCATTAATCTAAATACGGGAGGTTTTGTTGGTAAATTAATTTCTAACAATGTGAATTTGGACGGACATTCTATTGGAGAAAATATGAATGCAAATGATTACGTTTATGGTTCTACTTTGAGCAGTACAGTTCAATATCGCGTGTACAAAAAAACCAATGTTTTTGTTGAACCTGCGATGAATTATTATATCAATCCGTTAAATAGCCAATCTTTCAATCAGTTTCAATGGGGATTAAATTTTGGTCTGAATGTTTCTTTCTAAAGTGAATTTGCAGTAATTTTCAAAAAAACTTTAGAGTTGATTTTTATGGATTTTATTACTGCTTCAGCTGATTTATTATTAAGCAAAGAAATTGTTTTTGACAAAGCCGAATTACAGCCAGCTTCTTTACAAAAAGAATCTGAAAGCGAAGAATATAGCGCTTATCGTTTTGTATTAAACAATAAAAATATTTGTTACAGAGAAGCGAAAATCACTTCAACCAAAACGGGGCAATTTGTTACTTTATGGAAACGAAATCAAACTGGAATTATTGAACCTTTCGATTATTCCGACGAGATTGATTTTGTAATTGTAACTGTTCGAAAAGATCAAAATTGGGGACAATTTATTTTTCCGAAGAAAATATTACTGGAAAAAGGTGTTTTTTCTACCCAAAATAAAGAAGGAATCAGAGCTACGAGAGTTTATCCGCCTTGGGATGAAACTACGAGCAAGCAAGCACAAAAAACTCAGAAATGGCAATTGGATTATTTCTTTCTTTTTACTGAGCCGGATAAAATTGATTTAGAAGAATTCAAAAAAATATTTGCATAAAAAAAGGCAGTCTTAAATGACTGCCTTTTCTGTTTTATAAAAGTCGATTATTTCTTAATGACTTTATCTTTGAAAATTACTTTATTATTTTCTGTAACCGTATAGAAATAAACTCCAGAAACTAGATTTCCAACAGCCACAACTGCTGTACTAACTTCAGATTCATTTTTAACGTTAATTGGGTTTCCAATTGCACGACCATTAAAATCGTATAATCTAATTTTCAAGTCTCTTCCTTGCGTTGTTTTGATATCAAAATTTAAAACATCTGTTGCAGGATTTGGATATGCTTTTACGAAATATTGGTTCTTTCCAAAATCAGGTGTAGAAAGTACGTCTTCTGACAAATAGAAACGAGCAATAACTGGTCCGTGGTCTGAAGTTGTTGTCGTATAATTTGAAATATAATTTCTCGGGTCATAAACTGCGATCGAGTTAGCGATATAATCATCATTCAATTCGCTTGAAATTAAAATATGATCTAAGAATCCTTGTGAACTTAAGAAACTATAAGCTCCAGCTTGGCTAATTCCTAATGTTAATGCATTATAGTTAGTAGTATCATCTACAAATTTCTTGTAAGACGAAACTGTATTTGCATTTCCAACCCAAGCTTTAACGTCATCATTAAAATCTCCTAAAAGAATTAAATTTGAATCTGGATATTCAGCATCTAATGCATCTTTTAGATAATCAATATCATATTTACGCTGATTGTATTTCGAAATATCACTTCCGCTGTTTGCACGTGCGTGAAGATCAATCAAGTTAATTTCTTTTTTAATTCCGCCAATATTAGCTTCAACTTGAACCAAATAAGGAAGACGTCCTGATGAGAAAAAGCTATCATCATTTTTTTGTGGAGTATCTGTTCCTGGATAACCTCGTAAAACTACCGTGTTAGCGCGAACTTGATCGTACAAATCTTTAAATAACACTTTTGTACTTTTTACAGTAGTAGTTTGCGTATTGTAAATTACAACCAATTTTTGAGGTGGAAAAAATGGATCTAAAGGCTGAAATGAGTAAGACCAAGAAGTTGATATTGTTTTATCGAATGTTTTTCCGTTAACACTAATTTTTTGAATTAAAATATCTAATGATGGCTCATCAGAAACTTCCTGAACTACATAAACGTCTGCGTTCAATGTGTTCATTACTTTCGCTACGTTTTCTATTTGTAACGCATCATTTGTTGGTCCAAATTCTTTACCCGTTGCGTCTCTAGCATCTGTTCCAAAAAACTCTAAGTTATAAGACACTACATCATAAGTGTCTGCCTTTAAAATAGAAGTACCCGTAAATAAACCAATTTGTTTGCTTAGAGCTGTTCCTGTTACCGTTAAAACACCAGAAATATTTGGTAATTTTGTAGTTGGAGCAAATCTTGCATAAACTGTTTTCCCTGTTAATGCATCTGCAGAAGGAACAACAATACTTGATGCAAATGAAATATTATCTAATGATAATTCAAAAGAAGCCGGAGCTGCAATAGTGATATCATCATATCCTGCTGCACTAAAAACAAAAGTTTGACTAGCAGAAACCGAATTCGGACTTACATCTGCAAAATCTAAAAACGGGTTAGAATCTACATATTTTGATCCGTCAAGAATAGCAAAGTCATCAAACGACCATTCTGCAGCGTTATCAGATCCACCAGAAGTAGTTTCGTAAACCCAAGCCAAATAAGTATGATCTGTTTTATAAGCTGATAAATTGATAAACTCAGATTTTGCGTAACTTCCTGTAGTTTCAGGAAATTTACCGTTTAATGGTGTCCATGTTGCCGTATTTGGATCGCTAACTCCGTCATAATTTGTAGAAACTACTAATTTTAAAGATGGTCCATCATAAAATTGGCGAGAATAAAAAGATAATACAGGAATTTGGCTAAAACCATCTAAACGTAATCTCGGAGAAATTAACCAATCTTTACTAGCTCCACTGTCTGAATATCCGTTTACCAAAACTGCTCCAGTTCCAGAATTAACATTACGTGATTGGTTAGTATAAACCCATTTGTTTATTGGTCCTGCCTCATTATATTGCACCCAATCGCTATTTACAAAAACATCTGGATCGTCAAAATTTTGTACAAAAGGATTTACTCCAAGAGCTGTCAAATTAACAGTTTTAGTTGTTCCTCCTGTTGTTTCATGAGTTATTGTACCTGTAAAACTTGCAACAGAAGTTGGAGTGAATTTTACATAAACTGTTGGCGTTGCATTAGCATCAAAATCAGTTGAAACAAATGATAAAGATGAAGTGAATGTCGAATTATCTTTTGAAATAGTAAAACCTCCAGTTGCAGTAACGACTACATTTGCAGTAAGATCTGAAGCTCCTATTTGGTAGCTATTTGTTAAAGTATTAAAATTTGGTTCAGTACCTCCCAAATTCAAAACAGCAACAGATGGAGATATAGCAGGAGGCATCACGCTTAGTGTTGTCACATCTACTTTATTAACCGATGACTGAATATTTCCAACAACATCTTCTGAGATAGAAAATATAGAATATGCTGTGTTTAAAGGCAATCCCGTAAAACTTTTTACATATTCCAGATCAGAATTTGTTACATCAAAAACTCCTGATTCTAATGCAGAAGCTCCATTTGCATCCTGACCTGCTTTTATTTGTGCAACTGTTGGTTCTGCGCTACCTGCAGGAAGTAAAACATAATGCGTTTTTCCGTTTTCATTTATTTTATTAACAAAATCGAAACTTAATCCTAGAACATTAGTAGCTTTTGGGTAACCAACGCTATTAATTGGGGCAACTATATCTTTTTTAATAAGAAGATTATCAATTGCATAAGATTGACGAGAACCCGAAGTACCTGAAGCTAATCTCGCAATCCATCTTATTTGAACCACTTCTTGGTTATCACATGTAGATGGCAATGTAACACCAATTCTTTTAAAAGTATTATCTAACGGATTTGTAACTGCCGTTAATTGCGGTGTTGTACTATTATTAATATAAGCTGTTGAAGGTAAAGTTATAAAAGGCCCACTAACTCCAACACGATATTGTAAAGCCATTTCTTGAAGACGATAATTAGCTGTTCCATCATATGGATTACGTATTACCATAGCATCATATTCAACCCTAACACCTGTTATGCCAGCGCTCGAAAACGCAAAACCAATTGCAAAATCTGCACTAGTTGTATTTAAAAAACCAATTTTACCATTGAAGTTATGTATATTTCCACTGGTAGTATTTGCTGTACTGCTAGCTATCAAACCTCTATCGCCAGTCAATGCTGTACTATAAGTTGAAGTGTTTTGAGTTGAACTTACTAACCAGCCCTGAAAACCAGCTGGATAAGTAGTAGAATTTGCCGCTAATCCATCAAATTTTTGATCAATCGGTAATTCTTGCGCTGTTGGATTATTCTGGGCAAAAAGTTCTCCAGAAATGCAACAAAAAAAACATAAAAGTGCCAAAAGATGGCGCGAAAAGTAATTGTTTTTCATACGTTAAAGAATAGAGTTTTTAGAGTTCAAATTTATTGCCTTTAAAATTAAGCTAATGTTACAAAACCATAAACTTAATGTTTAGTTATTTATCAATATAATTCAATAAAACTTAACACAAACTTAAAGATACTAAAATAAAATCAACAAAAACAACCCAAAACAAAACATTATTCAAAACCACAAACTCCCAAAAACCTTCAAAAACTCCCGTGTTTCCTACAAATTCAGGCATTTTTAAACAAAAAAAAGCAGCAAACTTTCGCTTACTGCTTTCTTCAATTGTCATGTTATTTACTCTAAAAAATAATTAGACTGCTGTATAACCACCATCGGCTATAATATAACTTCCTGTTGTGAAAGAAGATTTTTCAGAACTTAAAAATGTTACCAATTCGGCAATTTCTTCTGCTGTCCCTAAACGATTCATTGCAGATTTTGCCGCAACGGCCTGCATCATTTCTTTATTTAAATTGTCTTTTAAAAGTGCTGTTTCAATATAACCAGGTCCAACAGCATTACATCGAATGTTTTTTTGTGCATATTCTACTGCTATATTTTTAGTCAAACCAACAACAGCATGTTTAGAAGCTGTATATGCTGGACTAAGCGGAGCTGCAACTTGTCCATGAATTGAAGCAATATTTACGATACTTCCTCCTCCGTTTTTCTCCATTTGTTCCAATTGGTAACGGCAGGCATAAAAAACACCATTTAAATTCAATCCAATCACTTTATCCCAAGCCTCAGGTTCGTATTCTCCCGTTGGTTTGGCTGGCCCGCCCATTCCCGCATTGTTACAGGCAATATCCAATCGGCCGTATTTTGAAACCGTAACTTCAACCATATGTTTGTTGTCACTGGCACTCGACGAATCGCCTTTTACAAAAAAAGCTTCTCCGCCTTTGTCTTTTATATTTTTTACGGTTTCTTCACCGTGCTCAACATTTATATCAGATACTACTACTTTTGCTCCTTCTCGAGCGTATGCTTCTGCCACTGCGCGTCCGATTCCTGAACCGCCGCCAGATACGAAAGCAACTTTATTTTCTAAAAGTGCCATATTCTTTAGGTATTAAAATTGTTCTCTAAATTTACAAAGAACTCAACCGACACAGAAGCTTTCAAAGGAGTTTACAAAAACATTAACGCTTACCGCTAATGTTATGTTATTTGATATTAAAATGACTCGATTCTGCTAAAAATTTCGTATTGTATTATTCCTCTTCATCCAATTTCATGTTTCCACGGTCTTCATGATTATCAGGATGCGAGTTTGGGTAGCGATTTGGCGTTATATCAGAATTATGATCTTTATTCTCGACCGTTTTATTGGCTTCTTCCTCTGTTTCTACTCCACGGTTTGCATTTGGATTTTTCGGATTTGTTTGATGGAGTTTTTCATTAATATCCTCATTTTCGTTTCGAGCCCTTTCAACAATCTTTTTATCGCCGTCAGAATCTGTCACCAATTCTTTATTCAATTTTGCATCTTTTAGTTCTTTATCGTGCGAAACGTTTTTTCCTTTAGATTCATCAATATCCTTTTGCGTTCCGTTTATCTTTTTTGTTCCTAAATTATTCGTTTCCATAATATTCGCTTTTAAATTTAAATTATAATATTACGAATTCTAACTGCAAAAAAATTACGACTTAAGATTGCATTCCTTTTATAATTGCCACCTGTTTTTTATTTTATTATCTTTATTCAAAGCAACTTAACAACCTGATTATTATGAATTTCTTCAAAATCAAAACCAGCTGGTCTAATGCCGAATTTATATTGATTAAACTTTGCATGGCTTCTGTTTATATTTTAGTCGGAAGTTATTTTCATGAATTTTTCGAAAACTATTATTCCGTTTTAATAGCCGTTTTTATCGTTACCGTAATTTGGTTTGTGTACCAATGGCTGAAAAAAATGAAATCACAAAACCAGTAGTTGGTTTTAATTTTAGGAAAGAACTATCTTTGCAAAAAATTAAAAATGCACCGACACTTCATTCTTTTTAAACCTTACGGCTACTTAAGCCAATTTATTTATGAATTAAAAAGAAAGAAAAAGCTTTTGGGCGAATTGCATGATTTCCCTGAAGGAACAATGGCAATTGGAAGATTAGACGAAGATTCTGAAGGCCTGCTGTTATTGACAACCGACGGAATGGTGAGCGAATTGGTCAGAAGCAAAAAAGTCGAAAAAGAATATTATGTTCAAGTTGATGGTGTTATTACTCCCGAAGCTATTGAGCAATTAAAAAAAGGTGTCGAAATTGGTTTAGACGGCGGAAAATATAAAACAAAACCTTGCACTGCTTTTATCGTTACCGAAATTCCTGATTTTGGACCAAGAGCCAAAAAAATTAGAGACGAACGCCATGGTCCGACTTCTTGGGCTTCTATTACTGTAAAAGAAGGAAAATTTCGCCAGGTTCGAAAAATGACTGCTGCAGTTGGTTTTCCTACTCTTCGTCTCGTTCGTGTTCGAATAGGAAACGTATATTTGCAAAACCTAAAAGCAGGCGAAGTTCTCGAAGTTGATCAATTTGATAATTAGATAATGTGGCAATTAGTCAATTGATAATTTTAGAAAACTCATAACTTATAACTCATAATTCATAACTCAAAAAGATGTTAAACGTAGTTCTTGTAGAACCAGAAATACCAAATAATACCGGAAATATCGGCAGATTGTGCGTTGGTACAGAAAGCCGTCTTCATTTAATTCACCCTTTCGGATTTGTAATTAATGACAAAAACCTGAAACGTTCGGGATTGGATTATTGGGTTCATCTTGATGTTACGGAATATCAAAATGTAGAAGAATGGATTGCGCAAATTCCGGATCATTCTCGCGTGTTTTTAATGAGTTCTCATTCTGAAAAATCATACATTGAAAATGAATTTCAAGATGGTGATTGGTTGGTTTTTGGAAAAGAAAGCGTTGGTTTAAGCAAGGAATTCATGGCGAGATTCGAAAATCATTTAACGATTCCGATGTCACCGCTTATTCGCAGTTTTAATATCGCTAATTCTGTTGCTTTTGTAGTTGGTGAAGCGAAGAGACAGATTGGATTGAAGAAAGTTTAATCGTTTATTTGTTAAACAGTTTAATCGAAAAAACTTCTTCTGAAAACGGGACTTCTAGCCCTGATGGAAGCGGCATCCTTTTGTGGCCCCGATAACTATAGAGGCCACAAAAGATATAGCGGACAGCAGGATTAGCTCCTAAAAAAACTAAGTCACAATAAACTTTCCTTTTTCAGCATCAAAAACAATATGCTCGTCTTTGAATAAATTGCTGAAACTTCCGTTTGAAATTAAATTACACGGCTGATCTTGCACAATATTTTCTGGTGTCATCATAATCATTTCGTCGCTTAACTGAATCGCCAAATCGATATCGTGTGTCGAAAACAAAATGCATTTTTGAGTTTCCTGAGTTAATTTTTTTAATAATTTGAATAAGGAAACTTTATGAAGTAAATCGAGATGTGTCGTTGGTTCGTCCAAAATAATTAAGGGCGTATCTTGCGCTAAAGCTCTTGCAATTAACACTTTCTGCAATTGGCCATCACTTATTTGAAAATGCTTTTTTGAAGCTAAATGTTCGATTTGAGTCAGACTCATTGCTTCATGAACTTTTGCAATATCTTCATCAGACAATTTATCTACCCAATTGGTATAAGGCTGACGGCCTAAAGCGACCAATTCGAAAACAGAAAGATTACTTGGTGGCAGTTTTTCAGTTAAAACTAAACTAAGGTTCTGCGCCAATTCTAAAGGCTGGTAATCTGAAATTTTTCTTTCGTTCAAATAAACATTTCCCGACAATGGTTTTTGAATTCCAGTAATCGTTCGCAACAAAGTCGACTTTCCTATTCCGTTTGCTCCTATTAAAGTAATGAGTTTTCCTGAAGCTAAATTTAAATTTAAATTCTCAGCAATGGTCGTAACACCTTTCTTGGATTTATATCCAATGTTTAAATTTGAGGTAACGAGAATATTTTTCATTTTTGAGTAGATTTTTAAACACATAGAAACATAGATTTTCTATCTGCTGAAAAAGGTTATTTGAAAATTTACTTGTAAATTAACACATAGCTATTGAACTTAGAACTTTGGCAATAATTTAAAATATTCGTTTACAAATGTTTTTTGACCTTCTTTGAAAATATTTAAGCAATTAAAATTAATTAGAATGCCTTTTGGCGCTTTCAAAAGTTTCATATAAGTCATTAACTGTGCTTCATATATAGAACTTAGTTCTGATGCTGCTTTTAATTCTACGACCAAACAATTTTCAATGAATAGATCACATTTTAAATTCGCCTTTAATTCCTTATTTCTATAAACCAATGGCACATTCATTTCTGTGAAAAAATTTATTTTGCGACAACTTAATTCTTCTTTCAAACATTCGTGATAAACAGTTTCCAGCAATCCTCTTCCAATGGCTTTATGAACTTCTATACATGCGCCTATTACATTAAAACTTAATTCATCTAAATACTTCTGGGTAATCATTATCTTTAATTTTATGAGACAAGCTAAATTTCACTACGTCTATGTTTTGTCTAAAAAGTGAAACGCCTTTATTAAGCTTTTAAAACTATGCCTCTATGTGTTTAAAAAAATTAAAGGTAATTATATTTTATAAGTTTTTTCTTAAAAATTTCTTTTTCTAACTAAAAGCCAAATGACAACCGGCGCACCAATTATAGAAGTAACCGCATTTATTGGAAGTGTTACGTCAAAACCAGGCATTTGAGAAACAATATCACAAAACAACATTATAATTGATCCAAAAAATAAAGTGCTCCAAAATAAAATTGTATGATTGCTCGTCTGGAAAGTCAGTTTTGCAATATGCGGTACTGCTATTCCAATAAAAGCTATTGGTCCAGCGAAAGCAGTAATTGCCCCAGATAATATGCTGGTCGCAAATATGATTATTAATCTTGATTTCTTAAAATTCAGTCCTAGGCTTTTGGCATAATTTTCTCCAAGAAGCAAGGCATTTAGAGGTTTTATACTTTTGGCACTTAAAAGCAAACCAATTACAACACCAAATGTCAAAATTACAATGTTCGCCCACGAAAGATTTCCTAAATTTCCCATTGACCAAAAAGTAAATTTCTGAAGCTGTTCTGCTGTACTAAAATAACTCAAAACACTAACAATCGATGTTGTAAAACTTCCGAACATTAAACCAATAATCAGAATTGCCATTGTATCGCGTAATTTCTGCGAAACCCATAAAACTAGAAACAAAACTAATATACTTCCTAGTGTAGATGCTAAAACAATTCCGTAAGACGATAAAGCTATTACACTTAAAAATGGAGGCAGAAATCCTGCTC
Organism: Flavobacterium sp. HJSW_4; assembly: GCF_042436695.1. NCBI lineage: Bacteria > Pseudomonadati > Bacteroidota > Flavobacteriia > Flavobacteriales > Flavobacteriaceae > Flavobacterium > Flavobacterium sp. HJSW_4. Next base: position 30,485 of record NZ_JBHNPP010000001.1, read on the forward strand.
CTAAAATCACAAAAGCAACACCAAGACTTGCTCCGGAACTTAATCCTAAAACATCGGGACCTGCAAGTGGATTTCGAAATAAAGTCTGCATTAAAAGTCCGCTGATGGAAAGTCCCATTCCGACTAAAACTGCCGTAATTGCTTTTGGCAAACGATAATTAATGATAATATATTCCCAAGTTGATTTTGTCGCATGGCCGCCAGTTAAACTTGCAAAAACATCTTTTAACGGAATTGTAACCGATCCCAAACTAATGCTGGCAAAAAACATTAATAAAAGACCTAGAGCCAGAACGACAAATAAAATGGTATTTCGTGTTTTACTTACCAAAATTAATTCAGTTTAGAAGCAAAAGTAAATTCATAACTCGCCAATAAATCAGGATGAAAGATCTTGATATAATCTTTCAATACCAAATCTGGTCGGCTTGGCGCTAATTCATAATAAACTGTTCCGCCTGTTGCTCCCACTTTACCTTCAAAACTGTAAACACTTTTATTTTTAAACGCATCAAATTCAGCATAATGCGGATTCGCTTTTTGCAACTCTTCCAAACTTTTAAAAGATCCAGAAGCAATCCAGACATTTGCATCTTTAGCTTTGTCTAAAACTTTTTCAAAAGACAAACCTTCACTTCCAGTTCCTTTCAAATCGGCCCATAAATAATTAGATTGTGCATCTTTCATAAACTCTGCAACCCAGCTATTTCCTTTCGCAACATACCAAACATCTTCATACATAGAACCATATAGAACTTTTGAAGTTGCAGGCTTATCGCTAACTAATTTTTTTGCCTGATTGTAACTTTCTACAATTTTATCAAACAATTCTTTTGCCTTTTCTTCTTTTCCGAATAAAGCGCCGTAAAGTTTAATCCACTCTGCTTTTCCTAGAGGAGACTGTTCCATCCAATCGCCTTGAATCAAAACATTTAAACCGCTTTTTTTAAGATTATCTAGCATCGGATTATTGTTATCAACGCCAAACGTTACTATCAAATCTGGAGCTAATTCTATTAATTGTTCGATGTTCAATTTCTCGTTTTGTCCAACGTTTTTCACAGAACCTTTATCAATTAATGCTCTTGTTTTTTCTGAAGAAATGTAATCAGTATGCGGAAATCCGACTAATTTATTTTCCACTTCTAACATTTCTAAAAAAGGAATATTGGTTGTTGAAGTTACCACAACGGTTTCTAAAGGGACTTTTATAGAAATATATTTATTTAAACTATCAGGAATTTGTGCATCTTTTTCTTTTAAAATGTAAGTAAAATTTCCTTTCGCATTTGGCCACGGATTGCTCACATTTACAATTGAATAACCTTCATTTTTCACGATTGAAAGTCCAGACGCAAATTCGATGCTTTCTTTGGCAGTAGCAGATTTTACAACATCTTGCGCTTCATTCTTTTTACATCCGATTAAGATAAATAGTACAAAAACGACTGGTAATTTATGGAAAAAATATTTCATATTTTATGTTTTGCTTGATCACAAAGGTAAATCAATTTCTATTTTTTTTGTTTACCTTTATTCGTACAAATTTAAACAAATAGCTTTTATTTGATGAATGCACCAAAAACAAAAATCTGCTCCAGTTGTGAAACCGCTTTTTTATGCGGCGACACTTCGCTTGAAATTAAGTGCTGGTGTAATGATTACCCTCCTATTTTCAATCTTTCTGACGGAGGCGATTGCCTTTGCCCTGCCTGTTTTCAGGAAGCCTGCGAAGATAAAATTGATGCTTATGTCGAAACCGTAACTCCAAAAAAGGCTCCTAACAACAAGGCTATGTTTTTGCCTAAAACGGATAATTTAATTGAGGGAATTGATTATTATATCGAAAATGGTAATTATGTTTTTAAAGCTTGGTTTCATCTAAAAAGGGGGACTTGCTGTAAAAATAACTGCCGACATTGCCCGTATTAGGAGTTATGAGTTATAAATTATGAGTTATGAGTGTGACTCTTAATTAAATTTATAAATTGCCAAACAAAACTCATAACTTATAATCCATAACTTATAACTGAATAAAATGATTTACTTGGTAACTGGCGGCGAACGTTCTGGAAAAAGCGGGTACGCTCAGAAACTTGCTTTAGAACTTTCCGACTCTCCTTTATATGTAGCAACTGCACGAAAATGGGATGCTGATTTTCAAACCCGAATCGATCGCCATCAAAAGGAAAGAGACGAGCATTGGACGAATATTGAAAAAGAAAAATATTTAAGTGAAATTGATTTTTCAGAAAAAACAGCCTTAATTGACTGTGTAACACTTTGGCTGACCAATTTTTTTATTGACACTAAAAACGATGTGGAGCTAAGTTTGGAAGAAGCTAAAAAAGAATTCCTCGCTATCGCTAAACATGAAAATGCTAATATAATTATTGTAACAAATGAAATCGGAATGGGTGTTCATGCAGAAACTCACATAGGAAGAAAATTTGTCGAACTTCAAGGCTGGATGAATCAATTTCTTGCTACAAACGCCGATCAGGTTGTACTGATGGTTTCTGGAATTCCAGTAAAAATCAAAGGTTAAATTCCAATATAAAAATTCCAAATTCCAAAGCTATGCTTTATCTTTACTAGAATTATTCCATTTTCGGATTTGGAATTTGGAGTTTAAAAAAAATTGGAATTTAAAAAATGAGCCATTTAGACGATATATTAAAATCCCGCCGAGACACCCGACATTTTACAGCCGATGAGGTTCCAGATGAAGTAATTCAAAAAGCTTTACAAGCTGGACATTGGGCACCTTCTGTTGGATTGACCGATGCTACAAGGTATTTTCTAATTAAGTCGGATGAGGTTAAAACGTCTATTAAAAAGCTTTTTTTAGATTACAATAAAAAAGCCGAAGAACTTACCGACAATCCTGAACAGAAAGAACTTTACAGATCATTAAAATTAGAAGCTATCGAAGAAGCTCCAATCGGACTTATCATTGCTTATGATCGCTCGGTTCTAAATCAGTTTACGATTGGAACAATTGGCAGTAATGAAGCCGTAAAATTCAGCACGGTTTGTGCAGCTCAGAATATCTGGCTTTCGCTTACAGAACAAGGTTACGGAATGGGCTGGGTTTCGATTTTAAATTATTATCAGTTTAAAAAAATCCTCGATTTACCCGAAAATATAGAACCTCTAGGTTATTTCTGCATTGGAAAACCAGCGACCAATTATAATAATCAGCCAATGTTACAGCAATTGCATTGGAAACAAAAATCGGAAGCTCCTATTTGTAGCGAAATCAAAGAAATTCATCAAATAAAGGTTCCAGATTTTGATTTGAAATCAGAAACCAAAATTGAGAACAAATCTGATTTTCATTCACTTTTACAAGAAAAAATAGATTCCAAAACAAAACCTGTCGGTTCTTTAGGAACTTTAGAATCTTTGGCTTTTCAAATGGCAACGGTTTTTGAAACTTTGAATCCGAAAATTGTAAAACCTAATATTGTTGTTTTTGCAGCCGATCACGGAATTGCAAATCATGGTGTAAGCGATTATCCTCAAGATGTCACGCGCCAAATGGTCAATAATTTTCTGGATGGAGGCGCTGCTATAAACGTTTTCTGCAAACAAAATGATATCGAATTGTCTATTGTCGATTCTGGCGTGAATTACGATTTTCCAACAAATGCTAAATTAATCGATGCTAAAATTGCGAAAGGAACTCAATCTTTTTTGCATGTTCCTGCCATGAGCGAATCTGAAGTTCAGCTGTGTTTGGATAAAGGAAAGTCGATTGTTCAAAATATTGCAAAATCGGGTTCAAATTGTATTGGCTTTGGCGAAATGGGAATTGGAAACACTTCAACTGCTTCGGTTTTAATGAGTGTTCTAACCGGTTTTCCTATCGAAGAATGTATCGGAAAAGGAACTGGTGTTGAAAACGAAAAACTACTTCTAAAACAAAACTTACTCAAAAAAGCAATCGAGAATTATTCCGGTCAAGCCGAATTAATGTCACAACTTTCTTATTTTGGAGGTTTTGAAATTCTCCAAATGTCTGGGGCTATGCTTGAAGCTTTCGATAATAAAATGCTGATTCTAGTTGACGGTTTCATTTGTACGGTTGCATATTTAATTGCTTCGAAAATAAATCCGAACATCAAACAAAATGCTGTTTTCTGTCATTGCTCTGCCGAAAAAGCACATTCAGAATTACTGAAATATCTTGGAACAAAACCTGTTTTAAATTTAGATTTGCGTTTAGGAGAAGGCACTGGCTGTGCGGTTGCTTTTCCTATTTTAAAATCGGCTGAGGCTTTTTTGAATGAAATGGCTAGTTTTGAAAGTGCTGGAGTGAGTCGTAAATAGTTTTCAGTCTCGGTCTCAGTTGACAGTCTAATTCGATGAAATCAAATTATCAATATTTTAAATGAAAAAAGAACTACACATTTTCTTTACCTGTTTAATGTTTTACACTAGAATTCCATGTCCAAAAAACATTACGCACCATCCCGATTATTTAAATAAAGCCACAAGATATTTTCCATTTATAGGATGGATTGTTGGGAGTATTTCTTTTTTAGCGTTTTATCTTTTTTCATTTTTTCTTTCTACAGAAATTGCTGTAATATTAGCAATCATTGCTTCTATTTTGACCACAGGTGCTTTCCATGAAGACGGATTTGCAGATGTCTGCGACGGTTTTGGCGGAGGTTGGACTAAAGAAAAAATCTTAATGATTATGAAAGACAGTGCCATCGGTGCTTATGGAGCAATCGGATTGGTTTTACTTTTTTTATTAAAATTCAAACTGCTTTCAGAATCTGTTTCTCTTTTCCCAAATAATCTTCTTCTCGTTTTTCTTTTGTTTATTGCTGCTCATTCTTTGAGTCGTTTGGCCGCAATCAGCATTATATTTACACATCAATATTCTCGTGATGATGCTTCGAGCAAAAGCAAACCAATTGCAAAACAACATACTTGGAAAGAAGTTTTTGGTTCTTTCTTTTTTGGCTTAATTCCGTTAATTGCTTTTTCTTATTTCGATTTGAAATTTCTTCTTGCTGTAATTCCAGTTTTTATAACAAGGTATTTTCTAGCGCGTTATTTTCAAAAATGGATTGACGGTTATACTGGAGATTGTCTTGGCGCTACACAGCAAGTTTGCGAAGTTATATTTTACTTAAGCATTTTATTTTTATGGAAATTTATCTAGTTCGCCACACCGAAACTATTTGCGAAAAAGGAATTTGTTACGGGCAATCTGATGTAAATATTGCCGAACCTTTTGATGAAGTTTTCACCAAAATCATTTCGGAGTTACCTTCAGAAGCAGTTATCTTTTCTAGTCCTTTAAAGCGTTGTGTGATTTTAGCCAAACACATTCAAGAAAATATAAACACCATTTCTTATCAGGAAGACGATCGTTTAAAGGAAATGAATTTTGGCGATTGGGAATTGAAAACTTGGAATGAAATTCCGCCAGAAGAACTCAATCCGTGGATGGAAGATTTTGTGAATATCAAAGCTACAAATGGAGAATCTTTTGTCGAATTACATGAAAGAGTGGGGCATTTTTTATCTGATATCCTTTCAAAAATAAATCAGCCAATCGTAATTGTTGCCCATGCTGGAATCATCAGAAGTATTTTATGCCATCAAAGTTCACTTCCATTAAAAGATGCTTTCAATAATAAAGTTGATTTCGGAGAAGTTATAAAAATCGATTTTTAATGCAAATTATTTATAATTTTTCATGAAACATAAAACAAATTTGAATAATCAATATTTTTAACTTTATCTTTGCAGCAAATTAAGGTTGTGTTTTTTATTTAAAAAATACATTAAAAGGGAATCAAGTAAAATTCTTGAGCTGTACCCGCAACTGTAAGCTAAGTTCTAAAAAGAATGCTTTCTGTTAACTACGACCACTGTTCGCCACGACGAATGGGAAGGTAAACAGCAAGACGCAAGCCAGGAGACCTGCCTTTGTAACAATTATCAAGCTCTCGGGAAAAAGAGTGAAGAAATTATGACTTTAAAAAGATTTTTTATTTTTTGTTTTGTTGTGATGTGCCAGATTATTTCGGCGCAGAACGATTCTATTACCAGTCTTAAAGAAGTTTTAGTTTCAGACAAAAATTTGAAAACCTACTCGGTTTCGCAGTCTGTTTTAAAATTAAACGATTCTGTAATCAATAAAAATGAGGCTCTTCTTACCGATTTATTAAATTTCAATTCTACGATATATTTCAAGGAATACGGGCGTGGAATGCTTTCTACAGTTGCTTTTAGAGGAACAACTTCTTCTCAAACAGCAGTAATCTGGAACGGAATAAACATTAATTCTCAAATGAACGGAAGCACCGATTTTAATACGATTTCGGGTTCCGATTATAATTCTATAAGCGTAAAAGCTGGCGGCGGAAGTGTTATTTACGGTAGCGGAGCTGTTGGAGGAACTGTGCACTTAAATAACGATTTGTTATTTTTTAATCGTTTTGAGAATAATTTAAAACTAGATTACGGTAGTTTTAATACAATTGGGATTAATTATAAAACTTCTATTTCTAACAAAAAATGGAGCGCCCAAATTGGTTTGTCAAAAAATAGCTCAACAAACGATTATAAATATTTAAACCAATATAACTGGAAAGGCGAACAGCGCTGGAACCAGAACGGCCAATATGATGTTATTACGTTAAGTGCCAATGTAGGTTATAAAATAAATGCTAAAAATATTTTAAAATTATATTCTCAAACTTCAAATACAGATAGGAATACTTCATTAGTTTCTGAATCTGAAATGAAAAGCAAATACGTTAATGGTTTCAATCGGAACTTACTTGAATATGACGGTAATTTTGGAAGGTTTACAACCAATTTAAAAACGGCTTATATTTTCGAAAACTATCAGTATTATGCAGATAATTCGACTAATATTTACACTTACGGAAAAACAGAAAACTTAATCACTAAAGCAGATTTCGGATATCAATTATTCAAATCATTGCAAGTTAATGGAATCTTAGATTATAGCAGAACTAAAGGATATGGCAGCGGTTTTGGCGACAATACGAGAGAAATAAGTTCTGCCGCTTTACTTGTTAAGCAAGACGCCTCGGCTAACTGGAAAAATGAATTTGGAATTCGAAAAGAGTTTACAGACAACTATAAATCTCCGGTTTTATTTTCAGCGGGTTCTTCTTATCAATTTGGAAAACTATATAACTTGAAACTGAATGTATCGCGAAACTTCAGAATTCCAACTTTTAATGATTTATATTGGGAAGAAGGCGGAAATCCTGACCTAAAACCTGAAAGTTCTTATCAGGCCGAGATTGGTAACGTTTTTACGTTTGCCAACTTCAACATCACTCAAACCTTTTATTACATCAAAATAAAAGATCTGCTTCGATGGGTTCCTGGAACAAATGGAATTTGGATGCCTCAAAATACAGACAAAGTCGATAGTTATGGAGCTGAAACATTATTAAGCTGGAAAAAAAGTTTTGGCAAAAACAACCTGACAGCAAATGCAACTTATGCTTATTCTGTTTCAGAAAATATTGAAACAAAAAAGCAGTTGTTTTTTGTTCCTTTTCATAAAGCTACAGCTTCTGTTGCCTATTCAAGAAAGAATATTTCTGCCTATTATCAATTTCTTTATAATGACTTTGTTTATACACAATCTGACAACGATCCTGACAAAATTGTTGATGCTTACAATGTATCAAATATCGGAATTGATTATGATTTCAAACTTTTGCAATCTTTCAAAGTAGGATTTCAGGTTCTAAATCTTTGGAATACATTTTATCAAAGTTTAGAATACAGACCAATGCCAGGAAGAAATTTTAATTTGTACTTAAACCTTAAATTTTAATATAATGAAACTAACTAGATTATTTTTAGCAGCAATTAGCGTTTCGCTTCTTGTTTCTTGTTCTAATGACGATGACTCCAATGATCCAAAAGGAGTGTATGATAATGGAGTTTTCATCTTAAATGAGGGAAATTTTACTGATGGTGGTTCTGTTTCTTTTGTTACTGACGATTTAAATACTTTCACTAAAGATGTATACAATACAGTAAACGGTGCTGATTTTGTTGGAAAATATCTTCAAAATATATTTTTTGATGGAGATAAAGCCTATATAATTGCTGGTGGTTCTAATGTTATAAATGTAGTAAATCGTTATACATTTAAACTTGAAGCAAAAATTGAAACTGGCTTAATTACTCCAAGATATGGTGTTGTAAAGGACGGAAAAGCTTATGTTACTAATGCAAACACATATTCGTCTGCCTCAAATCCAGCTGGAAATACTGATGACTTTATTGCTGTTATTAATTTAGCTACAAATAAAGTAGAATCTACAATTGCGCTAAATACAACTGCTAATCATATTGAAGTTTCTAACAATAAGCTTTATGTAACTGAGCCTTATAACAACGATAAATTATTAGTAATAAATCCAACAACAAACAAACTTGAAACTTCTGTAACTATTGGTTTGGGAGCAGATACAATGGAAGTTAAAGATGGAGTTTTATATATAATTAAAAGTTCATTCGGAGAAAGAAGTGAAATTGTAAAAGTAAAATTATCTGATAATTCTATCAGCAAAATTACTTTCCCTGAATCTCTTGATGGAGTTAAAAACTTAGATATCTACAACAATAAAATATACTATACGCTAGAAACTGCAGTTTACGCTATAGATTACACGGCAACATCAGCTTCAACAACTCCAATTTTTCAATATAACTCAACTTCAGAGTATGGAAAAATGTACGGTTTTGCAGTAAATAACGATAAAATCTTTATTGCTGATGGTGGTGATTTTGCTTCAAGCAGTAAAACTTACATTTATAACTTAAGCGGAAGCTTAATAAAAGAATTAACTGTTGGTGTAGGTCCAAACGGATTCTACTTCAACGATTAATTTTACCCTTAGAATTAGTTTTTGTTTTTTTTGGAAAAAAGGCTTTCAGAAATGAAAGCCTTTTATATTTAATAACATTTTATTTTAAAACTTTTTAGGAGCATTTTCAAAATACATTCCGTGTCTTAATCCGTTTAAGATTTTTGAATCTGTCAAGTAAGGATGTTCTGGTTCAGAATCATTAAGAATTCTTTTAGCAGCAGAACCCGTAATCTTTGAAATAGCAAGATTAAGAAGTGGCTCAGTAGTTTCTCCTAAAACACCATAATCATCTAAATATTCCTTCTGCGGGAAAGTTGGTTGCAAACCTTGAGCATAATCTCCAAAACCTACAGAATTTGAGATTTTGAAAACCAAAGGCTGCATCGCATATTTATGATTTGGATTGATTCCTTTTTTTGTGAATAAAGTCTCAGAATCGTAAATCGTATACGAACCTACATTTTTACCTGTAGTCGTTTCTCCAATCTGAACTACATTGATATATGGTTTTAAGCCATTAATAACCAATTCGCTAGCAGATGCTGTACTAGCCGTTGTAATTATATAAACCGTACTTAAGTCCAAGCTATTCAAAACTTTCCCATCAACATTATCTACAAATTTATAGTTCAAACTTTCTAAATCATCGGCAGTCATATCTTTCATCCACTTGGCATTAAACTGTGTTTTTGCAAAAACCTCATTATTATTAAAGTTTCCTTTAATCATACTGGCAAGTTTAACTGCTGAAGACACTGCTCCTCCTCCATTATAACGAAGATCCAAAATAAAGTTTTTTATATTTTCATTTTTAAAGGTTGCAAAAGCCTCGTTTAATTTTTCATCGTATTTAGAATAAAAACCATTATACATTAAATAACCAATCTTATATCCTTCATAATTGATTATTTTACTAATAAAAATAGGATTTTCTTCTAAAACCGTTTTAGTCAAGTCAACCGATTTTCCATTTAAATTATAATTACCTCCGTTATAATCTGCCAAGTTTAATGTATAGCTATCTTTACCGAATAATAATTGCTGATAATTTGAAACGGTAAGTTTTACGCCATCAACACTTGTAAATAAATCACCGCGTTTAATTGCTTTATTAGAAGCATCAGAATTTGGAATAATGTATCGTACAAAACCAACCACATCATTCGATCCTGAAGCTACGCGGCTCAGTCTAAAATCGACACCATTATTTTTTGTAACACCACCTAATTCTTGCTCTAAAACAGTATAATCTTCAACAATCCAGCTGAAACGATCAATTGCATCACCGTTAGGATATTTGCTTTCTGGCTTATTCAATAAATCTTCAAACAAGTCTTCGGGATGAGAATATCCTCTTAAAAACTGATTAAAATCTGGCTGCAGATTACGTCCATCGGCTAGATTTGGCACATCTTGCTGCCATAAGTATACTTCATTTAATCCTCTCCAGATAAAATTATTAATCTGCAAATCTGCCGGAGCTGCAACATCATCTTGATCTTCGCAAGACTGCAAAGAAAGAGCAAATAAAAAGAGAAAAAGAAAGCTCTTTAAAGTTGTTTTCATATCGTGTAGGTTATCTATATTCTGAATAAACGTAAAAGTAGTATCTTTAATTTTAGCTTCGTTAATAAAGCAGTATTTTTTTACATAAAAAATATTTTCTTTTTTGTTGTAACAAATATAATTGTGCCTCGTCTTGAATATATAAGCTAACGATTAACCATCAGATTAATGAACCAAGTTGTATTTATAGAATTAATAAATCCTTTTAAAGACAAAGTTTTTCGTCTGGCAAAAAGATTGCTTACAAGTACTGAAGAGGCAGAAGATGCCACTCAGGAAGTAATGGTAAAATTGTGGAACAAAAAAGAGAACCTGCAAAGCTATAATAGCGTAGAAGCATTGGCGATGACGATGACCAAAAATTATTGTCTCGATCAGCTGAAGTCTAAAAGAGCTAGCAATCTGCAAATTGTTCATAATAATTTCACTGATCGGCAGCCACAATTGGATAAAAAACTAGAAGATCAAGATAGCTTAGAGTGGGTTGAAAAAATTATAAATGAAATGCCCGAACAAATGCAATTATTAATTCAGCTTCGGGATGTTGAGCAATATGAATTTGAAGAAATAGCCAAAATCGTAAATATGAACGAAACGGCAATACGAGTAGCGCTTTCGAGAGCGAGAAAAAAAATTAGAGAATCAATGACAAATACACACCTTTATGGAACTAAATAAAATAGAAGATATATTAGAAAAATACTTTCAGGGAGAAACTTCTATTGCCGAAGAAAATCAATTAAAAGAATATTTTTCTTCGCCGAATGTTGCGCAGCATTTGGAGCAATACAAACCAATGTTTGGATATTTCTCTCAAGCAAAAGAACAAAAATCAACGTATGAAATTCCACTACAATCTAAAAAACGTAACGTAGCGTGGTTATCGATTGCGGCATCAGCTGTTGTTTTGCTGGGAATTGGGACCTACTTTTTTATGAGCGAGCAAAAAGAAGCAACTGCTGTGGCTTCTCAAACAGAATTAGGAACCTATGATAATCCCGAAGAAGCTTTAAAAGCAACTCAAAAGGCTTTGGCTTTATTATCAAACAATGTTAATGTAGGTATTGAAAGTGTACAATACATTAACGAATATGAACAATCAAAAAACAAAATTTTTAAACAGTAATTAAACACAAGAAAATAGTCATGAAAAATTTCATTATAACTTTAGTATTCGCATTCGTTACCACAACATTTTACGCACAAGGTGCTTTTGATAAATTTGATGGTCAAGACGATGTGACCTCAGTAATCGTAAATAAAAAAATGTTCGATTTAATGAGCAAAGTAAAAGTTGATGCTTCTGATAAAGAGACACAACAGTATATTGCTCTAATCAAAAAATTAGATTACTTAAAAGTGTTTACCACTAAAAATCCAAAAGTAGAAGCCGATATGAAAGCTACAGCTGATAAGTATATAAAAACTGCTGGCTTAGAAGAATTAATGCGTGTAAATGATAGCGGAAAAAACGTTAGAATAATGGTTAAATCTGGTGCTTCAGACACACAAATAAGAGAATTATTAATGTATGTTGACGGTGCAAAAAACGACGAAACGGTTTTATTATCTTTAACTGGTAACTTCGATTTAAACGAAATCTCAGTATTAACAGATAAAATGCAACTTCCTGGAGGAACAGACTTAAAAAAAGCTTCTAAAGGCAAAAAATAACCATGAGAACAAATATTTTCATCATAGCGCTTATGGCTCTCCTAACTTTAGGAAGCTGTAATTCTGAACCAACACTGCAAAAATATTTTGTTGAGAATTCGGAGAAAAAAGATTTTATAGCATTAGATGTTTCACCAAACATTCTGAATGTTGACAAAGCAAATTTATCAGCCGAACAAAATGAAGCTTTAAATTCGTTTGACAAAATGAATATTCTAGCTTTTAAAGCCGATCAAAACAATCAGGTGCAATTTGAGACAGAAAGAACAAAAGTAAAAGCCATATTAAAAGATCCGAAATATCAGGAATTAATGAAAATTGGTTCTGGCAAAGATGGCGCTTCTGTAAGCTATGTTGGAAGTGATGATAATATTAAAGAGTTTGTCATTTTTGCCAATAGAAAAGAAAACGGCTTTGCTGTAGTTCGAGTTCTTGGCGAAAACATGAATCCGAACAACATTATGACTTTAATGTCTGTTTTACAAAAATCTAAAATAGATATGGAACAGCTAAAACCTCTAGAACAATTACTTAAAAAATAATACAATCTTACTTTTTCAATTAAGAAAGCTCCAATATAAATTGGGGCTTTTTTTATAACATCAACTAAGATTATACTTATTAATTTATTTGCGTTTTCATTTTGCCATTAATCAAATTTAATTACATTTACGAACTGAGATTGCCAAAAAGTCTCACAAATCTAATTTAACCAGAATTAATATGATACAAAAAACATCAAATGCCTTTATTGCGGCATCTTGGGTGGCTCTAGGAGCGGGAACAATCGGATTTATCGTTGGACTAACAAGAGCTGAAATGTTATTAAATGAAAAAGGATACTATTTTACCGTTTTAATGTTCGGTCTATTTGCTGTAGTTTCTTTACAAAAAAGTGTAAGAGATAAACTTGAAAATCTTCCAGTAACAGATATTTATTACGGAATCTGCTGGTTCGGAACCTTACTTTCAATTGTACTTTTGGTTGTTGGTTTATGGAATGCTACAATTCTGCCAAGCGAAAAAGGTTTCTACGCATTTGCTTTTTTATTAGCATTGTTTGGAGCTATTTCAGTTCAAAAAAACACCAGAGACAATATGAATTTTGGTCAAGGCGAATAATTTCAAAAATATATTAATCAAAACTGATTCCACAATTAAAAGCTCCGTTACTGGAGCTTTTAGTTTTAATAGCAATCTGAAAAAAAAATAGACAGTACCTTAAAATCACGAATTAATAAAAAAATATTTACATTTACTCTCCGTCAAACCTAAAACAAAAAGAATGAGAACACCAAAAACCATATTGATCTTCTTATTATTAATTTTAAACAGCTGCACAAGTGACAATGCAGAGCCTACCAAACATGATCCTGGATATGCAATGACCGCAACTATTGATGGAACAGAATGGGAAATGAACAATCCATTCAATTCTAATACGGCTACAAAATCTTTATTCACTTATTATCCAACAACAGAATTCATACAATTACAAGGAAGAAAAGGATTAAACGAAATTGTGCTTTTAATCAAAAGAAGCGACCTTAAAAAAGGCGAAATTCCAATAGGATTGGCCACATACGACGCATCAAAAACTCAGATCGAAATGTATTACACTACTAAAGAAACTCCTCAGTATGTAGTCGAAGGTCTTTTAGCCATAAATGACATTGATGTAAATGCAAAAATTGTAGCAGGAACATTTTCATTTAACTGTGCCGCTGAAAACAAACCAATAAGCACCTCTAATCCTGTCACAACAAAAGTTACCTATGGAATATTTAACTATAAATATGATGCTGTCAATTAGTAACATTAGATCTAAAACCAAAAAAGCTCCAATTTTCATTGGAGCTTTTCTTTTATATTTAAATATCTGAGATTATTTACTCAAATACATTTTTCTTCTAGAGTACAATTCGTAGAATTGATCGTCTTTTAAATCATCAATAAACAAGATGCTTTCTCCTGTAGACTTCATTTCTGGCCCTAATGCTTTGTTTACATTCGGGAATTTGCTGAAAGAGAAAACCGGTTGTTTGATTGCAAATCCGTTTAATTGTGGGTTGAAATCAAAATCTGTTACTTTATTGTGTCCTAACATTACTTTTGTAGCGTAGTTTACATAAGGTTCTCCGTAAGCTTTTGCAATGAACGGAACCGTTCTAGAAGCTCTTGGGTTTGCCTCGATAATGTAAACTGTATCATCTTTAATTGCAAACTGGATGTTGATCAATCCAACTGTTTTTAAAGCTCTAGCAATTTTATGCGTATGATCTTTAATTTGCTGCATTACAAATTCTCCTAAGTTGAAAGGAGGTAATGTTGCGTTACTATCTCCAGAGTGAACTCCACAAGGCTCGATGTGCTCCATAATTCCGATGATATAAACATTTCCATCAGCGTCACAGATTGCATCAGCTTCAGCTTCGATTGCTCCAGCTAAGTAGTGATCTAGTAATAATTTGTTTCCTGGAATTGCTTTCAACAAATCGATAACGTGCTCTTCAAGCTCTTTTTTGTTGATTACAATTTTCATTCCCTGACCTCCTAATACATAAGAAGGACGAATTAAAAGTGGGAAATCTAAAGTATCAGCTAATTTTGAAGCTTCATCAGCCGTTTCAGCGATTCCAAATCTTGGGAAAGGAATATGTAATTCAGTCAACAAGTCAGAGAAACGCCCTCTGTCTTCTGCTAAATCAAGAGCATCAAAACTAGTTCCGATGATTTTCACTCCGTATTTAGAAAGTTTGTCAGCTAATTTAAGCGCTGTTTGTCCTCCTAATTGAACAATTACACCTTCTGGTTTTTCGTGTTGGATGATATCATAAATATGCTCCCAGAAAACTGGCTCGAAGTATAATTTATCAGCAGTATCAAAATCTGTAGAAACCGTTTCAGGATTACAGTTAATCATGATCGTTTCATAACCGCATTCTTTAGCTGCTAAAACTCCGTGTACACAAGAGTAATCAAACTCGATTCCTTGCCCAATTCTGTTTGGTCCAGAACCTAAAACAATCACTTTCTTTTTATCTGTTACGATACTTTCGTTGTCAACAAAACGCTCTCCGTTTGCTTTTTCAATATCAGCCTCAAAAGTTGAGTAGTAATATGGAGTCAATGCTTTAAACTCAGCCGCACAAGTATCAACCAATTTAAACACACGGTTGATTTTTTGTTCCATACGCAAAGTGTGAACTTCACTTTCTAAACAATTCATCATGTGAGCCAACTGTCTGTCAGCAAAACCTTTTTGTTTCGCTTCAAGCAATAATTCTTTTGGAAGATCAGAAACTTTGTAGTTCGAGATTTCTTTCTCTAAAATATAAAGCTCCTCATATTGTTTCAAGAACCACATGTCGATTCTTGTAATTTCGTGAATTGTGCTCAACGGAATTCCCATTGCAATTGCATCGTAAATTACGAAAACACGATCCCAACTTGCGTAAGTCAGTTTATCAATGATTAATTCGTAATCTTTATATCCTTTTCCGTCTGCACCTAAACCATTTCTCTTAATTTCAAGAGATTGAGTTGCTTTATGAAGTGCTTCTTGGAAAGAACGTCCGATTCCCATAACCTCACCTACAGATTTCATCTGAAGACCTAAAGTTCTGTCTGAACCTTCAAATTTATCGAAGTTCCAACGTGGTATTTTTACGATTACATAATCTAAAGTTGGTTCGAAAAGAGCCGAAGTAGATTTTGTAATTTGATTTTGTAATTCATCTAAATTGTATCCTAAAGCTAGTTTAGAAGCAATTTTTGCAATTGGATATCCAGTTGCTTTTGATGCTAAAGCAGAAGAACGAGAAACACGAGGGTTGATTTCGATTGCTACGATATCTTCTTTTTCGTCTGGCGAAACTGCGAATTGTACGTTACATCCTCCAGCAAAATTTCCGATACTTCTCATCATTAAGATAGCGTAGTCACGTAATTTTTGGAAAGTCGTATCTGATAATGTCATCGCCGGTGCTACTGTAATCGAATCTCCAGTATGGATTCCCATTGGGTCCATGTTTTCGATTGAACAGATAATTACAACGTTGTCATTTTTATCTCTTAAAAGCTCTAACTCGTACTCTTTCCATCCCATTAAAGCTTTATCAATTAAAACTTCGTGAATTGGAGAAGCTTCAAGTCCGCGAGTTAAAAGCTCATCAAAATCTTCTTTTTTATAAACCACAGCTGCTCCAGTTCCTCCAAGTGTAAACGAAGGACGAATTACAAGCGGGAAACCAAACTCTTGAGCAATTTCTTTACCTTCTAAGTAAGAAGTAGCTGTTTTTGCTGGTGCAGTTGGTACATTAATTTTTTCTAAAAGCTGTTTAAACTGCTCTCTATCTTCAGTAATATTAATTGCATTTACGTCAACACCGATTAATCTTACTCCGAAATCCTGCCAGATTCCTTTTTCTTCAGCTTCCAAACACAAGTTCAAAGCAGTTTGCCCTCCCATTGTTGGTAAAACAGCGTCAATTTGTGGATGTTCCTTAAGAATTTCAATAATCGATTTTGTCGTTAAAGGTTTCAAATAAACATGATCGGCCATAGATGGGTCGGTCATAATTGTCGCTGGATTCGAGTTAATCAAGATAACCTCAATTCCTTCTTCACGAATCGAACGAGCAGATTGAGATCCTGCATAATCGAATTCGCAAGCTTGGCCAATAACAATAGGTCCTGAACCTATAATTAAAACTGATTTTATTGATGTGTCTTTAGGCATTTTGTATGTATTGTGTAGTTATTTAAGATTTTAAAAAACTGTTCTAGTGCGTTTAAAACTAGAAAGTTGAGAAAATTTTTACCGACAAGGTATAAAAAAAGGCGATACTAAAAAAGTAATCGCCTTATGTATGTTTATACAAACATTATTTTTTGTGTCTAGGCTCGCTAGAAACAGTTAATTTATGTCTTCCTTTTGCTCTTCTACGCGCTAGAACTTTTCTTCCATTCGCAGAAGCCATTCTGTCCATAAATCCGTGCTTATTTCTTCTTTTTCTTTTCGATGGTTGAAATGTTCTTTTGCTCATTGCTTTGTATCTTTAAAAATGGTATCTATTAACTCTTTTTTGGTTTTGGATATCGTTGTTCAAAAACCGAGTGCAAATATACAAAGACTTTTTTTTCTCGCAAGCACTTTTATAAAAATATTTTTAATTCCTTTTACTATATTTGCAATCACAAATTTACATTAATTATGTTTCACAAAAATATTAAACTGATTTTGGCCGGACTTCTAGTAGTGGCGGGCATTTGGCAATTTACAGAAAGTAATATCGGAAATGGTATATTTTTGATTTTATTGACTGCGATTCCAATTTTTCTTTATTTTAAAAACGAATTTATCCTTTTAGCTTTCCTTAAATTAAGAAAACAAGACTTTGTTGGAGCTAATAAATGGTTATCATATATCAAAAATCCAGAAGGCGCATTAGTAAGAAAACAACAAGGATACTTAAATTACTTACAAGGTATCATGTTATCTCAAACAAATATCAACCAAGCAGAGAAGCATTTCAAAAAAGCAATCGAACTTGGATTATCAATGGATATGGATTTAGCTGTAGCTAAATTAAACCTTGCAGGAGTTGCAATGTCACGCAGAAGAAAACTTGAAGCGACTAATTTATTAAATGAAGCTAAGAAATTAGACAAGCAAGGAATGCTGAAAGAGCAAATCACTATGATGAAAGAACAAATGAAGAAAATCTAAACGATTTTTAATTTTCAATTTTTAAAATCCCAAATTCCACAAGAATTTGGGATTTTTTATTTGTGTTTTTTTTCATTCCGAGGAACGAGAAATAAAAACTAAGCGGTTAAACTTTGACAAAGGTCAAAAACTTGGAATTTGGAATTTAAATCTTTTTAGTCTTCCAATATAATAGAAGGCAGATTTTCATTCAGCCATTTATACTTATTTAAGATCATAATATGTGTTCCTCCTTTCACTATAATACACTTATCAATATACTTTATAGGAAAAACATCGTCGTGATCTCCGTGAATGTGCACTACATTTTCATCGATTTTATTGCGATCCCACAGAATTACACTTTCTACTGCCCATTGCAGATAACCTAAATCACGAACAGATAAAAATTTCTCGTACAATTTGATTCTCTTATTGACTTTTTCACCAAAAGAAAATTTAGCTAATTTTTCAACATTAAGAATTAATTGCATCGGAATTAATTTGTAGGCTTTTGTGGTCTTCCCTATCTTCATTCTTCTAGGAAATTCCAAATTACTTCGAACACTCGAAATAATAATTACTTTTCTAGCTTTTATATGTTTAGAAATTTCCTGCACTAGGATTCCGCCAAAAGAAACTCCGACCAAAACAGGATTTTCGTCTTTTATCTTTTTACTAATTCGAAGTGCATAATCTGACAAAGATTCTTTTGGATTTGGAATTTCCCATTCTAAAAGATGCATTTCAAAAATATCTTCATCCAATTTTATTCTTTCAAAAATAGATGAACTCGCAGCCAAACCTGGCATAAAATAAACTGGAATTTTACTCATAACATTAAAATGAAATTACCATTAGGGTATTTATTCTAAAAAATAAAGTTACTTTTTTTAATATCATGACAATCAAATTTCAGACCTATTTTACAGCGATTCCAAAAAAATTGAACTTCGAAACAATAACTTAAAGTTTATAGCTACAAAAAATAATTTAATATTGAAAATCAAATGATTACCTTTGCAATTCGAAATATTTTTTGAATTTAAAACTTATAAAGAATTTTCTTTCAATAAAATTTCGGATCCCAAATTCACTATTTACCAATAACCTAACAAGAAATTACTATGGAAACTTCTGTAACTATGGAAATCAAAGACAACACATTTGCACGCCAATTCGAAACTGTCATCCCTGAAGGTATGTTAGCAGTTGAGTACTCATTTCAAGAAAAAAAGATCTTTTTAACCAAAATCAACAAGCCAGATTCATACGAGAACGAAGATGCAATTAACACTTTACTTAAAAATATACTAGATTTAAGTTCTGAAAAAAATTACAGAGTAGTTCCTATCCATCCAAAGATTGTTACATTTTTCAAAAAAAATCCTAGATATAAAGAATTGCTTCCTCCTGGAATTAGAATCTAAAAATATCCAATAACTCGGAGCCATAATCCTCCGATTACCATATAAATTAAGAGCATAACCAAACCGGTTATAAGCCCTTTGACCCAACAGCTCTTTAGGTCAACGTAGCCGCTCCCGAAAAACACGGGTGCCGGACCATGACCATAATGAGTTAAAGTTCCGTAAAGAGATCCGATAAAACCAAGCATGAATGCTAACAATAACCCCGGAATCCCGAGCGAAACTCCAACACCAAGCAAGGCTGCGTACATTGCTGCAACGTGCGCAGTTGCACTTGCAAAAAGATAATGACTAAAGAAATACACCAATATAATAATCGGAAAAGCCATCTGCCAGCTTAATCCGCCGATTTGCGCTTTTACTAAATCGCTGAACCACGCTATAAAACCTAATTCGTTTAACGAACTGGCCATCATTACCAAAACAGAAAACCAGACAATTGTATCCCAAGCACCTTTTTCAGCTTTCACATCTTCCCACGTTAAAACTGAAGTCAAAAGTAGAATCACTAATCCGATAAAAGCGGTTGTTGTAGCATCAATAGAAAGCAAATCTCCTGTCATCCAAAGAAAAAGAAGAATAAAAAATGTCAACAGCATCATCCATTCGTTTCTTGTAATGGCGCCCATTTCTTTTAATTTCTGCATGGCAAGCTGTGGAGCATCACCCGTTTTCTTTAATTCTGGCGGATAAATTTTATAAAGCACAAACGGAATCACAAAAAACGCGCACAAACCCGGAACAATCGCCGCCGCCGCCCAAGACATCCAACTAATTTTTATTCCTAAATTAAGTGCAAACTTTTGGCACATCGGGTTACTTGCCGTACCTGTTAAAAACATAGAAGAGGCAATCAAATTCATATTATAACTATTCAAAGTCAAATATGCACCTAATTTTCTATGTGTTTCAGGCTTATCAGGCATTGAACCAAAACTCATCGACATAGATTTCATGATCGGATAAACGATCCCTCCTCCTCTAGCCGTATTACTTGGCACAGCTGGCGCTAAAACCAAATCTGCCAATCCTAAACCATAAGCCAATCCTAGAGAACTTTTTCCGAATATTTTTATGAACAAAAAAGCAATTCTGTTTCCAAGACCCGTTTTTATAAATCCCCTTGCTATGAAAAACGAAATTCCGATCAGCCAGATTACTTTATCACCAAATCCTTTTAATGCCAATGTGATCGATTTTCCAGGATCTCCCGGAGCCAAAACCTGAGACATTGCCGTTAAAGCAATTGCAATCATACACATAGTTCCCATCGGAGCTGCTTTTAAGATGATTCCCAAAATAGTAGCTACGAAAATGGCAAACAAATGCCATGCTTCTGTCACAACGCCTTCTGGAGCAGGAATAAACCAAATGGCAACTAAAACTGCCAGCGTAATTAGAGTCTGAGGAATTTTTACTTCTTTCATAAAAAACAAAAATTAAGTGAATTAAATTCTAAGCTGTAACTGAATTAAAAACAGGTTATCGTTATAGGTTGACGTATCTGGAATACTTCTATCGAATCTGTCAATTTCAAATCCCATTTCGATACGGCCTGTATACGATTTTCCAAATTCTAAACTGATCATTGGCGTGTAAGTAGTACGAACATTTGAATCGACCTTATAACTTGGGTCGAAAGTTTCGTAACGACAAGAAATTTCAAGTGCCGTGAGTTTATTATAATTTACTACATATCTAAAGTTTGGCAGAAAATATATGCCTCGCATTTGATAATCTGCAACATTATCTGTACGGTTAGCAACTGGCAAAGAGTAATATAAATTATGATTTGTTCCTTGTTTATATTCTATCTGCAAATCGAAACTAAGTTTATCAGTTATTTTAAAATCGCTGGTAATATCAGCTCCAATAGCAAAAACATCTTCTTTAAAAACCTTACCAAAACCTCCGTTTAAACCCAGATTAATTTTATGTTCTTTTGACAAACCAAAAACCCATCTTGACGAAAATTGTTTTCCGTTATCTTTATCCATTTCTGCATTTTTCCCATTTCCATTTAAAACAGAAACAGCATAATTTACTGGAATCTTTCCAAGGTCAAAAGCTCCTGTTGCTGACGCTCCAATCTGAAAACTCGTCCATCCGTTTTTTCCAAATTCATAATACTGATTTGAAAAATCAAAAGACTTAATAATATCTACCGGAACAAGCTCTTCAATACCAAATGCCGGACGAAATTGTCCTCCTGTTAAGGCTATGTATTTATTAAAAGTATACTTCCCGTAAGCGTTTTCAAGAACTTTCCCTTTTGGATCAGATTTAAAATCAGCTAAATTGACTAGAATTACAATTTCTGTAGTCTCGCTTAACTTCGTATTTAAACCGACACGCATTCTTTTTATATCAAAAGAACTTTGAACTGCATCTCCTGTCGAATGATGTGTTCCTAAAACATCTACATTATCTCCAAAGCTTTCTAGATATCTTGCTTGAAGAAGACCTTTTAATTGAAATTGTGGATATTTTACTTCTTCAATTTCTTTTTTATCAGTATCAGCTCCTTGATTCAAATCACCTTGGGCGTGTAAAAAAGTTGGCGTTATAAAAAAGAGAAAAAAAATTGGCATTAGTAGACTTTTACTCATAGGCTCAAAATAAATGAAACAGTAATGCTTATACAGCAATTTATAAATCAGCTCTTTATTCTTAAGATCAAAAAGTTAACTACTGATAGTCAACGCGAAATGGGAGTACTAAAATAACAAAAAAAGACATTTATTGTAAAAAAAATTGCATTAAAATAATGTTATAAATATTGCAATAAAAAAAGGGCGTAAGAATTAAACTTACGCCCTTTTAAAATTTATAGTGAAAAATATTATTTCTCGATCTCTCTCATAGAATCCATTTTCTTGTGCGCTAAGAAACCAGCCACATCTTCAAAATGTTCTTTTACTCTTTTGTTTCCGAATTCAAAAACTTTAGTTGCTAATCCGTCAAGGAAATCACGGTCGTGAGAAACTAAGATTAAAGTTCCATCAAAATCTCTCAATGCATCTTTAATAATGTCTTTTGTTTTCATATCTAAGTGATTCGAAGGCTCATCCAGAATTAACAAGTTAACTGGCTCCAACAATAATTTAATCATTGCCAAACGTGTTTTTTCTCCTCCAGAAAGCACTTTTACTTTCTTAGTAATATCATCACCTTGAAACATGAAAGCTCCCAAGATATTTTTGATTTGAGTTCTAATGTCTCCAACCGCTATACTATCAATAGTTTCAAAAATTGTAGCATTTTCATCTAACAATGCCGCTTGATTTTGAGCAAAATATCCAATTTGTGCATTATGACCGATTTCAACGCTTCCTGAGTCAACGCCGATTTCTTTCATAATTGCTTTAATCATGGTTGATTTTCCTTCACCATTTTTCCCAACAAAAGCCACTTTTTGTCCACGCTCGATTACAATGTTTGCATCTTTAAAAACCACATGATCTCCGTAAGCTTTAGACATTTCTTTCACAATAACAGGATATTGTCCAGAACGCGCAGCAGGCGGGAATTTTAAACGTAATGCAGAAGTATCTACTTCATCAACTTGAACGATTTCTAATTTTTCCAACATTTTCACACGAGACTGAACAGCGTCTGTTTTAGAGAATGTTCCTTTAAAACGATCAATAAAAGCACGATTTTCCGCAATCATTTTTTGCTGCTCATCGTATGCTTTTTGTTGGTGAATTCTACGATCTTTTCTTAATTCTAAATAATGAGTATATTTTGCTTTGTAATCGTAAATTCTTCCCATTGTCACTTCGATAGTTCTGTTTGTAATATTATCTACAAACGCTCTATCGTGCGAAATTACCACTACCGCTTTAGCTTGATTTAGCAAAAACTCCTCTAACCATTGAATACTTTCAATATCCATGTGGTTCGTTGGCTCATCTAGCAAGATCAAATCTGGTTTTCTTAATAGAATTTTAGCCAATTCAATACGCATTCTCCATCCTCCAGAAAATTCAGAAGTCTGACGTGTAAAATCTTCTCTTTCGAAACCTAAACCAACTAAAATTTTCTCTACTTCTGCTTCGTAGTTAACTTCTTCAATTGCATAAAATTTCTCGCTTAAGTCAGAAACTCTTTCGATCAATTTCATGTATTCGTCACTTTCATAATCAGTACGAACTGTCAATTGCTCATTGATATTGTCAATTTCAGCTTTCATTGTAAAAATCTCGCTGAAAGCTTTTGACGCCTCTTCCATAACGGTTGCTCCGTCTTCAGTAAGCAAATGCTGTGGCAAGTAAGCAATTACAGCTTCTTTTGGAGCAGAAATACTTCCTGTAGAAGGTTTGTTTACACCAGCAATTATCTTTAAAAGTGTCGATTTTCCCGCACCATTTTTACCCATAAGGGCAATTTTATCATTTTCATTAATAGCAAAAGAAACATCGCTAAAAAGTGTAGTTCCGCCAAACTGAACCGAAATATCGTTAACTGTAATCATTTGTCTTTGTTAATTTGTTTAATCGGTTAATCGTTTATCTGACTACCCCATTTTTTTCGTGCTGCAAAGATAGATTAATTAGATAATTAGGCAATTTGAAAATTAGATAATTTTGAAAATGTGTATATTAGATAATTTACTAATTAATAATACGTTAATTCTAAATAAATAAAAACCTAAATGGTTTTTAACATTTGAAAATTTTAATCTTAACTTGTACTATAATTTTAAAAATCAGCAAAATATGAGAACGAAATTAAAA
This sequence comes from Flavobacterium sp. HJSW_4, assembly GCF_042436695.1. Classification (NCBI taxonomy): domain Bacteria; kingdom Pseudomonadati; phylum Bacteroidota; class Flavobacteriia; order Flavobacteriales; family Flavobacteriaceae; genus Flavobacterium; species Flavobacterium sp. HJSW_4. The sequence goes on from NZ_JBHNPP010000001.1 coordinate 54,501, forward strand.
CTGACCGTTTACTTAATTGCAGGGTTGCTATTTGGACTTTCTGCAAATGCGCAAAAAACCGTAATTAAAAAAGAAGCTTTACCCGCAAATGCGCAAGCTTTTTTAAAAACACATTTCGGATCGAAAAAACCGAGCTACATATTACAAGACAAAGACATTCTTTCTACAGAATACAAAGTAAAATTTAACAATGAGATCGAAATCGAATTTGACAAAAAAGGAAACTGGAAAGAAGTTGATGGAAAAAGTAACAACATTCCAAAATCTATAGTTCCTAAAAAAATCGCTTCTTACATAAAAGAAAATTTCCCAAAAGAAAAAGTAACCAAAATCGAAATCGAAAGTTCTGGCTATGAAACGAAACTTACTAACGGTCTAGAATTGAAATTCAACTTAAAAGAAGATTTTATTAAAATTGACAAATAAAAAAATGTGTCAATTTGATAATGTGCCAATTAGAAAATTCTCAATACTTTAAAACAAAACCCGACAGGTTTTTGAAATCTGTCGGGTTTGGAAAAATTATCTAATTGACTAATTTTCTAATTATCTCATTAAAATTAATCCTTTCTCCATTTTTTAGTTTCTTCGAAGACATGCTCTAATATCGCCTGTTCAGTTTCATCAAAATCGATATTTCTTCTTGACAAAACCAATCGAGCAGTTTCAAAAGCTTTTTTAGTTACGTAAGTTGTAAATCCTGCAGCACCTCCCCAAGAAAAACTCGGAACAAAATTACGAGGAAAACCAGAACCAAAAATATTAGCACTTACACCAACAACAGTTCCTGTATTGAACATCGTATTGATTCCGCATTTACTGTGATCTCCCATCATTAAACCACAAAACTGAAGTCCGGTTTTAGCAAAACCTTCTGTTTCGTAGCTCCATAATTTCACTTCTTCGTAATTGTTTTTTAGGTTTGAATTATTAGAATCTGCACCGATATTGCACCATTCTCCTAAAACAGAATCTCCTAAAAATCCTTCGTGTCCTTTGTTTGAATTAGCAAAAAGAACTGAGTTCTTCACCTCTCCGCCTATTCTAGATCCAGGCCCAACAGTTGTTGCACCGTAAACTTTAGCCGACATTTTTACCATTGCATTTTCGCATAAAGCGAATGGCCCGCGAATTACAGTTCCTTCCATAATTTCGGAATTCTTACCTATATATATAGGTCCGTTGGATGCGTTTAAAGTTACGAACTCTAATTTTGCTCCTTCTTCGATAAAAATATTTTCAGGCGCTATTACATTAACGCTTTTAGGAATTGGCTGTGAAGTGCGATCTTCTGTCAAGTATTTAAAATCCTGACGAATTGCAGCATCGTTTTTAGAAAAAATATCCCAAGTATGTTCAATAGTAATACAATCTTCGTTGTATGGAATAATTTCGTAAGAATCAAAATCGACTTCTTCCTGATTTTCGCTTGCAAAAAATGCAATTACATCTTCGCCTTTAAAGATTGCTTGATTTTCTGATAAATTAGAAACCATCTCTGCAAGAGTATCATTTGGCAAATACGCTGCATTGATCATTACGTTTTCTTCCATTTCAACCATTGGGAATTTCTCCGATAAATATTCCTCAGTAATGGTAGTGATAGTCGAACCTAAATATTTTTCCCATTTCTGACGAATGGTCATAATTCCGACTAAAATATCAGCTACGGGTCTAGTAAAAGTAAAGGGTAATAAAGCATTCCGAACGGGGCCGTCGAAAAGAATGTAGTTCATAAATAATTGAGTGTTTATTAAAAATTAGTTTGGTTACCTGGTTCAAAGTTACAAATAATTTACTGTTTTAATTAAAAACCACATTAACGAAAAGTAATATTTCACCCATAAAAAAAGCCTTCCAGAGTATGGAAGGCTTTTGTATAATGTAAAACAGCTATTATTTTTTAGCGTGTTTAGCGTATTTAGTTTTGAATTTATCAATACGTCCTGCAGTATCGATAAGTTTAGATTTACCAGTATAAAAAGGGTGAGATGTTCTAGAAATCTCCATTTTTACAACTGGATACTCAACTCCGTCAACTTCAATTGTTTCTCTTGTATCTGCAGTAGATTTAGTGATAAAAACGTCATCATTAGACATGTCTTTAAATGCAACTAATCTGTAATTTTCTGGGTGAACTCCTTTTTTCATCTTTTCTTTTTATTTTATTGTTATAGAGCACTTTTATTTTGAAGCTTTTTCATGGTTAGAAAAAGGTATAAACAAGCAATACTCTTTTTTGTTTAAAAATTTAATTATTTTTGAGTGTGCAAATTTACAATTCTTTTTTAATAAACAAACAGTTAGCCTACTTTTTTTTAGTTTATTTCGAAAAGCTTTTTTTATATTCGATTATAGTGGGAATTACTATATTTGTGGATTAATTTTAAACCTATCAAATATGATTAATGAAGTTATAAAAAAGAATGGCGTTACGTATGGTGTAATGATCGGAATTGCATCGGCTTTGGTTACCGCTACAATCTATGCTGTTGATTTAAACTTATTTACAGCTTGGTGGATGGGAATACTAGGAATCGTAATAAGCCTTACAATTAGTATTATTTTACTTTCTAAAACTAAGAAAGAATTAAATGGCGTTTTTCCTTTCAAAGATGCTTTTACTACTTATTTTATAGCCGCAGTAATCGGTATTTTAATATCTACAACTTTTAACATCGTATTATTTAACGTAGTTGATCCAGGTGCAAAAGATACTTTAAGCGAAATTATGATCAAATATACTGTTGGTATGATGCAGAAATTTGGCACACCAGCATCGGCAATTAACGAAGCTGTCGCTAAAATGAAAGAAAGCAACCCATACTCTACTTTTGAACTATTAAAAGGATCAATTTTTGCTATGGTTGTCAGCGCAATTTTCGGATTAATTTTCGCAGCATTTTTTAAAAGCAAATCTACACAAGAATAAAAATATAAATGAATTTATCTATACTTATACCGCTTCTAAACGAGGAGGAATCACTTAAAGAACTCTATACTTGGATCATTAAAGTGATGCAGTCTAACAATTACTCTTATGAAATCATTTTTGTAGATGATGGTAGTACAGATAATTCTTGGCAGATTATTGAAGGCTTTTCTAACGAAAACCCAAATGTAAAAGGGATTCGTTTCATGAAAAACTTCGGAAAATCTCAAGCTTTGCATGCTGGTTTTGCAAAAGCAAAAGGTGATGTTATTATTACTATGGATGCTGACTTGCAAGACAGTCCAGACGAAATTCCTGAATTGTACGAAATGATTACAGCTCAGAAATTCGATTTGGTCTCTGGCTGGAAAAAGAAACGTTACGATTCTGTTGTAGCAAAAAATCTTCCTTCAAAATTATTTAACTGGGCGGCTAGAAAAACTTCTGGCGTTGAGCTAAACGATTTTAACTGCGGATTGAAAGCCTACAAAAATGTCGTAGTAAAAAACATCGAAGTTTCTGGTGAAATGCACCGCTATATTCCTGTTTTGGCTAAAAATGCCGGATTCGGAAAAATTGGCGAGAAAGTAGTAATTCACCAAGCTAGAAAATATGGTGAAACTAAATTCGGAATGGAGCGTTTCATAAACGGTTTCCTAGATTTGATTACGATTTGGTTCTTATCAAGATTCGGAAAAAGACCTATGCACTTATTCGGCGCTATGGGATCTTTAATGTTTATCATCGGATTTTTATCTGCAGGATATATTGGTGTTTCTAAACTATACCATATGTATACTGGAATGAAATATACTTTAGTTACAAACAATCCATGGTTTTATATTGCTTTAACTACTATGATTCTTGGTACTCAATTATTTTTAGCAGGTTTCTTAGGTGAAATTATTCTAAGAACTAAAAGCAATGAAGCACGTTACAAAGTAGCCCGAGAGGTTAATTTTTAACGAAAAGCCCTAGCCCTGATGGGAACGGCATCCTTTTGTGGTGGGGTTCACCACAAAAGATATAGTGTACAGCAGGATTAGCTCCTGAAAAAAAACTTATCTTTAATTAAAACTTTAAAAAGACATTACATGAATATCGCACCAAATATATTAGATGCTGTAAACGAATGGTTAACACCAACGTTTGATCAAGAAACGCAAGCTGCTGTTAAGGAATTAATGACAACTTCTCCAAAAGAACTAGAAGAGAGTTTTTACAAAAACTTAGAGTTTGGGACTGGTGGAATGCGCGGTGTTATGGGTATCGGAAACAACCGAATCAACAAATATACGCTTGGAAAAAATACTCAGGGATTATCTGATTATATGCATAAAGTTTTTCCAAACGAGCCTTTAAAAGTTGCTATTGCTTACGATTGCCGTCATAATAGTAATACTTTGGCAAAAGTGGTTGCTGATGTTTTCTCTGCAAACGGAATCCAAGTTTATTTGTTTTCTGATTTAAGACCAACTCCAGAATTATCTTTTGCTCTTAAATATTTAAAATGTCAGTGCGGAATTGTGTTAACAGCTTCTCACAATCCACCAGAATATAACGGTTACAAAGTATATTGGCAAGATGGCGGACAGATTGTTCCTCCGCAAGACAAAGAAATTGTCAATGAAATTGAAAGCTTAAGCTATGACAAAATCAAATTCAACGCAAACGAAGATTTGATTCAATACATTGATACAGAAATAGACAAAGCTTTTATAAAATCGTCTATTGAAAACGCAAGTTTTAACACTCCGGCTGAAGCCAAAGACGATCTTCATATTGTTTTTACTTCATTGCACGGAACTTCTATAAAATCAATTCCAGATACTTTATCGCAAGCTGGATACAAAAATGTTCATATTGTTCCAGAACAAGCTGTTCCAGACGGAAATTTCCCAACAGTAAAATCTCCGAACCCAGAAGAACCAGAGGCTTTAACAATGGCTTTGGCTTTGGCAGACAAAACAAATTCTGACATTGTAGTGGGAACAGATCCTGACTGCGACCGTTTAGGAGTTGCTGTTCGTAATAACGATGGCAAAATGATTTTATTGAACGGAAACCAGACTATGGTTTTAATGACTTCTTTCCTTTTGAAACAATGGAAAAAAGCTGGTAAATTGAACGGAAAACAATTCGTTGGTTCAACAATCGTTTCAACTCCAATGATGATGGAATTAGCGACAAGCTATGGTGTTGAGTGCAAAGTTGGTTTGACTGGTTTCAAATGGATCGCAAAAATGATCAAAGATTTTCCTGAACTTGAATTTATCGGTGGTGGTGAAGAAAGTTTCGGATTTATGGTCGGAGACGCTGTTAGAGACAAAGATGCTGTTGCAGCTACTTTATTAATTTGTGAAGTTGCCGCTCAAGCGAAAGCTGCCGGAAGCTCTGTTTATAAAGAACTTTTACAGCTTTATGTTGAAAATGGTTTTTACAAAGAATTCTTAGTTTCATTGACTAAAAAAGGAATGGAAGGCTTACAAGAAATCAACCAGATGATGATTGATTTACGTGAGAATCCTCTAAAAGAAGTTAACGGACAAAGAGTTATTATGGTTGAAGATTACCAGTCGTCTACTGCTTTAAACTTATTAGACGGATCAGAATCAACAATGGATATTCCGAAATCGAATGTATTGATTTATTACACAGAAGACGGATCAAAAATTTGTGCAAGACCTAGTGGAACTGAGCCTAAAATTAAATTCTACATCAGTGTAAATGCTGAAATCGAATCGGTTTTAGATTTTGAGGAAGCTGAGAAATTCTTAGACAGCAAAATACAAAACATCATTGCAGACATGCAATTGAACTAAATCTGTATTTTTCAATAATATATTTTTGCACATTGCGTACAAAACTAACAAGTTAGACATCTTCACTCTGATTTACAATCTTAAAAGTAAATCAGAGTTTTTTTTATAAAAAAAACTAAAAAGAAATTGAAAACACCTCAATTGGATTAATTTTGTGCAGTAAAAATTACACGCTCAAAATAAACACCAAAATCCAAAAGAGCTGACAAACCAAAAAAATAATATCAAAAAAATAAATGAGTAATTTCAAAAAAATAGTTCCCTTTATATATCCGTATAAAAAATACGCATTCTTAAATATCTTTTTCAATATTTTGTATGCACTTTTCAGCACACTTTCGTTTGTTGCTTTAATACCGATGCTTCAGGTACTATTCGACAAAACCAAAGAAAATTATGCAAAACCTGTATACACAGGAATTTTACACATTAAAGAGTATGGAGAAGATTACTTGAGCTACTATATTACTACTTCAAAAGGAACTCATGAATCTGGTTATGTGTTATCTATAATGGTTGCCATAATCATCTCAATCTTTTTACTTAAAAACTTAGCCGATTATTTGGCGATGTTTTTCATTAATTTCCTTCGAAATGGTGTTTTAAAAGACATGCGAAATGCATTGTACAAAAAAACATTAGAACTTCCTTTGGCTTTTTATTCTGAAAAAAGAAAAGGAGATGTAATTTCAAGAATTTCTGCTGACGTAAACGAGGTTCAAAACTCCTTCTTAGCAATCTTAGAACTTATCGTAAAAGAACCTTTAACGATTATCTTTACGATTATCACCATGCTTATTATTAGCACTAAACTGACTCTATTTGTTTTTATTTTTATTCCGGTTTCTGGTTATATCATTTCATTGATCGGAAAACAGCTTAAAAAACAATCTACTAAAGCGCAGGAAGAACAAGGAAGATTTCTTTCTACTATCGAAGAAACAATTGGAGGATTAAAAGTTGTAAAAGGTTATAATTCTGAAAATTATTTTAATCAAGTTTTCCAAAATTCGACAGAACGTTTTTTCACGTTATCAAATAGTATCGGAAACCGCCAAAACTTAGCTTCTCCTGCAAGTGAATTTATGGGAATCACTGTAATTGCCATTTTACTTTGGTACGGAGGTCAGATGGTTTTAATTGATAAAACTTTAGAAGGCGCTGCATTTATCGCTTACATGGGATTGGCGTATAATATTCTAACTCCTGCAAAAGCAATTTCTAAAGCTTCTTACGGAGTAAAAAGAGGAAATGCCGCAGCAGAACGCGTTCTTGAAATTCTAGAGCAAGAAAACACTATTGTTTCTAAAGAAAATGCTATTGAAAAAACAACTTTTGACGACACTATCAGTGTGCAAAATGTAAACTTCAAATATGAAGAAGAAACGGTTTTAAAAGACTTTTCTCTTCAAATTAAAAAAGGGCAAACTGTTGCTTTGGTTGGACAATCTGGAAGTGGAAAAAGTACTATCGCGAATTTATTGACTCGTTTTTACGATGTTAATGACGGTGCTATTTCTATTGACGGAATCAACATTAAAGACATGAATCTGCAATCGCTTCGCAGCTTAATGGGATTGGTAACGCAAGACAGCATTTTGTTTAATGACACCATTAAAGCAAACATTTCTTTAGGAAAATTAGACGCTACTGACGACGAAATCATCGAAGCGCTTAAAATTGCTAACGCTTACGAGTTTGTAAAAGATCTTCCGCAAGGAATTTACACGAATATCGGAGATAGCGGAAACAAACTTTCTGGAGGACAAAAACAACGTTTATCTATTGCTCGTGCTGTATTGAAAAATCCACCGATTATGATTTTGGATGAAGCTACATCAGCATTAGACACAGAAAGCGAAAAATTTGTTCAAGTTGCACTTGAAAACATGATGCAGAATAGAACTTCGATTGTAATTGCGCACCGTCTTTCTACTATTCAAAAAGCAGATGTAATTGTCGTAATGCAAAAAGGGAAAATCGTTGAACAAGGAACTCATGAAGAATTGATCGCACTCAACGGAACTTATAATAAATTGGTAACGATGCAGTCTTTCGAATCGTAAGAAACACATCAAGCCAAAATAATTCTACACAGATTAAGGAAATATTAAAACTCAGTTTAATTTCTTTAATCTGTGTTTATTTTTATAACTTTAGGTTAGTTAAAGAATAAATCATTTAATCACACAAAAATGTATCTTAACAACCCAAACATTACACTTCCTGAAGATCCTAACACTGTAGTTTGGAAATATCTGGACTTATCGAAATTTCTAGATTTACTGCTTTCAAAAAAGCTTTTCATGTCTCGTTCAGACAAATTTGAAGATCAATACGAAGGCACTTTCAGCGAACCTACTTACGAAGAGATTAAAAAACTCGCTATTGACAATCCTGACTTTTTAAAATATTATAAAACCCAGCGCGAACAAGTTGCCATAAGCAGTTGGCATATCAACGAATATGAATCTTTTGCCATGTGGCAGATTTTTACTCAAAATAGCGAAGGACTGGCTATTCAATCAACAATTGGGAGATTGCAGAAAGCATTAAAACCCGAAAATAATTTTGACCAATATATCGGCGAAGTAAATTACATTGATTATAAGAAAGAATATATTCCATTTGATGATTTGTTCTTTCCGTTTTTATTTAAACGAAAAAGCTTTCAATACGAGCGAGAAGTCCGCATTATTACAGACACTTCAAAAAGTGACATCAAACTAAACGACGGATTAAAAATAAATGTAGACATTAATCAGCTAATCGAAAAAATATACATTCATCCAAAATCTGAAAACTGGTATAAAAAACTTGTAATAGAATTAGTTGAGCGTTTGGATTTTGGTTTTGAAATTGAAAAATCGGATTTAGAAAGTGATATTTTGATTTAAGATGCTGAGATACTAAGATTCTAAGATACTCAGTTTTCCTATTGTGACTTAAAAGAAAAACCGCGTAGAAAAATTTCTACGCGGTTTTTTTATCTGTAGCAGATCTTAGAAGCTTAAATAGGCTTATAACTTTTCACTTCCCATTTTTTCGAAGCCAAATCTATATAATTATAATGTAAAACATCGTTTTTATCAAACTGACCATTTTGGTTTGTATCTTCTATTGTTCTAAAATACAAACGGTTTTTAGATTCAATTAAATTCCAATCTACCAATTCTTCTAAATCTGCCGAAACTTTTGTGAAGTTCTCTCCACTGATATCGCTTAAGTATAAAGTTTTAATATCGCTTGTATCGATTTTTCCGTCTTTATTGGTATCTGAATCTGTTAGCGTGTAAACCATAACATTATTATGCGTTTTGTCAGCAACAGTTTTTAAATAAGTAGCCGTTAAAATCAAAACTGGTTTATCAGATAAAGGTCGGATAGAATCTGAATCTACTTTTTGGAATTTTAAATTCTGCAGATAACCTGTGATTTCATATTCGCCTAAATTAGAAATTGTAAAACTTACATCATTTACACTTGAAGTGCCAAATCTAGCTTTAGAACCTCTTTCAAAAACTCTTAAGTCCCCAACTGGATGAATTAAATAATTAGTTCCTTCCATTTGGATTGGCAAATCAGCGATTTCAATTTGAGTTGTATCGGCTTTAGTAATACTCACTTTATTTGAAGCACTGTAGCTTACTTTTGGTTTTTGAACTTCTTCTCGGCAGCTAATTACTGTTCCGACAAGTATTAGGGCGATATATTTAAAATACTTTTTCATCTATCAAGATTATATACGATTATCAAATATACTATTTTTGATTGTATTTTTTGTTTTTATTGAATTTTACTAAAGCAAAGATATTGATTAGAACAATTCCAAAATATCCTAAAAGAATAGGCCATCGCTGCTTTAAAAAAGAGATTTGAAAAACATTAAGTTCCTTTTCCCGATTTTCTTCCTCTATTAAACGTGAATTTCTTAAAAAATATTCTGTAGTTCCACAAACAAATCCACGTTTCTTTGGCTTAGCACTTGCAATTACATACATATAATTATTAAATAAAACATATGTTGGCACTTTTTCTTCAGAAACAATATCAATTACACTAACAAAAGTATCATAGTCCGTTTTTGGTCCAAATTGAACTTTTGCTCCATTAATAGTATCATATTGTTTGACTAAATCACGTGTAAAAAATCGTAATTCTTTTAGTTTTTGCTCTTCTTTTGATTTCTGATTATTGAAATTAAATATTTTATATTTTCTTAAATCCCCAACTCTATGCTTTTCAAAATCTTCTTTATTTGGAAGCCCAAAATCTAAAGCTCCATAAGTTTTAAAAGCCTCAATATTATCAAAATGGCACAAACAAAACAAAGGAATCAAAACCAAGGAAATCATTCCTGGAACGTAAAAAATCTTTTTTCTTTTTTCACGTTTTTCTATCACAACCTCGCATTTAACTTAACGTTAAAAACCCTCGAAGTCATATAATTTGGAATCGCATATTGATTTTTTGAATACACATCACGAACCCAAGTATTTGTAATTGCGTTTTGATTATTAAAGAGATTAAAAATTTCTAGCCCTAAAGACAATTCTTTAAAGTTTTTCAGCCAGCCTGTTTTTGTGTTTTGCGTACTGCTATCTACAAAAACTTTTGCAAAACCAATATCAGCTCTTCTGTAATCATTTAATCTATTTTGATACAAATACGGATCAGAGTATGCTGGCGCACCGCCTGGCAATCCAGTATTGTAAACCAAATTTAAGTACACTTTTACACTTGGAATATTCGGCATATAATCCTGAAACAGCATCGCAAATTTTAAACGCTGATCCGTCGGACGAGCAATATAGCCTTTGTTGTCGTAATTTTCTTCGGTTTTCATATATCCAAAACTCACCCAAGATTCAGTTCCAGGCACGAATTCACCATTTAATCTAAAATCCAAACCTTGCGCGTAGGCTTTTGCATTGTTGTTGGCAACATAACGAATACGAACATTATCAATAGAATATACGTTTACATCTGAAAGCGATTTATAATACAATTCCGTTACCCATTTAAAAGGACGATTCCACATTTTAAAATTATAATCGTTACCCAAAACAACATGAATTGCTTCTTGTGCTTTCACATTCGGATTCACGACTCCTTCCAAATCACGTAACTCTCGATAAAACGGCGGCTGATGATACAATCCTCCAGAAATCCTAAAAACCATATCACGATCCCAATCTGGTTTTATTGCAAACTGCGCACGCGGACTTACCACAAATTGCGTTTTTCCTTCTTCTATAGCTCCAGAAACATTCCATCCCTGAAAACGCGCTCCCAAATGATACCAAATTTGGTTTGAACCAATTTCCGATTGCTTATTCCATTGTGTATAACCTGAAATTCTATTTATAGTATTAAAATTTGTCGCACGAATATTTTGATATGGCAAAAGTGGACCAGTGTAAGGCGTGTAAGGTTCGTTATTTTTTGGAAGCTCTAAAGGCGGATTTATAGAAAATCCTGCAGAATCGATTACCTCCCATTCCACTACTCGATCTCGGATCGATTCTCTAGTGTACTTTAAACCAAATTCTAACTGGCTTTCTTTCCAATCTTTAGTTCCTTTCAATTCGATATTTGCGATTAAAGCATCTAAATCATTTCGAGCATGATTCAATTGAGAACCAATTCCTCGTGTAAAATCAATTGTAGATGCATTTTCTGGATCTTCAGCATTTACACTTCCTAAACGGTATTGAGCCAAAATATCGAAATGTTCTTTTTCTTTAGTATGAAATAAAGATCCTATTAACTTTAAAGTCAATGTAGGCGAAGCTTTGTAAGTCGTTTTTAAAGCTCCGAAATAAGTATCATATTGATCTTTTTCTTGTCCGTCATAATAAACCGCAAGTGCCATTGGCTGATCTACTGTTCCAAAATTTGTTTGACGCACCAAAGGCTCATACGAATATTTATTCTGAGAAATATTTCCTAAAAAGCTCATTTGCCATTTTTCAGAAATATCATAATTTACATTGGTTTGAATATCAGCAAAAGTCGGTTTGTAATTTGTCTCCGTATCTTGACTATTTACCAAAAGACTGTTATTTCTGTAACGAACGCCAGTTACGGCAGACCATTTTTTATTTTTAGAAACTAAATCAACCGCCGCGCTTCCTCCTAGAAAACTTGCCTCAAAAGCAGCTCCAAATTCTTTTGGTTTGCGATAAGTAATATCTAAAACAGAAGATAATTTATCTCCAAATTTAGCCTGAAATCCGCCGGCAGAAAACTCAACATTTTGAACTAAATCTGTATTGGTAAAACTTAAACCTTCCTGCTGTCCCGAACGAATTAGAAAAGGACGATACACTTCTACTTCATTTACATAAACTAGATTTTCATCGTAATTTCCGCCGCGCACCATATATTGCGAACTTAATTCATTGTTTGAATTAACGCCAGGAAGTGTTTTTAGAATATTTTCAATTCCAGCATTTGCACCTGGAATTTTCTTTATGGTTTCAGTGTCAACAGACGTAATCCCTTGAACTCGCTTTCTATTTCCAGAAGAAACGAAAACTTCGCCCATTTGTTCCTCAGAATTATTCATAATCGGATTAAAAACAAAAATTTCATTTGTTTTCAAACTAACCGTCAAACTCATCATTTTTAATGAAACATGAGTAAAAATCAAAGAAACTTTTTTGTTTGAAGGAATTACAATTTCATAAAAACCATTTGAATCAGATTGCACAAAAGTGTCCTGCGAAGAAACATTCACACCCGAAACAGGATGTTTCTCTGCATCCAAAATCAGCCCTTTAATTCGAGCGTTTTGAGCTAATGCAATGCAGCTGAAAAATAAAAAGAGAAAAGCGAATGTAAACCTATTTTGACTCAAAGATTTTGGGTTTTATTTTTTTTGACTTCTAAAAAAACGTGTTTCAAAGATAGTAGTATTTCCTACATTATCAACTACCTCAATTTTTAAAACATTTTCTCCTTCCGCCAAATACTGATCATCGAAAGTATGTGTAATTCTTCTAGCTTTATTTTCATATTCAAATAAAACCCAACTTCCGTTTAAATAGCCGTTATAAGATTTTATTCCCGACAAAGCATCGCTTATTGTAAGATCAATTTTCTTTTGATCGCTGATCCATTTTCCTTCAACAGGTTTTGCAATTTTTATAACAGGCGCAATCGTATCTAAAACTAACCCATATGCACCTAATATTTTTGCTTTGGCAGTAAAAACATCACCTTTTCTGATTGTTCCGTTATGACTAGTTCCTTTACCTATATAAAGTTTATCTCTTAATGATTCCGGATAAGTGGAGTCTTTTATCGTAATTGTAAAATTAGAATGTACAGGAACTGTATCATCATGAATATAAACTTTGTTATTTTTTACATCAAAATTCATATTAAAATCTTCGTAGAAAGTTCCCGCTGGAAAGAAAACAGACATATTGTCTTTTTCAAAATTAGCATCTCTATTGTACTTGATAAAATATTTTCCGCTAACTGGCTCTGCCTCGACAAGTGGTGTCGCAGCATCAAACTCAATTGGAACTGTAATTGAATTCATATTCCCAAAATAATCTGAAACTTCAATTTTATAATTTGAAGTTAAGTTCGGTTCAGCTTTTAAAATTCCACGAAGAGAATCTGTTTTGATAATGCTTAACGCAAAAGGCGTTTTCATAAAAAGCTTCTGCACGCGCTGTCCAGACTTTTTATATCGTGAATAATCAATAAAAGCATTGATATAACGCATCTCATCAAAAGAATACGTATTAAACTGACAATTGTAATTCTGATTTCCGTTTAAAAAAGTCGAAACATTAAAAACTCCATTTTTGTTATGCGAAACATCATCCGTATCTACAGCATTGATTCCGAAACCAATTTTTCCGTTAGCTTTTATTTTAGAAGCCAAATACGTTCCATCTTTTTGAAGCGCCATATTAACCAACAAAGGCTGTTTTGAAAGATTTACAGTCGAATTATCTAAAGGATAAACATACAAACTCGACAAAGTAGGCTTTTTAGTATCTTTTAAATTTTGGTCAAAGCCAAAGAAAATCGGATTAATAACAAATTCTGTTTTAGTATCTCTTATTTCGAAATGAAGATGAGGACCTTCAGAAGAACCTGTATTTCCAGAAAGACCAATTATGTCTCCTTTTGTAACAGGAAGTTCATCTGGTTTTGGAAACATTTCAATTTCATACGCCTTTTCTTTGTAATGCGTTTTTTTCACATAATCTAAAATTGGCCCAACCGGTGTTTGCAAATGTCCGTAAACTGAAGTATATCCATTTGGATGTGTAATATAAATACATTTTCCGTTTCCATAAGTCGAAATTTTAATTCGAGAAACATATCCATCCGCAATGGCATGAACACTCAAGCCTTCTCTTTGATTGGTTTTCAAGTCAAAACCAGCATGAAAATGATTAGGTCTTAACTCTCCAAAATTACCAGAAAGTTGCATTGGAATATCTAGTGGAGGGCGGAAATAGTCTTTAGGATATTGCGTTTGAGCAAATATAAAATTACAAATTAAAAGGGTAAAGGCAGAAAATCTCATAAGCAACATTTTTGCTAAGATAAAGAAAAATACAGCAATAAAAGCAAGAAAAAACTTATAATTTTACAATTAATTGAAATACATCTATTTATCTATTTTAATGTAAAAAAATCGATAAAAAATTGCATTAATAAAAAGGAATATTAACTTTGTATGATTAAGTAATGAATAGGATGTATAATGAGTGTAATTGCAGAAATAATTGATACTCTTGAATATAAAGTCGAAAAGCTTTTTGAGAAGTCAAAAAGTTTGGAGCAAAACAATCAAGTATTACGATTAGAATTAGCCAAAGCTGCGCAAATTATCCAGAAACAATCTGAGGAAATGGAAACTTTGAAAAAGCAAAATGAAACACTTAAGATAGCCAATTCGTTGCTTGGCAGCGACAATAACAAGAGAGAGACAAAGCTTAAAATAAATTCATTAATTCGCGAAATTGATTACTGTATAGCACAACTATCAGATTAACAGCATGGACGGAAAGCTTAGAATTAAAATATCAATTGCCGACCGCGTTTACCCACTTACGGTTGAACCCGCTCAGGAAGAAGGACTTAGAAGTGCTTCTAAAAAAATTGATGTCATGATAAAGCAATTCGAAGAAAATTATGCAGTTCGTGACAAACAAGATGTTCTAGCAATGTGTGCATTACAATTTGCATCGCAAGTAGAACAAAAACAGATAGATAATACAATCGATGGAGAAGAAACTATCGAAAGAATTAAAAGATTAAATACGCTTTTAGATCAATATCTCGAAAAATAAACGTTCTTTACAGAAACTAAGATACTGCCTACATTAGTTCACAATTGGTAAACTCAACACTAACAATTTAGAATGAGCAAATCGTCGCTACTATAGTATGCCCTCCATTTGGCTGGGAAACTTGAACAGTGAGTTAGCTCAAAACTTGTCTTTACGAGTTTATACAAGCAATTAATGTAGGCTTTTTTTATATATAAACCCTAACAAACATGGACATCATAACGATCATTATTGGTATTGTAGGTATTGCAGCAGGATTTGCAATAGCTAAAATTATCGAGAAAAGTAATATTTCAAACCTAATCAAAAACGCTAAAAAAGAAGCAGCTTCTATCTTAAAAGATGCTAATTTAGAGGCAGAAAATATCAAAAAAGATAAAATTCTTCAAGCAAAAGAGCGTTTTATTGAACTTAAATCTGAGCACGAACAAGTTATTTTAGCACGTGATAAAAAAGTTGCTGAAGTAGAAAAACGTGTACGCGATAAAGAATCTCAAGTTTCTAATGAACTTTCAAAAGCTAAAAAAGTAAATGACGAATTTGAATCTAAAACTGCTGAATACAATAACAAAATTGAAGTTTTAGACAAAAAACAAGCTGAAGTAGACAAACTTCACAAAAGTCAACTACAACAATTAGAAGTAATTTCTGGTCTTTCTGCTGAAGAAGCAAAAGAACAATTGGTAGAAGGATTAAAATCTGAGGCAAAAACTAAAGCAATGTCTCATATTCAAGATACAATTGAAGAGGCTAAATTAACGGCACAACAAGAAGCTAAAAAAATCATTATCAATACAATTCAAAGAGTTGGAACTGAAGAAGCGGTTGAAAATTGCGTTTCTGTTTTCAATATTGAATCTGACGATGTAAAAGGACGTATTATTGGTCGTGAAGGACGTAATATTAGAGCTCTTGAAGCTGCAACTGGAGTTGAAATCATTGTAGATGATACGCCAGAAGCAATCATTCTTTCTTGTTTTGATCCAGTTCGTAGAGAAATCGCTCGTTTGTCTTTACACAAATTAGTAACTGACGGACGTATTCACCCTGCGAGAATTGAAGAAGTTGTTGCTAAAACAGCTAAACAAATTGATGACGAAATTATTGAAGTAGGAAAACGTACTGTTATCGACTTAGGAATTCACGGTTTACACCCAGAATTAATTAAAGTGGTGGGTAGAATGAAGTACCGTTCTTCTTATGGACAAAACTTATTACAGCACTCAAGAGAGGTTTCTAAACTTTGCGGTATTATGGCTGCAGAATTAGGATTGAACGTTAAATTAGCAAAAAGAGCTGGTTTATTACACGATATCGGGAAAGTGCCTGATACAGAAAGTGATTTACCACACGCACTTTTAGGTATGCAATGGGCTGAGAAATATGGCGAAAAAGAAGAAGTTTGCAACGCAATTGGAGCTCACCACGATGAGATTGAAATGAAATCTTTATTGTCTCCAATTATTCAAGTTTGTGATGCTATTTCTGGAGCTAGACCAGGTGCTAGACGTCAGGTTTTAGATTCTTACATTCAACGTCTAAAAGATCTTGAAGATGTAGCTTACGGATTCAGCGGTGTTAAAAATGCTTATGCAATTCAAGCCGGTAGAGAATTACGTGTGATTGTAGAAAGCGAAAAAGTTTCTGATGATAATGCTGCAAACTTATCTTTCGAAATTTCACAAAAAATTCAAACAGAAATGACTTACCCTGGACAAGTAAAAGTTACAGTTATTAGAGAAACTAGAGCTGTAAATATTGCTAAATAATCTAAGGAAAACATAAATAAAATAAAGGCTGTCAATTGACAGCCTTTATTTTTTATCTCTATTTAGTTTTACATATCATTAAAAACGATTTTAAAGCTTGTTCCCACTCCTACCTCACTTTCTACTTCAACAGTTCCTTTCATTGCTTCAATTTGATTTCTTGTAATATACAATCCTATACCGCGAGCTTCCTCGTGTTTATGAAAGGTTTTATACATTCCGAATATTAAATCACCATAAACCTTCAAATCGATTCCGAGACCATTATCTGTAATTTTAAGCGATTTAAAGCCTTCTGGTTCAATTGCAAAATCAAAAGTAATTACCGGATTACGATCAGGATGCGCATATTTGATCGCATTTGTTGTAAAATTCAACAAAACACTTTCCATATAAGCCGGATTAAAATTAATCGTCAAATACTTCGGAACATTGTTTACAATCGTTACTTCACGCTGTTTATCATAACCTTTGATTGTCGAAATCGTCTTTTCAATATATTCACAAAGCTTCAAAGGAACAACTGCAATATTTATGTTACTCTGCGTTTTTACAATCTGAGTAAGATTTAGAATCGTTTCATTCAGATCATTAGAAACAGCACGCAAATATTCCAGCATTTCTGTTACAGTCTGTTTATTGACATCAGCATCAATAAGATCCAAAATCGATTTGATATTTCCGGCTTGCGTATTCAAATTATGCGAAACAATATGAGAAAAGTTCAACAAACGACTATTCTGATCACTATATAATTTCATCGTTTTCATAAGCTCCAGCTCTTTTTCTTTTTGAGCTGAAACATCTGTATGGGTTCCAATTACGCGTAAGGGTCTTCCGTTTTCATCACGTTTAATCACTTTGCCTCGGTCTAAAATCCATTTGTAGTTGCCGCTAGAAGTCATCACACGATGGTAATTTTCATAAAATGGAATCTTATTGTCAAAATGCTCATGAATATCTGAATAGTATTTTGGAAGATCATCAGGATGCACAATTTTATCCCAGCGCTCTGGATCATCAAAAACATCAGCTGATTCTAGTTCTAAAATTTTGAGAGATAATGAAGAGTAAAAAACACGATTCGTAACCATATCCCAATCCCAAATTCCAGCCGTAGAAGCATCTAGAGCGAACTGAAAACGTTCTTCCGAGATTCTGAGTTTTTCTTCTTTATCTTTTAATTCGGTAATATCTGAAACATGACCGTAAAAAATCACATTTCCATTTGTTGAAGATTCTGTTTTGGAAGAAACCTTAAACCAGCGAAGTCCTTTATTAGGAAGGAGAGCTCTAAATTTTACATCCCAAGGTTTTATTTCTTTTCTGGCTTTAACTAAAGATTGAAAAAAATGTTCACGATCCTGTGGTACAATTCGATCGTAAATTATAATCTTTATATCATTTTTAAAATCTGCTGCAGAGAGCTCAAATATTTCATCTGCCGATTTACTTACAAGGGGAAAGGTGTAATTATTATCGACATCAATCACAAATTGAAAAAGCAGGTCGGGCATTTCGGCCAATAATTTTTTGTAAAAATTATTTACCTCTAAGCAATCATCATTTCCATATAAATCAAAAACCATATACTACTTTTTTATGTAAATAAGATATTCAGAACTTATTCGAAAAAAGCAAAACAAGCTATATTGTTTTAGTGCTTTTTATTTGTTTTAACACAATATTAAGAATTTCCTAAATAAAAAACGCATAATACGGTAAAAAATTACTTTCTGGGATGAAAACTATGCATTACTTCTTTTAAAAAACTGCGGTCTAAATGCACATAAATTTCTGTTGTGGTAATAGATTCATGTCCCAACATTAACTGAATCGATCTCAAGTCAGCTCCATTTTCAAGCAGATGTGTTGCAAAAGAATGTCGTAATGTATGCGGACTTATACTCTTTTTGAGCCCCATTTTTTGCGCAAGATCTTTAATAATAGTAAAAACCATGGCACGAGTTAACTGATTTCCTCTTCTATTCAAGAATAAAGTATCTTCAGCTCCCTTTTTTATATTGAGATTACAGCGTACAGCATTCTTATAGATATCAATATATTTTTGGGTTAATGCTCCAATCGGAACAAATCTCTCCTTATTCCCTTTTCCTGTAATTTTAATAAATCCTTCATCAAAAAAAAGATCAGAAATTTTAAGTGAAACCAATTCAGAAACCCGTAATCCGCACCCGTATAAAGTTTCGAGCATAGCTCTATTTCTTTCTCCTTCATTGGTACTCAAATCAATTGTTTCAATCAAAGCATCGATTTCCTGAAGCGATAAAGTATCAGGTAATTTACGGCCAGTTTTTGGCGCTTCTATTAATTCTAAAGGATTGTCATTTCTATAATCTTCAAAAACCAAATAATTAAAGAAACTTTTAAGCCCAGAAATAATTCTTGCCTGAGATCTTGGATTTACTTCTTTAGCAACCGCATAAATAAATTGCTGCAATGTCTCTTCGGAAATCTTTATTGGCGAAACATCAATTTGATTGGTTTCTAAAAAAAGACATAAACGTTCAATATCAAAGCCATAGTTTTCGATTGTATTTTTAGACAAACCTCTTTCTATCCTCAAGTATGACTGATAATCTTTTATATATCTGTTCCAATTCATATTTACAAAGTAAGTAATTTTTTGGCATAAAAAAACCTTCCGTTATCGGGAAGGTCTTTAAAATATTTTTAAAATTCTGATTAGAATTTATATGCTAAAGAAAGCTGTAAATTGCTGTTTTTTGCACTATTATAATAATCATCTGAATTATCAATATCATTATCAGAAATTGGAGATAAACCGATAGTATAACGAAGGCCTACAGAGAAATTTTCAGTAAAGCTATATCCCGCTCCTAAATTAAACCCAAAATCAGTCGATCTAGTGTAATCTTTAACGTCTTCACCATTTCCTTTAGCTGACAATAAAATTCCAAGTTGAGGACCAGCTTCTACATTGAATTTTTTATCAACGATGTAATACTTTGCTAACACAGGAATGTTTAAATAATTTAATTTAAGATCTCCATCAGATCCAAAAGGTCCATCAAATTTAGCTCCTTGTGCAGAGTATAAAAGCTCTGGCTGAATATAAAACTTTTCAACTACATGTATTTCAGCTAAACCACCTACATGAAAGCCTACTAGTGTTTTATTATTGTCTACATCTCCTCCAACAACATTTGAAATATTAAGACCTCCTTTTACTCCAAACCTTGTTTGCTGTGCATTTGTAAATGCAAAAGCCATAATTGCAATGGCAGATAAAATAACTTTTTTCATTCTAATTTGTTTTGGGTTAAATTAATTAAGTCAAATATAAAAATATTCTTCATAAATCAATATTAGGAATTTAACAAATAAAATAGTAAATAATACAGTAATTGTTAATTTTCAATTAAGCCAATTTAAAAATTAGAATTTAGAGCATAAAAAAGCCTTCCTTAAAATTTAAGAAAGGCCTTTTAAAATTAACTAATTGTCTTATTAGAATTTGTAGATAACTCCAAAACTTACGTCTCTTAAGTCAGTACCGAAACCAAATGATTTTGTTTTTTCAGCTCCGTGACCTCCGTTATTATTTACAGCATATCCTAAACCTAACCAAGTAGCTTCAATAGCAAAATGGTTAGACAAGAAATAGCTTAAACCTAGACCGATGTTAGCACCAATTTCGTTTGATTTAGCATTACCTGGTTTAAACTTGTGATTTGTAAAATCAAGACCAGCTTGACCATAAACTGAAAATTGAGAAGCAGGTGTAAAATAGTATCTACCAAAAGCTCCTGCAGTGAATGAATTTTCTTTGTCATCTCCATGCTTGTCTGATCCAAAACCTAATTTTGCACCAATTGCAATATTTTCACTCACAAAATAACCTACTTTTGGCTCGATTGTAAAGCCATTACTTTTTGCATCTCCTGTTTTTTCTGAACTTACATTGAAAGCTCCAGAAATAAAAGCATCTCCTTTAGCAAATCCTCCTGTTTGTGCATTAGCAAATGAAAAGCCTAATACTGCAATAGCAGTTAAAACAATTTTTTTCATAATTTCTAAATTTTATTTTAATTTATTTAAAAGCAAAAATAAGATTAGACTTACAAAATAAAGAGCGCAGTAGGTTTAAAAAGTATCAAAATAGGACAAAAACAAACTTGCATAGACGCGTTGAAAATCAGAATTTTAAAAGAATAAAAGAAGATTTTTAAATATCAAAATTCAATTCGAGTGGGAATTTTATTAATTATTTAATCCAAAACATAATGCAATAAAATCCCAAATATGTAGTTTTGACCTATTAAATAACATTTGAAATACCAATTTTTAAAAACCTTTTTATGAAGAAAATACTTTTAGCAGCTGTTATGTTTCTTGCAACATCAGCGGCAGTAAACGCACAATTTGTACAAATCGGGGTGAAAGCAGGGGTTAACTTTGCAAACCAAACTGGAGGTTCTGACTTTGGTGGAATTTCTGTTGATAAAGAAGGTATTACAAGTTACCACGCAGGTCTTGTAGCAGAACTTAAATTATTAGAAAAATTCTCAATTCAGCCAGAGCTTTTATACTCTACACAAGGAGCAACTTATAAAAATGCTTTTACTGAATTTAAAAACGAAATGGGATATATTGCTATTCCTGTAATGGCAAAAATCTATATGACTAAATCTCTTAGCTTAGAGCTTGGTCCACAGGCATCATTCCTTGTTAGTAACAAAAAAGAATTTGATGCTGCAGATCCAAAAACATTTGACTTTTCTCTTAATGCAGGTTTAGGATTAAAAGTTGTTGGAGGTCTTTTTGTTCAAGCTCGTTACGGTATCGGTTTAACAGAAATCTCAAAAGAAGCTGATTTTAAAAACTCTGTATTCCAACTTTCAGCTGGATACATGTTCTAAAAGAATATCACATACTTTTACAAAAACCGCTCTATTTATTAGTGCGGTTTTTTTATTTTTACACTTACTATGAAATGCCTTTTGGAAATCTAAAAATGCATTCGCATAACTATTAAAACTATTTATTTTATGAAAATCTGCATTATCAACGGACCTAATTTGAATCTTTTAGGGAAAAGAGAACCTGAAGTTTACGGAAGCCAAACTTTCGAGGATTATTTTGAAACGTTGAAACAAAAATTTCCTAACATTGAACTTTCATATTATCAAAGCAATATTGAAGGCGAACTGATTGGGAAAATTCAAGAATGCGGTTTTACTTTTGATGGAATCATTTTGAACGCAGGCGCTTACACACATACTTCTATTGGTTTAGGAGATGCCATGAAAGCTGTTACAACTCCAGTTATCGAAGTGCATATTTCTAACACTTACGCGAGAGAAAGTTTCAGACATCAGTCTTATTTATCTGGGAATGCAAAAGGTGTTATTTTAGGTTTTGGACTTAAAAGCTACGAATTGGCAATCCAGTCTTTTTTATAAGATTTCGACATCGCGAAGCCTGACAAAGGATCTTATGTAGCCTTTTGGAATTTAACAAATTATTAATAGGCTCAGATTTAACTTATTATATTTTTGTAGGATAAGCCACACTACATGAGAAACTTTATTTTATTTGCCTTTTTAGTTTTTTCAATTACTACTTTTTCTCAAATTAAAGGAACAATTACAGATGAGAAGGGAAATCCGCTTCCTTATGTGTCCGTTTTTGAAGAAAACACTTATGCTGGAACGACCTCAAATGAGCAGGGAAAATATCAGCTTAATGTGAAAGAAATTGGAAAGAACAAAATCATTTTTCAATATTTAGGTTTTAAGACTCAAAAGATAAACGTTGCTACAGGAAACAAAACTGTTACTTTAGATGTTCAGCTTCAAGAAGAAAGCTTTGCACTAAATGAAGTGATAATTGATCCTAAAAACAATCCTGCAAATGCTATTATTAGAAGTGCAATAGCAAACAAAAAGGAAAACTCAGATAAAACCGGAAGATATACTGCTGATTTTTATTCGAAAGGAATGTTCAAAGTAAAAGATCTTCCTAAAAAAATTCTAGGAAAAAAAGTAGTACTGGGCGATGACATGTCATCCAATTTAGACTCTACGGGAACAGGAATCTTATATTTATCTGAAACAATTTCTAAAGTTAGTCTTGAAAAACCAAACAAGTTTAAAGAAAACATTATAGCTTCTAAAATTTCTGGAAACAATCGTGGTTACAGTTACAACACTGCCGCATTATCCAATTATGACTTTTACGACAATGCTTTAGATTTTGATGTAAAACTCATCTCTCCTATCGCAGACAATGCTTTCAATTATTACAAATATAAATTGGAAAGCTCTTTTTACGATGATAACAATCAGCAGATTTACAAAATTAAAGTCATTCCGAAACGTGATAAAGAACCTGTTTTTGAAGGCTACATTTATATTGTAGACGATAGTTTTGCCATTTATGCCATTGATTTGGATATCAAAGGCTATAGAATGAAGAATGAATTCACAGAAATAATGACTCTAAAACAGAGTTTTAGCTATAATACAAAAAATAAAATCTGGTCTAAAAATGCACAGACACTTTCTTTTAACGCAGGTATTTTTGGTGTAAAGTTTTCTGGAAACTTCAATTATGTTTATTCTAATTATGAATTTCCAGAGTCATTCGAAAAGAAGACTTTTGGAAATGAACTCGTAGCTTTTGATCTCAATGCCAATAAAAAAGATGATGCTTTCTGGAATGAAATTCGCCCGATTCCGTTAACTATTGAAGAAAGCAATGATTATGCTAAAAAAGATAGTTTACAAACCATTAGAAAATCAAAAAAGTATACTGATTCTATAGATGCGAAAAACAACAAATTCAAGGTTTGGGATGTTTTAATGGGTTATGATTATAAAAATACTTTCAAGAAATATTCTTTTGATTATAAAGGTTTATTGAATATTACTTCTTTAAGTTTCAACACCGTTCAAGGTTTTAATCTGGATTCTGGCTTTTCTTTTAAGAAATGGAATGAGGAAGAAGGAAAAAGCACTTCGATAAGCACTACTTTTAATTATGGATTTTCTGATGAACGCTTTCGCGTAACTGGAGAGTTCAGCCACCGATTCAACACTATCAATTACGCTACGATTTGGGGTTCTGGAGGAACAAAAACAGCTCAGTTTAATAGCGCCGAACCTATTTCTAAATTGATCAACTCTATAAGTTCTTTGTTTTTTAAAGACAATTATATGAAGTTGTACAACTTAGAATTTGCTGAAATCAATTACGGACAAGATATTGCAAACGGTGTAAATCTTACTGGAAAAATTGGCTACGAACAGCGAAAACCGCTTTTTAATACCACCGATTATTCGTTCTTTAAAAAAGATGATATTTATTCATCTAATAATCCTTTGGCTCCAAATGATTTTACAACGCCTGCTTTTGACCAGCATCATTTGTTTAAAGCACTCATAACTTCGAGAATCAACTTTGGTAATAAATATATTTCAAGGCCAGACGGAAGATTTAATTTTAAAGATGATAAATATCCGACGATTTATTTAGCTTTCGAAAAGGCATTCGCGGCAAGCGAAAAAAAGTATGAATATGAAAGAATCGGGGCTTCTGTTCAATATGATTTATCTCTTGGAAATAAAGGTCTTTTAGGGACTAATTTTAGAGGAGGAAAATTCTTTAATGCTGAGAATATTTCGTTTATCGATTACAGACATTTCAACGGAAACCAAACTCATGTCGGAACAAGCGAACGTTATTTGAATGTTTTTAATTTGATGCCTTATTATTCAAACAGTACAAACGATAGTTATTTTGAAATGCATACGGAATATAATGACACTGGTTATATTATGAATAAAATTCCGTTGCTAAATCTTTTAAAATCAACTATGAATATCGGATTCCATGCTTTAGCAATTCCAGATCGAAAACCTTATTCTGAATTTACAATTGGTTTAGACAATTTAGGTTTCGGAAAATTCAAATTATTCAGAGTCGATTATGTTCATTCTTACCAAAGCGGAATTCAACAAAATGGTGTTGTGTTTGGATTGAAGATTTTAAATGCGTTGGACTAAGGTTCAGAGGAACAAAGGCGCAAAGGTTCAAAGTTTCAAAGTTCTTTCTAAATGTTCTTTTGGTTGAAACCAAAGGCTATGTCTTCAAATAGAAAATCAAAAATCCGTTTAAATCAAAAATCTGTGAAAACAGACTGCAATTTAAACGGATTTTTTTTATTTGAATTTCTTTACGAGAGCTTCTCTCGCAGACTGGGGACGCTCAGCCAGACAAAAAAATTAATCTCTAAGAAGAAAACCTTAGCACCTCAGAGCCTTTGTTCCTTTGAACCTTTAACAATGATAATCATCTGGTTCAATATGAATCAGAACATTGCCTAATTGCGGAATTTGTTCTTTCAAAGTATCCTGAAGTTTATGAGACAAATCGTGTCCTTCTTTTACTGAAATTTTAGCAGAAACAATCGCATGAAGATCTACGTGGTAACGCATTCCTGCTTTACGAATAAAACATTTTTCTGTTCCTAAAATTCTTGGAACAGTCAAAGCGACAACACGAATTTCTTCGACTAAATCATCGTTTAAGTTTTCATCCATGATTTCGCCAAGCGCAGGTCTAAAAATTTTATAACTATTATATAAAATAAAGAACGCTGCAAAAAGCGCCGCCCAATCATCTGCAGATTCGTAACCTTTTCCCATAACAAGCGCAATCGTAATCCCGATAAATGCTGCAACAGAAGTAATCGCATCGCTTCGATGGTGCCATGCATCAGCCGCAAGAGATGAACTATTGGTTTGTTTGCTTCGTTTCATTACCAAACGAAATGAATATTCTTTCCAAATTATAATTGCTCCTAAAACATAAAGTGTCCAAGATTTTGGCAAATCATGCGGAGTTCCAATGTTGGCAATACTTTCATAACCAATAATTGTTGCTGAAGTAATTAAAAAACCAACAACCAAAAACGTAATTAAAGGTTCTGCACGGCCATGACCATAAGGATGATTTTCATCTGCTGGCTTATTTGAATATTTAATTCCAAACAGCACCAAAAATGACGAAAATATATCCGTAGTCGACTCAATCGCATCTGCAATCAAGGCATAAGAATTGCCAAAAAAACCTGCTAAGCCTTTTATAAGGGCCAAGCAGGTATTTCCAGCTATACTAAAGTATGTAGCTTTTATAGCTTTTTGTTCGTTTGTCATATAACGGACATTTATTTTTTTTCGCCACGAATTTCACAAATTACACGAAGATCAGCTTTGTGTTTTATTACACAACTTTTTAAAATAAATTCGTGTAATTGAATTTCAAAATTTAAAATTAGTGCAATTCGTGTAATTCGTGGCTAACTTTTTTATGCTCTAACAATTTTAGCGCCGATTGCTCTTAAACGCTCATCTATACGCTCGTATCCACGGTCGATTTGCTCAATATTTTGAATTGTACTTGTTCCTTTTGCAGAAAGCGCCGCAATCAATAATGAAATTCCCGCACGAATATCAGGAGAAGACATTGTAGTTGCTTTCAATTGAGATTCGAAATTATGTCCCATAACCACAGCTCTGTGCGGATCACATAACATAATTTTTGCTCCCATATCGATTAGTTTATCCACGAAGAATAAACGGCTTTCGAACATTTTTTGGTGAATTAAAACGTCTCCTTTTGCTTGAGTTGCTACAACCAAAACAATACTTAACAAGTCAGGCGTAAATCCTGGCCAAGGCGCATCAGCAATCGTTAAGATAGAACCGTCGATATCTGTTTTTACTTCATATCCATCTTTGTGAGCAGGAATATAAATATCATCGTTACGTTTTTCGATTGTAATACCTAATTTTCTGAAAGTATTCGGAATCAAACCTAAATTTTCCCAGCTTACATTTTTGATTGTGATTTCGCTTTTTGTCATAGCCGCAAGACCAATCCAAGAACCGATTTCGATCATATCTGGCAAAATTCTGTGCTCGCAACCACCAAGGCTTTCAACACCTTCGATAGTCAATAAGTTTGAACCAACTCCTGTGATTTTTGCTCCCATAGAGTTTAACATTTTACATAACTGTTGCAAGTATGGCTCACAAGCAGCATTGTAAACTGTAGTTGTTCCTTTGGCTAAAACCGCAGCCATTACAATGTTTGCAGTTCCTGTTACAGAAGCTTCGTCTAAAAGCATATCTGTTCCAGTTAATCCTTCTTTTGGAGATTCTACTCCATAAAAGTGATCTTCTCTGTTATATCTAAATTTTGCTCCAAGGTTAATAAAACCTTCAAAGTGTGTATCTAATCTACGACGACCAATTTTGTCTCCCCCTGGTTTTGGAATATATCCTTTTCCGAAACGAGCCAAAAGTGGACCAACAATCATAATAGAACCACGAAGCGCTCCACCTTCTTTTTTGAAAGCTTCAGTTTCTAAATATCCAACATTAACTTCGTCAGCTTGAAAAGTTATTGAACCTGGTTCGTTACGTTGAATTTTCACCCCTAAATTCCCCAACAAAGTGATTAATTTATTGATGTCTATAATATCAGGAATGTTATTAATTTTCACTTTCTCTCCTGTTAGAAGCACGGCACATAAAATTTGTAATGCCTCATTCTTTGCTCCTTGCGGAGTGATTTCTCCTTTTAAAGGAGTTCCTCCTTCGATTTTAAAAATTCCCATAGATTGTTTTTAGGTTCTTTTAAAGTTTCTAAGATTCTGAGATCCTAAGATTCTAAGTAAAAACTCAGCAACTTAGCAACTTAGTAGCTTAGCAGCTTTTTTATTTCTGATTATTGTTTTTTTGAAATGTCTTTTTTTGACCGCCTTTGTTATTGTTGTTCTTGTTATTCTGAGTTTTCGGCTGTGCACCAGAAGCTGTTTTGTTCGACATACGTTTATTTGTACGCATTAAATCTGTCGTATTCAACAACTCTTCTGTGCTGTGTAATAAATTGATTTTGCCTCCAGATAACTCATATAAATGCTCAAAAATCACATCATCTTTCACTGTGTCTTTGTTCCAGCTCAAGAAAGATTTTTTCATGTGGTTGGCAATTACCATTATCAGCGCATTTTTCATTTCGCCATCTTCCCATTTATTCGCAACATCAATCATATACTTGATATTGTTGCCATAAAATCTGTATTTTGGAAAGTTCTGCGGATATTGCAAAGCGTCTGGCTTTAACTCCAAAACTTCTCTTGACGGAATTGGGTATGGCGATTCTACATTCAGTTTGAAATCAGACATGATAAAAAGCTGATCCCAAAGTTTATGCTGAAAATCTGGCACATCACGCAAATGCGGATTCAAACTTCCCATAACCTGAATGATATATTTTGCAGCTTTGTTACGCGTTTCGTCATCCTCAATTGCAGTAGCCTGATCAATCAGTTTTTGCAAATGACGACCGTACTCCGGAATAATTAAACGCTGTCTTTCAGAATTGTATTCTAAATTGAAGACAACATCGCTTGCGGCTTCTCTTTTATATTTTTCGATCATAAGTTTATAATGAAACTATACCTTCTATTGTAGAAACTTCTTTGTATTTACTGATCACATCATCTGAGCTGTGCATGGTAACATCTACAGAAACGCTGGTAAACTTACCAGTTTTCGATTTTGTTGTTTTAATCACCGCTCCCATTCTATCAAAAGCTTTTTCAACACGCTCCACATTGTCTGCTACAGAAGGCACAATGAATTTGTACAAGTATTCTGCTGGCCAAGTATTTGCGTTATCAAGCTCTAATTTCAATCTTTCGTAAAATTCGGCTGTATTTTTTTCTTTATCGTTCTCCATTCGTAATTAAAAATAAACGCAAATATACGTTTTTGATTTCAGATTTCAGATTTTAGATTTTAGATTTTTTGACTCTAAAAATGAAGGTATTTTTTTGCCACAAATTCCACTAATTAGCGCAAATTATTCAATCCCAAAAATTCAATTTCACCAATTTTAATTAACTTGGCAAATCAAAAAATAAAAATTAGCTAAAATTCGTGAAATTGCTTCGCCTGTTCGCTATCGCTCGGGTCGTGGCAAAAAAAACTTTGCGACCTCGCGACTTTGCGAGATTAAAACAAAATACAATGAAAAAACTCCTTTTACTTTTTACCGTTCTTATCCTAAACTCGCTTCAAGCACAAGAAGTCAAAACACTAACCTATTTCCAAAACGATACTTTAAAACTAGATTTAGATTTATACCTGCCAAAGAAAAAAGCAGGAGAAAAAATCCCGTTGATTCTATTTGCTTTTGGCGGAGGTTTTTCTGGTGGAGAACGTACAAGCGAGAAAGATTTCGGTTTATTCATGGCGAAAAATGGTTATGCGGTTGCGAGCATTTCGTACAGTTTATATATGAAAGGAAAAGATTTTGGCTGTAAAGGAACTTTAACCGAAAAAATAAAAGCAATTCAAATTGGCGTAAGCGATATGTGGCAAGCAACAGCTTTCATGATTGAGAATGCGGACAAATACAATCTTGACACTTCAAAATTCTTTATTTCTGGAATTAGTGCTGGAGCCGAAATTGGTTTTCACGCTTCTTTTTGGGATTATAAATTAATGAATTTATACAAAAGCAATCTTCCTGAAAACTTCAAATACAAAGGATTTATTGGAGGTTCAGGAGCAATTCAGGATATTAATTTGATTACGAAAGAAAAAGCGATTCCGATGTTATTGGCTCACGGAAATAATGACGATACCGTTCCGTACGCAGCGGGTTCGCACCGTTCTTGCCCGACAAATGCTTCTGGCTGGATGATTCTTTTTGGTTCTTATGCGGTTTACAATCAAATGCAAGATTTACATAAAGACATTGAATTGATTACTTTCTGTGGTGGCGGACATGAATTTTCAGGTTATCTTTTCCATGAAGGCCAACAATATGTTTTAGATTTTGTGAATGATGTTTTGAATGGTAAAAAATTCCAATCACATTTGATTATTCCTTCTAATAAAAAAGGAAAGGATTCTGGGAAGTATTTATTTTGTGAGTAAAATAAAATCCTATGAAAATGAGAATAAAAATAATATTGTCAGTAATAATTTTAGGATTAAACATTCAATGTAAGCACAATGAAGAAAAACAAAAAAACAAACCGAAAAAAATTGAAAAAATCTTAGCCATAAACAATTACACGTTTATAGGAAATACAAGTTTAAAATTTCAATTCTTCTCCGATAGCTCTTACATTTTCACAATTATAAAAAAAGAAGATGACTACGAAAAGTTAGAAATTTTTAAAGGCTCATGTTTTGTAAAAAATGACACAATTTATTTTAAACCATTTGATTTTAAATTTAACAGAAGTAGTGAAAAAGCAGTAATTAAAAATAATTTTATTGAGTTCGACAAATCAGCATTAAAAATAGAAATCAAAAAAAATCTGTGTAAGACAAAAAAGGGATTAGACTTTACAAAATTTAATGATTATGCATTTTTTAGTTTCAACCAAGAAATGCATAGTCCAACATATTATAGTTACGAACCCAACACAATAAAACCTTATGACCTAACACAAAAAGAGTTAGTTGAAACAGATTTAATTCTAAAAAAGTGTTTTTCTGAAAACAAATCAAAACTTGAAAAATTTGACAAATACATAAAACAATGTATTGTCGTTATAAACAAAAACCAAGAGAAAGAGGTTTGGATAAGTTGTTATTGTAATGATTTTTACATTAAAGATACTTTCAAATATGATTTAATCAGAATGAATGACGGCGGAAATTGTAATATTAATTTAAAAATCAACTTAACAAAACACAATTACTCAAATTTAAACATTTCAGGGAGAGCATAAAAAAACAATTTCCCATTTCAAAAATTGCTCCAGCGGAGCAAAATATTTATAGCAAATTCAATTTAATCCAATCAAAAGCTCCATCGGAGCGGCATAATTTAAATAGTTTATATGTCGCTCCGATGGAGCTTTATCTTTTATTGCATACATTTTTACTCAATTCAAAAACAATCCCTGAATAAAAACAAAATGAAACATATCGCTTTTGTAATCACTTTAATTCTACATTTTTTTATTGTTTATTCCCTTAAATTACTGGACAATTTTTCGGCAATTATTTTAGAGATTTCAACTTCAATAATAATCGGATTTATAATTGTAAAACTCTCAGAAAACAAAAATTCTATCAAAAACTTAGGATTTGGCATTTTGTATGGTTCTATCATATCACTGATACTTCTTTTATTATTCAGTCTATGGTTAAGCAATAATTTTCCTCAATAACAAAAAATATCATTCAATTTTTCTATAAATATCCCGTCCCTCTGGGACTTTAAACAGGCAACTTTTGTTTATCAAAATATCAAATCTTTCGTTTCTGATAAATATTCTTTTTAATTATAAATAAGTTTAGGTAAATTTGCGCTTTATTTTTAGAATAGTGCAAAAAGAAATTATTGTCTTGCTTGGCGGACCTGGTACTGGAAAATCGACTCTTATTAACGAATTGGTAGCTCGTGGCTTTTGCTGCTATCCTGAAATCTCTAGACAGGTTACCATGAAAGCGCAAGAACAAGGCATCGAACAGCTGTTTCTAGAACAGCCGCTTTTGTTTAGCGAAATGTTATTGGAAGGTCGTATTGAACAATACAAAAATGCTCTTGAAGAACCTGATAATGTTGTTTTTATCGACAGAGGAATTCCAGATGTTGTGGCTTATATGGATTATATTGGAGACGAATATCCTAAAGGTTTCGTACAGGCTTGCGAGGATTATAAATATTCTAAAACTTTTATTCTACCGCCTTGGGAAGAGATTTACCAAAGTGATTCTGAGCGTTATGAAAATTTCGAGCAGGCAGTTAAAATTCAGGAACATCTTATTGAAACCTATAAAAAATATGGTTACGAACTGATTGAGGTTCCAAAAGATACGGTTGAAAACAGAATTCTTTATATCTTAGACAAAATTTAGCAGCATGGTTTAAAGTTGCAAAACTAGAAACTGTTTTTCTAAATTTTTAACTTTAAAATAAAAGCGATGCTCGGAGCGCAGGATATTCTTCTAAAATACTGGAAACACGACAGTTTTAGACCGTTGCAAAAAGAAATTATCGATTCTGTTCTTGAAGGACAGGATACTTTTGCCGTACTTCCGACGGGCGGCGGAAAATCAATTTGTTTCCAAGTCCCCGCGATGATGCAAGAAGGAATCTGCCTCGTTATTTCGCCTTTGATTGCTTTAATGAAAGATCAGGTGATGAATTTGCAGAAAAGAGATATCAAAGCGATTGCTCTTACTGGTGGAATTCATACCGAAGAATTGATCGATCTTTTAGATAATTGCCAATACGGAAATTATAAATTCTTATATCTGTCTCCAGAAAGATTGCAATCGGACTGGATTTTGGAGCGCATCAAAAACTTACCCATTAATTTAATTGCCATTGACGAAGCGCATTGTGTTTCGCAATGGGGTCACGATTTTAGACCTGCTTATCTTAAAATTTCGGAACTGAAAAAACATTTTCCGAAAATTCCTTTTTTGGCTTTGACTGCAACGGCAACTCCGAGAGTTATTGAAGATATTAGAACGCAATTAGAATTAAAAAATCCGAGACATTTTCAACAATCATTTGAGCGAAAAAATATCGCGTACATGGTTTTTGAAGTTGAAGATAAATTATATAGAACGGAACAAATTCTGAAAAAGAATCCGCAACCTTCTATAATATATGTGCGAAATCGAAAGGCTTGTTTAAACATGTCTTCGCAATTGCAATCGCTAGGTTTTACGTCAACATATTATCACGGCGGACTTTCGTCTAAAGAAAAAGACAAAAACATGCAGTTGTGGATGTCGGAGCAAGCGCAAGTAATTGTCGCTACGAATGCTTTCGGAATGGGAATTGACAAAGACAATGTAAAAACGGTTATTCATACACAGCTTCCAGAAAATTTAGAAAATTATTATCAAGAATCTGGGCGCGCGGGACGAAATGGCGCAAAAGCTTTTTCGGTTTTACTTTATAATAATTCAGATTCTATCCAAACCGAACAGCAGTTTTTAAATATTCTTCCAGACAAAAAATTTCTGAAAACGATGTACATCAAATTGTGCAACTACTTTCAGATTGCTTATGGCGAAGGTTTAGACGAAACTTTCTCTTTCAAATTGAATCATTTTTGCAATAAATATGAGTTCCCTACCCTTAAAACATACAATGCTTTACAGTTTTTGAGTCAGCAAGGAATTATTACGATGTCTCAGGAATTTTCAGAAAAAATCAGTGCTCAATTTTTAATTGAATCAAAAGAAGTGATTCGATACATGAGTCTGAATCCGAATGATGAAGAAATCATTTTGGCAATTTTGAGAACTTATCCAGGCATTTACGATGTAAAAGCCAATTTAAATCTAGGATTACTTTCAAAAAAATCAAATCGATCAGAAGAGCAGATTATTGCTGTTTTAGAAAAACTGAAAGAAAAAGAAATTATTGAATACAAGTCTAAAAACAACGACGCTACTATTTTATTTAATGAAGTTCGCGAAGACGATCATACGATAAATAGGGTTTCTAAATATTTAGAAAAACAAAATGAAGTTAAAAAAGAACAGCTTTTATCTGTTTTACATTATATAAAAGATAACAAAACCTGCAAAAACAGATTGGTTTTAGGTTATTTTGGAGAAGAAGCCAAAGAAAATTGCGGCATCTGTTCGTACTGCATTACACAAAAAGGAAAAATTACCGAAGCCGATTCGATTGCAGATAAGATTTTATCTTTATTAAAAACAGCTTCTTTGACTTCGAGAGAAATTGAAAATCAGATAAAAATGGACACCAAAGATATTTTATCTGTTCTTCAGGAATTACTCGAAAACAATCACATCACTATACAAGCGAATAATAAATACACTTTAAAATCATAATGGAGAAATTGAGAATTATATTTATGGGAACGCCAGAATTTGCTGTTGGCATTTTGGACACCATTATTAAAAATAACTACGAAGTTGTTGGCGTAATTACTGCTGCAGACAAACCAGCAGGACGCGGACAAAAAATAAAATATTCGGCAGTAAAAGAATATGCGCTTGCCAACAATCTTACTTTATTACAGCCTACCAACTTAAAAGACGAAAGTTTCTTAGCAGAATTAAAAGCTTTAAACGCCAATTTACAAATTGTAGTTGCTTTTAGAATGTTACCAAAAGTAGTTTGGGAAATGCCAAGTTTAGGAACTTTCAATCTTCACGCTTCATTACTTCCAAATTATCGTGGAGCTGCTCCTATCAACTGGGCAATTATCAATGGTGAAACCAAAACTGGAGTTACGACTTTCTTTATTGATGATAAAATTGACACTGGTGCAATGATTTTAAATTCTGAAATCAATATTGAGCCAGAAGAAACTGCGGGACAATTGCACGATCGTTTGATGCATTTAGGAAGCACGACTTTAATTGACACTTTGAAAGTGATTGAAAACGGAAATGTTACAACAACAATTCAAGAAGATAATGACGATATTAAAACAGCTTATAAATTAAACAAAGAAAACTGTAAAATTGATTGGACAAAATCTGGAGCAGAAATCAATAACCTGATTCGAGGTTTAAGTCCGTATCCTGCTTCTTGGTGCTTTTTGAAAGACCAAAATGAGGAATTGAACATCAAAATTTACGAAGCTAAACTAGTCTCAGAATCACACTCTTATGAGGTTGGCAAGCTAATTAGTACTAAAAAAGAAATCAAGATTGCAATAAAAGACGGCTTTATTCAGTTATTAAGTCTACAATTTCCAGGAAAAAAGAGAATGCTTGCTTCAGAATTATTAAATGGAGTAAGTTTTTCGGAAGCTGCAAAAGTGTATTAAGGTCAGTAAAACAGGGGTTTGTACCTACTTTTTATCGATAAACAACACCCTTTATGAACAAAAAAAGCAAGTTATTAACAATTTTTGCTAAAAATAAAGAAAACACTTGCACGCAACGGATTTCCTACTAAATTTGTGTATTAACAATTTTTTTTAACCAACAATTAATAACTAATTATTATGAACAAATCAGAATTAATCGATGCTATCGCTGCTGATGCAGGAATCACAAAAGCTGCGGCGAAATTAGCTTTAGAGTCTTTTTTAGGTAATGTAGGAACTACTTTGAAAAAAGGTGGAAGAGTTTCATTGGTAGGTTTCGGATCTTGGTCAGTTTCTTCAAGAGCTGCTAGAGATGGTAGAAACCCTCAAACAGGAAAAACTATCAAAATTGCAGCTAAAAACGTTGTAAAATTCAAAGCTGGAGCTGAATTAGAAGGTGCAGTGAACTAAGTAAGAAAGTTCTCTAAACTAATAATATAATTAAAACCTTCCATATGGAAGGTTTTTTTATGCGGTTTAACGATTTTTTTTGTGATTTTAATTTTTTTATGATTAAATTTAATAAAAATTGTAACCGTATGATTTCAGAAAAATTAAAAAAAGGACACCTGCTTATTGCCGAGCCTTCAATAATTGGAGATTTATCTTTTAACAGATCGGTAATTTTATTAGCAGACCATAACAAGGAAGGATCAATAGGTTTTATTATCAATAAGCCATTAAAATATACCATAAATGACTTAATACCTGAAATTGATGCTAACTTTAAGATATATAACGGAGGCCCTGTAGAACAAGACAACCTTTATTTTATTCACAATATTCCTGAGTTAATTCCAAACAGTGTGGAAATTTCAAATGGGATTTATTGGGGAGGCGATTTTGAGTCCACTAAGGACCTAATAAACAACGGATCTATTAGTAAAAATAACATTCGTTTTTTCTTAGGGTACACCGGATGGGAAGAAAATCAGCTTGAGAATGAGATGCAAGGAAACTCTTGGATTATTGCTGATAATAATTACAAAAATAAAATTATCGGAAAATCTACCACTCATTTTTGGAAAGAGCAGATTATTGAGCTTGGCGGTGATTATCTTATATGGTCTAACGCACCAGAAAATCCATATCTGAATTAATTTTCAGTTATGGATTCATTTAGTTTCTGCACTAATAGATGAGCCAGATTCGTTGTAAACTCCTTTTTTCGATATTTAGTTATCGGCTGTATTCCCATGATTACATTGGTTAGAAATAATTCGTCAGCTTTTTGAAGATCAAATGGCGAAATTATTTCTTCAGATACTTCTATGCCTTCTACTTTTTTAGAAAGAGCTAAAATTTGTTTACGCATAATTCCGTTTAAAGCACCTTCAGAAACTGGAGGAGTAATAAGCTTTTTGCCTATTAGCATGAAAATATTTCCTTGAAGCGCCTCGACAACATTTTTGCTGTCATTCAGTAAGATACAGTTGGCAAGGTCGTTTTCGTGTGCATAAATGCTTCCTGTAATGTTAATCATCTTATTAGTCGTTTTAAGAGACGATAACAATTGTTTTGTTACATAGAAGTCTTTATACAAATCAACTTCATATTCGCTTGAATTTATACTATAAGAAGTGCTTTCAAGTGGAGTTGCATTGATTAGGAATGAAATGTCATTTGTTTTTGGAAGATATAAACCGCCATCATTTCTAAAAACGGTAATTCTTGCACGTGCTGAAGTAGCGATTCCTTGTTCTTTTACCAAGTTCAGAATTTGCTCTTCAAAATATTCCATTGTAAAATCCATAGGAATCATCATTCTCACTACTCGCATAGAAGCCATTAGTCTAAAATAATGATCCTCAAGAAACAAGATTTTTCCGTTGATAATTTTTACTGTTTCAAAGATACCGTCTCCGTATAAAAAAGCGCGGTTTTGAGTTAATATCGTATCTTCTTGCGCTATGTTTCCGTTAAAATTAATCATAAAAAAACCCTGAATTTTGTTCAGGGCAAATATAAGGTATAAAATAGACTTTTACTAAACTGATCCTATAAGATGTTTTAGATCTGAGATTTGATTCTCCCACAATTGTTTAGCCTCGCCTAATTCTTCTTTCTCGGCAAAATCTACCACCATAAGTGATACGTCTTTAGTTAATTCATCAACTAAAATATGAAGTTCAAAAAAGTATTCAGTATCCTTACTGCTTTCGTCAACCCATTTAAATTTTACTTTTTCTCCAGATTTCTTTGAAGCCAAACGTGCTTTTTCCTGCGAATCATTCCAGATGAAAGTAAAAATTTCACCTCTTGAATTAACATTGTCAGCAAACCATTCTTGTAAACCTGACGGTGTTGATATATATTGATACAATAGTTGTGGCGAAGAATTAATCGGAAACTCTATTTCGTAACGTATTTTTGAATCCATGTGCTACTTTAATTTTTTTCGAAATATAAGAATATATGTCCAAAAACAATGCATTTTTAAAAATATTTTTTTTTCTTCATTTTATGCTTGCACGCTTTAATATTATTTCTATCTTTGCACCCGCAATCAGGAATTCATGATAGCAGTCCAGGCGAGGTAGCTCAGTTGGTTAGAGCGCAGGATTCATAACCCTGAGGTCACGGGTTCAACTCCCGTCCTCGCTACATTTTAACACCCTAATCACTTTAAGACTAAGTGGTTAGGGTTTTTTGTTCACGGATAATTCACGAATAATTTTCACTTTCACTTTTCTCAACCTATTTTAATATATTGAAAACTAAGTTAATTACAATTATAGCTAATTTTCAAATAGAGATTTTAAAGAAATAAAAAAAAACTTTTGTCTAAATCAAAAATAAAACCTCACTTCTTTTGAAATTTAGCCGTATGGGGGTACAAACATATTTAACACTCGCCCAATTCTACAAGGTACATATTAAAGGATTCGTATACACCATTTTTACCATACCACAAACGGCAACAGTTAAAATAACAACAATATTAGATTGATTAATATGCACGATTGCACTTTAAATTTTATAATATTACAAAGAACAAATTTTTAAGCATAGTCACGTGGTTGTCGATAGAATTAGATTTAAGGCATTCAAAATAAATTATCCTAGGTAAATTTATTAAATTCCTCAATCGTCTTATATTCTAAAAATGAATGCCTTCTTCTTTTATTATACCAATTTTCAATGTAATCACACACTTCAACTCTCATACTTTTCCTCGTCAATATTTTATTTCCCCTTATTAATTCAGTTTTAAAAGAATGGAAAAAGCTCTCTGCTACAGCATTATCATTATGATTTTCTTTACGGCTCATACTTCGCGTAATACAACTATAAGAGCTTAATTTATCTGAGAAGAGTTTATTTGCATATTGAACCCCTCTGTCCGAGTGGAAAATTAAATTTTTAGTGATTTCTCTATTATTTACAGCCATTTCGAAAGCAGGCAAACTAGTTTCTTTAGCATTCATTTTGGTACTTAAGCACCATCCAATGATTTTCCTATCAAATAAATCCATTACAATCGTAAGATATAAAAAACCTTTCGTAGTTTGTATGTATGTTATATCAGAAACCCATGCTCTAGCAGGCTCTGTGACTGTAAATTGTCTATTTAAAACATTTGGAACTACATAATCATTATGAAATGAATCTGTTGTCACTTTATATTTCCTTTTGACTATTCGACGTAGCCCTAACAACCTCATGTATTTTTTTACTGAAGAGTTTTTAATTTTAAATCCTCTGCTTTGAAGTTCTCTAGTAATTTTGAAGCAACCATATCTTCGATTAAATTCATAATATATCGACGTAATTTCCTGCTTTAATAATAACACTCTAGATTCTGTATCTGTAAGTTCTTGTTTTTTAGTCCTATAATATGTGGTTTCTGACACTTCTAATACGGATAACATTTTTGCAATTGAAAATTCTGATTTGTTGTTTTCAATGAAATTTTTAGTAGCTATTTTTCCTTGTGAGACATATTTGGTTCCTCTTTTTAAGATTTCGAGCGTAATTTTAGAATCTTCAATTTTTCTTTCAAGGTCTCTGATGACAGCTTGTTCTGAAGTTAAATTAGGGTGACCAGATCCTGGAAAGCTTCTTTTTCCAAATTTTTCATAGTCTTTTCGCCATTTATACAGACTATCCGAACTTATTCCCAACTGTCTTGCAAGACACGCTAGTTGTCCTTTACCTCTATCATAACTTAATTTAACTGCATGCACTTTGAAAGCACGTTCGTATGTTATCATAGACTAAAGTTTAAGGTCAAAGATTTTCTAAATATTCAGTTATTTTTTCCTCCATTTGCTTTTTAGTCAGAAGATTATTCAAATCAACAAGTTCAGATTTTAGAGAAATAAAAAAGCTTTCACAAACAGCATTGTCAGAATGATTTCCTATTCGATTCATACTTCGAATAATCAGCTTATAAGAGTCTAATTTATGCACAAACATTTTATTTGCATATTGCATTCCTCTATTAGAGTGAAATATTAATCCCATTTTTGTTTTACGAATTTTAACAGCCATCTTCCATGCTGCCATTGTAGTATCTTTAACACTTAATCCATTGCTTAGACTCCAGCCTATTATTTTTCTGTCAAATAAATCCATTATAATTGTTAAAAATAAAAGCCCGCTTTTTGTTTGAAGCCGTGTTATACCAGAAACCCAAGCCTTGGAAGGTTCTTCTATCGTAAATTGTTGATTTAAAACGTTAGGAAATGTACAACTATAAAAACGCGAAGAAGACTTGCTTTTATAATTTCGTCTAAATTTACTGACTAGACCAAGATCTCTCATATAGTCACAAATCTGTCGCTTTCCAATACTAATTCCTCGACTTTGCAATTCCACAGCAATTTTTGCGCTACCATATATTTCTTTGTATTCGAAAAATATTGAAGTTATTTGTTCTTTTATCAAATTTGTTCGAAGAAGTGTTGGCGAAACGATCTGATTTTTCCAATTTTTATAAGAGTTAATGCCAACTCCTAAAGCCTTGCATAATTTTTTCAGTTTATACTTTTTTAAATTATTTTCAATGAAGCAATATGTCATTAGCCTTCCTTGAGAAACATATTCACTCGAACTTTTAAAAATTTCAATTTTAAATTGTAACTGCCTCAGTTCTCTTTGTAGCTTTATTTTTTGTTCAGAAAATATTTTTTGCTCTGGATTAAATCTTGATTTTCCCGTTCCGCAGAAACTTTTATCGCCATATTTAAGCAACTCCTTCTTCCATTTATATATATTGGAAGAATCAATGGCAAGTTGTTTCGAAGCTTTTGAAACACCTAATTCAGAGCCCAAACGAATTGCGTTTAATTTAAATTCACGATCATATTTTTCAAGCCTCTCCATTTCTCACGTTTAAAAGCTATTCTTATATAAATTTAAGAAATATAATGAATCGAAATGAACTGTGTTTAAAATCAAATTTATCTCTAATTATTTTGCAAAGAATATACATTTTTGAAGCTAAAGTAAAAACCTGTTTGAAATCTATTGTAATTTATTACTTTTACTTTATAATAAAATATTAGGCGTTAGCTATTTTTTCGTGTCAGGAATTCCGACAATTTCAAAACACACCGAGAAAGTAAGACTGATGCCCGCGCTTCGGCGTGGGCTTTGTAGTACTTGTTTGTGTGTGGGCCGTCGGAAGCCTCTGACTAATTAAGGCTATGAACCCACGCTTTTTTGTATCATAACTTCGCTTTGGGTTTGGGTGATATAATTTTTGAACCTATGATTATATTCTTTGTCATTCTTTTAGCAATAGCTTTATATTTTTACGCTTTTAATAATAGAGATAAAAATTTAGACTACAAACTTACATCCGAATATCAGAAATCTGGAAATGACGACAAACTGCGTGCAGACATTTTGAAAGAACTTGAAACAGTTATTAAGAAAGAAGTTATAACTAGCTTTTCTGACGCAACTTTAAGAATTAAAGCAATAGAAAACCTTATTAAAACCAGAGAAGCTTCTTATTATTTGAATATAGAATCAATAGCCCAGCAGTACAAAATCAGCCATAGCGCTACATTTGATGCAATATTTTCAAGTCTCAACCATGTCCGTTTTAAATTTAACCTCCCGACCGAATCATATCCAAGTCATGGCAAACAAAAAACAAAAAAAACTGACATTACAGAATCTGAGTTTTTCTCTGATGTTGCACAATCGCTTACGAGAACACAGAAATTAGCATGTAACACATTCATAGCTGGAATCACTTCTTTTAACTATATAACCGATGCTTCCGTAAGACAATTATACTCCAATATTGCAGATAGTCATCTAAAAATTTTAGATCTACGTTTATCGGAAACTTATGCATATCAAGATATCCTATTCACTAATATGAAATCCCACAAAGACACGTTAAACTCTTTAAATGATAAGCAAAAAGATTTACTTGTGTTCATGGCTATGGAATTACTTTGGTGTAATGGCGAACCGACTCAGCTACAATACAATAAATTTCAGAAAGAATTCGAAAGAACATTAGCCATAAGTGAAAATGATTTTGCACAGAGAGTTTTAAAATTAAGTTCCATAAAAACTATTTCCTGAAAAATTTATGAATAGATTTTTTTACATTTTTATACTTTTTTCTTTTACCGTATTTTCACAAGAAATCTCTGTAGACGATCCAACAAACAAAATTTATTTACCAAATGCTAAGCAAAATACCGTTAGTAATCTTGAAAAGTATAAAGGTCAGCATATAGCAAAATCAGTAGATAAATATAAGTTTGTTAATAATGAATGGCAACTGACAGAAAGCTACACTGGAGCTTCCGAAATCAATTATTTCGACTATTATCTCACATTCAAAAGAAGTTATTTTAAAGAGCCTTTAATCCGTTATCTTTTATTAGATGGATACAACGCCAAGGAAAACTATTATTTCTATACATCTTATTATGGCGAGGTTCACATCTACGGAGGTTTCAAAAAAGTAGTTTTATTTGACAAACCAGATCCAAACGGAAATCCAACAAATAAGTATATCTTTAACTTTTAAAATTGAAATAATAATACTTACAATAATCGGATTTATAATTTTAGCAACAATCAGTAAGATCATTAAAGCTTAACTAAAATCAATATTATGAAAAAAAATTACATTTTATTACTGACAGTGTTAATCATCTTTTCCTGTTCATCTTCAGAAGAAAATAATTCCAAAAGTAAATCCTTAAATCCGCCAAGCTGGATACAAGGAACATGGGCGCAAAAATATGGAAGCAATGGCTCGTACACATATCAACCCACTTTCAGATTCACTAAAAATGATTTTTGCGTATTAAGCACTAACAGTAGTATTTGCATACTAGAATCCTCAAACAATGCAACAGATTTAAAAATAGATGAAACCACAACTGATTCCGAATATAAATTCTCATTTAGCACCAAAGGCGTAACTACTTCTTACAGATTCATTAAAATATCTAATTCTAAAATCGAACATGATATTTATTCAAATCAAGATATGCCAAATATGGAGCTATTCAAACAGTAATCCAAACATACAAACACCCGCTCATAAAAAGGCGGGTTTGTTATTACTATAATATTTGACATTTAAGCCCTATGATGATTTTGGTTGAAACAAATCCACTTCATTAAAGTCTATTAATTCCCAAAATTTATTCATTAATTTATCATCTAATTCTCTCTTTAAAGTATCTAAATTATACTTCTTTATCAAAAGATTACAGTTCTTCTTTAAGTTATATCGAACTTTATAAGATTTGTTTTCCCTTAATCTTTGCCAATAATTAGGGTTTGTATATTTATTTAGTTTTTCTAAATCTTGTTGCGGAATATCAAATTTATCTAAACCATCAATTATCATTAATTTTTGGTATTCATTATACAAAAACTTAAAGACAGTAAAAATCTTTTCTTTATCCAATAAATCATTTAAAGAAAATATTCCTAGTCGTTGTATAATTCTTTTAGACTTTAGTTTTAATTCTATTCTTAAAATATTATTACTGATTTTAAATTCTTTACCGTACTGTTTTGATTTGTTATAAATTTTTATTGAAGAATCAGTTTTAGTAAATTCTTTATAATCTCCATTCCCGCGAAATTTCAAATTCTTTGCATGGCTCTTATAATCATACATTAGTAGATTGT
This sequence comes from Flavobacterium sp. HJSW_4, assembly GCF_042436695.1. Lineage (NCBI taxonomy): Bacteria > Pseudomonadati > Bacteroidota > Flavobacteriia > Flavobacteriales > Flavobacteriaceae > Flavobacterium > Flavobacterium sp. HJSW_4. The sequence continues at coordinate 97,367 of NZ_JBHNPP010000001.1, forward strand.
TATCAATTAATTTTTTAGGGTCAAAATCTAATTTTAGATTAAAACCCAATTCTAGATAACTCAAACTGTTATTACCTTTTAAATCAAAGGTTTCTTCTAATCTAGGAATCAATGAAGACAATTGAAGATAAGTAAAATCATTATAGTTTTGATCTTCTCCTAAAAAGACAAGGTTTTCAAATTTATGTAAACTACCTGATAATTTAGAATGAAAAGGGTTGATTTTAATGTCTAGATTTAAATATTTTCCACACTTGGGATACTCTTGTATTTCTCCCGTAAAGTTGTTTGTAAACGTCATTAAATCTGCTATTTTATTATTGATAATATTCTGCTCAAATCTTGAGCTATCAATTACGTTTGTTTTTATAAAGTCATACATAACTTATCGGTATTTTTAAGGCATAGCAATGCCATACTATGTTTTTATAACATTGCTACAGTGTTAGTAATAAATTGATTTTGTGGGCGGAAATTGCCCGAGTAACACAATCTGATAGTCTTTGTCTCTAGAAAACAAAGCATTCACAGAAGTTTAAACCGTTAGAAGAATAGTTTCTTAATTACGGAATTTAAGTTTTTCCATAATTTGAGCCTTTTGATAATACACCCTACTTCCTATTTTTTGCGCAGGAAGCGTATCATCATTATTCCAATGAAAAAGCGTGGTTTCGGAAACATTTAAGAGCTTACAAACTTCTTTCCTTGTAAGTAGTTCGCTTTCTTTTTCTTGTGGCTTTTCGGCAAACAAATTGGCAATTATTTGTAATTCCATTTTTACAGCTTCCTGAATTAACTGTTGCAAATCTCCTACGTTAAGTTGAACTAATAGATTTGATTTGTTTTGTGTCATATTTAATTTTAGAAAATGTTGTTGGTTTATCATTTTCATAAAGCAAAACAAACTAAAGGGAAAAGAGGGAAAAACACAGGGAAATCATTTAACATTTTTTTACTTATATAACACTCGCTTAAACATTCCTGCATTACTTATTATTTTTTCAAGTAACAAATTAGTACTATTTTCGAATTGACTAAATGGGTAATGCCTAGAATTTTTGTTATCTATATTTTCATAATACTTTTTGAACTGCTTATTGTCTAGCTCTTCTTTTAAACACTGAAAATTAATAACTAAATCAAAATCTCTAGCTGAACTAAAGTTTTGTGCATCACAAAAATCAAAAACATAAAAAGCATATAAAATATGAAAAACTTCTATCTGTTTTAAATTATTCCTTTTCAAAAATTTAAATCCCAATTCACCAAATTGATTATTTGATAATATATTAAGAATATTTTTTACATCCATATCAGTAAACCCTTTTTTCATCAAAAAGTCAACATAATCAGTTTTAGAGTTATAAAAAATACTATATTTAGTTTTCACCAGATCATTTGTTAGCGAAAAAGGCACTTTATTAAAGTGATATTCAAATAATTTGATTAAGTATTCATTTAGTGCAGTTTTAATTTCTTTTCTTAAAACCATATTTTCATATTCAATCTCGTTAAATGACAACAAGAACTCCAACTGTTTAATTAGTGACTTATTTATATCCACAGTAAAATCAACTGCATCATCATTCATATTCACAACAAATTCATATACATTAAATTCAAATTCGTGAATATATGTCTTAATTAATTTTCTATGATGGTAATTTATAAATTCACTTTTATGTATTGCATTAATTTTATTTGAATCGGAATATTTTTTTTTTATTCTTCTGTTTTCCCTTCGCAAATAAACACAAATCCAGTCATCATATGCAATAATGATTTGTTTATAATACGAAATAAAAACTTTGTCATTTATTAAAGCTAAAGAATTATAATCCTTTAGATAATCCTTTATCTGACTTATTGAAATTTCAAGATTGTTTTTTTTTCTTGGAGTTGCACCATAATCTTCAACTTCACTTTCAGAATTATACGAGAAATTAGTACAAAAATAATTTTCCAAAATTTTAAAACCCTCGTTAGAAATCTCAAAGCTTCCATTTAAGGATATGGCTTGTACAAGATACTTGCAATCAAGTGATTCCCTAAGATATTTTTCGTAACCATTTGGTTTTGTAATTTTAGATGTTTTTTTCTCGGTATGCTTGTAAAAAGGGAGAAAGAAAGAGTTTAAAATATGATCATATCCTGTATATTTATTATAGTCATACAAAATATAAGCTATAAAATCAATTAATCTACTTTCATTCGATAAAGGTTTTAATTCCATACTTGCATTTTTTAAAATTTGCTGTTCCTTTACTAATTTGGTAAAAGAAAAAATTAGTTAATAGAATTTAATATTTGTTTCTGCTTCTCCCACAATGCTTTTAATTTTTTAGCAAATTCTTTCAGTATTAATCTAATCTAGAAAAAAACTGTTTCTCAATAGATATCTCATAATTTGAGTATTGTCACAGTATTAATTTTCCGAATACCTCGTTACATAAAATTCTCAAACAATTTTCAAATTATTTTTCAACTCTTCCTTTTCTGCCCAATATTTTTCGAATTTATTCGCATGTTCCTTTAAGGTAGTTTTGACATATCGCATGAACTGAGAATGACTTTTATGTGTGGAAATAGCCATTATTGTTTTATCATCCAACTTCCCATAATGATTCGATATAAAACTTCTTCTCATAGAATGCGTCGAAATTAATTTATATTTTGGATAATAATCCACTTTTTTCCTGTTAGTCTCAGGGTCTTTTATACTGCCTAATATAACTTCATTAATTTTTGCTATCTGACAAACTCTCTTAATATTTATATTAAAATTTTGCTCCGACAATTCAGGTAATACGTTATTCCTTTTTTCCAAAACATACTTTAATTGTGGATGGATTGGTATTTCTACAAAAGCATTATTCTTTTCAGTTCCCGCAATGCTAATTCTATTTTGTGAAATATTAAAATCATTAATTCTTTTTAGGTCTGAAACCCTTAGCCCTGTCCAAACTCCCACAATTAATAAATCTCTTGTATTATCCAAACTCTTATTTTTTGACAGATCTAAGTTAAATATCTTATCTATTTCGTTTTCATTTAAATATGTATCTATTGTTTCATCTCGAACAAAAGTAAATTTTGAACTTTCAATTTCAACACTTGTCTCGAATCCTTCAATTTTTGCTTCCTTTACAAAATACTTAATTTGACTAATATATTTCTCAATCAAAGTGCTGGAATATTTTTTATCAAGCTTTAAATAACTTGTAAAACCAGCGTGAAATTTTAAATTAATTTCTTTTGTTTTAAGCTTTAATCCTTTTAATGTTTCATATTCTTTTATTCTTGTCAAAGTAGTTGTATAATTCTGAATCGTTTTTTCAGATATTTGTTTTCCGTTCCTCGGATTCAGCCTAGTTTTTGATTCTTCTATGAATTTTTTAACAAATGGCGCAAAATAATAATGATAATCATCAAAATCATTTGGTCTGCCATAAAACAAATCCACCTTCCTAATTAACCAATCAGAATCTATTTTCTCCCCCTTTGGAAAATCGAATTTAAAACTATTTAAAACAAACTTAGAAAGTGAATCTATAGTCTCATTAACATACTTTTTAATCTCATCAGGAGCAGTTTGCTTTATTTTATGAGTCTTGTCACTCCAGTCTTTATTATCGACAAAAATGTTAGATTTTGCATAACAGTTAATTTTATTATGAAAAAATCTCATGTTTAAATTTACAGGGTCTTTTTTACCTAGTGCCTTGAATTGGATAGTAGCCATAAACCATTGATTTTATTGATAACAAATATATAAATTTATTCACGGATAATTCACGGATACTTATGAATTTTATTAAAATTTCTCTAAATTTAAATCAATTAAATAATGAAACAATACCAACAAATACAGCACCTTACAAACAAAAATCAATTCAAAAGATTCAAGTAAATTAAGCTTGTTACTCCCGTCCTCGCTACTCAGAAGATAAAACCCTTAAACAGAAATATTTAAGGTTTTTTTATTTTAATTACTCTTTTTGAACAAAAAAACTTTAGTGAAAAAATCTTTTTGAAACACTAAAAAAACAAGAAAATAAACATTGATAACTACCATTAAAATAGTTATTTTGCAGAGGTAATTTACAAAACATGGATATAGTTAAATTTAAGATCACATCAAAAACAATAAAAGTCGAAGTGCGCAATTCGAATAATTATGTTTTTAATTTTAATACTGCTTTAGAAATAGATAAAGCAGATCGAGATGTTTTATTGAAACTGTACAATGCCCTAGACCTTCTTTTTAAGAAAGAAGCTACACTGGAAAATAAAAACTACATTTCGCCAAATCAAACTAATATATTAGATCAGATTTCTGCAGCCGATTTAGAAAAGGAAAATCAATAACTAATTTCCTTTTTCTTTTATATAATTTAAAGTCCTTGAATCAAATTCAGGGACTTTCTTTTTATAATTATTTTTCCCTATCAACAAAAAACAGTAATTTTAATCTGTACCCTTAAAAAAATCTTTTTCTGTATCTGTACCCAGATATTCAATAGCAATAATTTTGCTAAAAAAAGATATGGAATCTAAAGCAGCAACACAGGAAAAAACAATATTTAGAGAAGTTTATGTATTTGATATGGAGATCTTGCAAAATATCTTCATTAAAAATATTCGTGAGAAAGCTGAAGATAAAATGCTTTTTGGAATGCCTTTTCTTCTCTGCGAAAAAGAAAATGAAATTAATTCGTTTGCGAGTTTAGTTTTGGATGAAAACAATGAAATCGACTTTAAAATTTATGATAACGGAAGTTTGACAAATGAAGACAAAGCAACGTTTATTGAATTCATCAAAAATTTTCTAGCGAAAAAAAGAAGTGCTAATTTCAATAATGCCGAACAGCTAAAAAAAAGCACCGAACATTTCATTCATTATCTAAACCTTTAAACGCTTAAGAAAAAGCACAATGAAGAAACAAGAAACATTATATTTAAAAATTGCTAAAATCATTGAAGATCAAATTCACAAAGAAACTTTGATGCTTGGCGACAAACTGCCTTCTGTTCGAAGTGCGCAGAAACTATATAATGTCAGCTTGAATACCATTAAACAAGCATATTTAGAACTTGAAAGCCGTTCGCTAATAGAATCTCGTCCAAAGACGGGATATTATGTGAGCAAAAGTTCACAGCGTACAACGGCACTTCCGACAATTGCAAGCATAGACAATCACGAAACAGAAAATACGCCCGAAGAGCTTATCGATAAAGTTTTCGGCACGATCAATCAAACTGATGTGACACAATTTGCACTCGGATTACCTGGAAAGAATTTCTTACCCGTTGCAAAATTGAATAAAGGAATCATCAATGCTGTTCGAAACAGAGGCGATGCTGGAACAGCCTACGAACCAGTTCAAGGATCTGAAGAACTTCGACGCGCCATTGCAAAATGGGCAATTGTTATGGAAGGAAAAATTACCGAAGATGATCTTGTAATAACTTCTGGAGCCATGCATGCCATGTACAATGCGCTTATGGCCGTGACATCTCCAGGAGATAGTGTCGCAGTAGAAAGTCCGGCGTATTTTGGAATCCTTCAGGCCATTAAAGCTTTAGGATTAAAAGCGGTTGAAATTCCGACGCATCCTTTATATGGATTAGATCTCGATGCTTTAAAAAAAGTTTTACCCGAAATAAAGGCCTGTTGTTTGGTTACTAATTTCAATAATCCAATGGGATTTCAAATGCCCGACGAAAACAAACAAGAACTGGTAAGACTGATTACACAATATAACATTCCATTGATTGAAGACGATATTTACGGTAATCTTTACTTTGGTTCAGAACGTCCTAGACCTTGTAAATTTTATGACGAAGCTGGTTTGGTTTTATGGATCGGATCGGTTTCTAAAACTCTTGCGCCAGGTTATCGCGTTGGATGGATTGCGCCAGGAAAATTTAAAGATAAAATCATACGTCAAAAACTAGTTCAAACGGTTTGTAATTCTTCTTTATATTCAGATGTAATTGCAGATTTCTTGGAACACGGACGCTACGATCATCATTTAAGATCTTTTAGAAATAAACTTTACAACAATTATCTTCAAATTAACCGAGCTGTAGAATCTTATTTTCCAGACAATACTAAAATTGCACAGCCAAAAGGCGGTTTTATGTTATGGCTAGAATTAGATGAAAGAATTTCTACAACAGAATTATACAACACTGCCCTAGCCCAAAAAATTGTCTTTGCACCGGGAAGAATTTTTTCGCAGTACAATCAATATAATAACTGCATGAGGTTAACGTATGTTTTAGAATGGAATGAACGCGTAGATTCTGATTTGGAGAAATTGGGCAGACTAATAAAAAATAGTATTTAATAGCATTATGAAAAATAACGAACAAGTAGAAATAGCAACATATAACCCAAAGTATAAAAAAAGTTTCAAGGATTTAAATATAGAATGGATTTCAAATTATTTTGTAGTTGAACCAAATGATGTAAAAGCACTTGATCACGCCGAAGATTACATTATTAACAAAGGCGGAGAAATTTTTGCAGCTGTTTTAAATGATGAAGTTTTAGGCGTTTGCGCTTTAATAAAAAGTGACGGAAAAGATTACGATTACGAATTGGCAAAAATGGCTGTTAGTCCGAAAGCCCAAGGAAAAGGCGTTGGATTATTATTGGCAGAAACGGCACTAAAATGGGCTAAAGAAAAAGGCGCTTCTAAAATTTATTTAGAAAGCAACACCAAACTGCAGCCAGCCATTAAATTATATGAAAAATTAGGTTTTAAAGAAATAACAGGACTTTCTTCAGCTTATGATAGAGTCGATATTCAAATGATGCTTACGCTGAATTCTTAAATCTGGACTATTTTAGTAAAAGAAAAAGTGGACTATCAAAAACGTTCTTTATCCTAATATATTTGCTGTAATTTTTTAGATCGAATGAACATACACTTTATACAACACGAAACTTACGAAGCTCCAGGCGCGTATCTGAATTGGGCAGAAAGCAGAAATCACGAAATAACTTTTTCTAAAGTTTATGAAAATGAGGCGCTGCCAGATTCAGCTAATTCTATAGATATGTTAATTGTAATGGGCGGACCTCAAAGTCCCAACACTACTCTTGAAGAATGTCCGCATTTTAATGCCGAAGCTGAAATTGCTTTGATTCAAAAATGCATTTCTGCAGGAAAAGCAGTTGTGGGAGTTTGTTTGGGTTCGCAACTTATTGGCGAAGCTTTAGGCGCAAATTTCGGTCATAGTCCAGAAAAAGAAATTGGGGTTTTTCCTATTACTCTAACCGGAGAAGGATTAACAGATGAAAAAATAAATCATTTTGGCAAAAGTCTAAAGGTTGGTCATTGGCACAACGACATGCCAGGTTTAACTAAAGAAAGTAAAGTGTTGGCATTTAGCAAAGGCTGTCCTATTCAAATTGTTTCTTATTCCGATCTTGTTTATGGTTTTCAATGTCATATGGAATTAACAACTGAAGTCGTTTCTCTTTTAATTGAAAGCGAAACTGATTTATTAGCGAAAAGCAAAAAACATCAATTTATTCAAAATCCTCAAGAAATTCTTTCTCATGATTTTGCCGAAATGAATGAAAAGCTTTTTCAATTTCTAGATAAACTTATTGCTGCTTATCAAAATTAACTTTTTCATAATTTTACAAAAAAACACATAAACAGACACTTACAAATTTCAACTTTAAAATAATTTCATAACTTAGCTAGAAGAATCCTACAAATAATTTATTTTCTAACTAAACCATGAGTATTATGAAAAGTAAACAAAATTTTTTGTCGGGAATGTTTTTGATGATTTTGACATTCCTAGTTTTTTCCTGCAAGAAGAATACAGCAAATGAATCTGAAGCTTTAAAACAAGATTCTACATCTGTAAAATCTGTAGATTCTACTTCAGAAAAAAGCATTCCTGTCACTGCAGCTAATTTCAATCGTGCTGAAACAGATCTTTATTTTACAACTTCAATCAAACAATCTGGTAATGTTGGCACATTTTTTCATTATAAAACCTTAATGCCAATTGACAAACAAAGTGTAATTCGAGCAAATCGTGACGTTTTATATTCATCGGCTGTGTTTGATTTAGATGCGGGGCCTGTTACAGTAACACTTCCAAATCCTGGAAAGAGATTCATGTCAATGCAGACAATTGATGAGGATCAGTATTCTGAAACCTATTATGCTCCTGGAACTTTCACTTTTAGCAAAGACAAAGTAGGCACGCGATATTTGATGTTAGGAATACGCACTTTTATTGACCCAAATGATCCTAAAGATTTGTCAATTGTGACAGCATTACAAGATGCAATTAAAGTCGACCAAAAAGAAAAAGGAACTTTTACAGTACCAAATTGGGATACAGTAAGTCAGAAGAAAGTTAGAGATTCATTGATCGAAGTGTCTAAAAAACTTCCAGATACAAAAGGAATGTTCGGACCAAAAGGAAAAGTAGACGAAACTCGCCATTTGATTGGTAGCGCAACTGGATGGGGAGGAAATCCTGAAAAAGATGCTCTTTACCTTTCTGTTAATCCTGCAAAAAATGATGGCAAAACAATTTATAAACTTAAAGTCAAAAATGTTCCTGTAGATGGTTTTTGGTCTGTGAGCGTTTATAACAAAGAAGGTTATTTTGAAAAAAATAATCTTGATAGCTATTCATTAAATAATATCACAGCAAAAAAAGATGCCGACGGATCAATAACGATTCAATTTGGCGGGTGTGATGGCAAAACGCCAAATTGTATTCCAATTACAGATGGTTGGAATTACTGGGTAAGATTGTATCGCCCGCATAAAGAAATATTAAACGGAACTTGGAAGTTTCCCGAAGCTCAAATTGCAAAATAATTAATAAACCTTATAGAAAACACAAAACCCTTAGGCAGATGTTTAAGGGTTTTTATTTTAAATAAGTTGTAACATTTCTCCAATAAAAGCGTCAAATCTAAAATTTAATTACGGTTCTTTGTAACTTATTACATTTCAGATTTGAGATTGCTCAAATTTCCAAATACAATAATATTGAAACCAATGAGTTTAGACTAGGAAGCTAGTCACGACATTTTCGTTATGGACAATAAAAAGTTTATTTTAAGTTTAAAAAAGGGTAATGAAGCCGCTTTCAAAGAAGTGTACTTCAGCTACTACGATAAACTGATAAATATTGCCAAGCGATTTCATTCTTCTGTTTTTACTCCCGAAGATTTTGTTCAGGAAACTTTCATTCGATTATATAATAAAAGAGAATTGCTTAACGAAGAGGTTTTGTTAGACAAACAGCTATTTGTTATCTGCAAGAACATTATTATCAATCATCTTAACAGAGAAAATAAAATAATTCAGCTTGATCCGAATCAAGTTGACGTGCCGCAGGAAGAATCAGATTCTGGAATTTTTGAAGAAAGACAAGAAAAACTACAAAATTTTATTAATCAGCTTCCAGAACAGCAACAAAAAATCTTCACTTTACATAAACTGGAAAACCTTAGCTATAAGGAGATTGCAGAGTTAACAGATCTTTCTGAGAAAACTATTGCCAATCATATTTATCTCGCCAGTAAATTTATTCGAAAAAAAATCGAAAACCATTAGGAACTTTTCTGTTCTCGTTTGTTATATATAAAAAACCAGAACAGAATGCATATCGAAGCGTATAAAACTAACGTTAAAACAAAAAAAGAGGCAAGTTTACTTGTGGCTCATTTACAGTTTATCATTTCTGATTGTATCATAAATTTTGATCGACAAGGACGCGAAAACATCCTTAAAATTGAAACTAATCGTGATATTAAAGAAATGGTATATGGCGTTTTTAACAAACAAGGATTTCATTGTCAAATCATTTAATACCTAGAAAAGATGGATCAGGAGAAATTTGACGAGGAATTTAAAAAATTATGGGAAGAGTCTCCCGTTTCTCATTCCGAAGACGAAAAAGAAGCTTCTTGGGAACAATTTCAGGCTAAAACATTTCCGGAGAAGAAAAGAAAACTTAAGCCTTGGCATCTTTATGCAGCGGCTTCGGTCGCCATTTTTGCGCTTATTGGAACTGGATTTTATTTTACTGAAAACACTTCAGCTGAAAATCTAGTGCTTTCTGAAAATGTAATCGAGAATACGACCTCAACAATAAAATATGTCGTTTTGCCAGATAGTTCAAAAGTCGAATTGGCTCCAAATTCTAAAATTATTTACGGAAACGATTTTGCTTTAAATAGAAAAATTGAAATGGATGGCGAGGTGTATTTTAAAGTGAAGAAAGACAAAAAGCATCCTTTTCAGGTTTTCTGTGATGAAACTACAACTACGGTTTTAGGAACTTCTTTTACAGTGAAAGAATCTGAAAATGAAGAAATAACTGTAGAACTTTTTGAAGGAAGCGTTCAGATGAATGTAAAAGGACAAAACCAAAAATGGGTTTTGAAACCGGGAGAGAAATTTACTTACGGAAACCAAATTGCTTCGGTATCAGAGTTTAGCCGATTTGTAGATTTTGACAACGAAAACCTTTCTGTTATAAGCCATTATATCGAAGAAAATTACGGCTATAAAGTGATTCTTCCGAAAGAAAATCAAGATCAAAAAATCACTATTCGAATCAATAGAAAAGAAGATTTAAAAACGATTCTACAATTACTATCAGAAATGTATAACCTAAATTTTGAAATAAATGAAGATTTAAAGCAGATTACTTTTCAATGAAGAGAAAAAAGGATGTAAGCCGCGAAACTCCACATCCTCCTAATGTTCAGGATAACATTAAGTTATCCATTTAATAATATTCAAAAATACAAAATTTCATGAAGCATATAATTTCAGCATGCTTTTTTTTATTCAGTTTGTGTATGTCTGCTCAGAGCGTCACCATAACTGTTGATCAAAATGTAACTTTAAAAGAATTCTTCAAACAGGTTGAAAGTCAAACCGATTTCAAGTTTGCTTTTACAGATCAAATTGATACTAATAAGAAGTATTTCACACAGAACCATACTTTTAACAATGCCGGAATCAGCAAGATTATTACGGAATTAAACCAAACTTCGTCTGTACAATTTTCTATATCGGGCAACAACATTTTTGTAAAACAGAAATCTCAAATTCAAAAAGCTCCGAAAAAAAAAAGCAAGCTGACCGGTCAAATTCTTGATGACGAAAGACAGCCTGTTATTGGCGCTAATATTTATGTTAAAGAATTGGAAACTGGTGTTGTAACAGATGCCAACGGAAAATACAGCATTGAAGTTCCAAATGGAAGTTATACGGTTCAGGTGAGTTATGTTGGATTTAAGAATGAAGAAAAACGAGTTTCTGTTTCTGATGATACTAAAGTCAATTTTAACATCGATTCTGACAGCCAGCAATTGGGAGAAGTTATTGTAATGAATAACAAAGCGGTTGATATTAAAACCACACAAATGAGTGTGAACAAGCTTTCGATGCAGGAAATCAAGAAAATTCCAGTTGCAATGGGAGAACCAGATCCTTTAAAATCGATTTTGACTTTGCCTGGAGTTACTAATGCTGGAGAAGCCTCTTCTGGTTTTAACGTTCGTGGTGGTGCTGCCGATCAGAATTTAATTCTTTTGGATGGTGCTCCTGTTTACGCAGATTCGCATATGTTCGGGTTCTTTTCGATTTTCAATGCTGATATCGTTAGCGGTTTAGATTTATACAAAGGAGGAATTCCGTCAAAATTTGGAGGACGTGTTTCTTCTGTTTTAGATGTTACGCAGCAAACTGGAGATTTTGAAGAATATAAAGTAAATGGAGGAATCGGGATTATTTCGAGCCGTCTTTTAGTTCAAGGTCCGTTGCAAAAAGAAAAAGGTTCTTTCATTCTTTCTGGGCGTGCTTCTTATGCACACTTGTTCATGAAATTGGCTGATAATAATAATTCTGCCATGTTTTATGATTTGAATGCCAAATTGAATTATCGTTTTAATGCTAAAAATTCGCTTTCTTTTTCTGGTTATTTCGGAAATGATTTATTCGACATTAATGACCGTTTTGCAAGTACTTACGGAAGCACAATGGGTATTTTAAGCTGGAAACATAAATTTTCTGATCGATTAAACAGCAATTTATCTACTTTCTACAGCGATTACAGATTTAATTTAGAAATTCCGATTGAAAGTTTTAAATGGGACAGCAACATTCAGAGCTACGGATTGAAATACAATTGGAATTTCCAACAATCTGAGAAATTCAAAATCAATTATGGAATTGATGGTTTGTATTACAACTTTAATCCAGGTGTTGTAAAACCAACTTCTGCAGATTCGCAGTTTAATTACATGCAATTGGATAAAAAATATGCTTTAGAAGCTTCTGCTTTTGTTGATTTTGAAAATCAAATTACAGAAAAACTGACTTTCCGTTACGGACTACGTTACAGCATGTTTTACCGTTTAGGAGACGAGACGATCAGTACTTACGAAAATGGTCAGTCTGTAGTCTATAATCCGTTATACAATATTTACGAAGAAGGAACACCAAACGGAAGCATCACTTACGGAAAAGGAAAAACCATCAGCAAATTTGATAATCTTGAACCGAGAGCGGCCTTGTCTTATGCCTTTAACGAAGAAACTTCTATAAAAGCGAGTTACAACAGAATGGCGCAGTACATTCATATTTTATCCAATACACAATCTCCGTTACCAATGAGTATTTGGACACCAAGCGGCCCTTTTACAAAACCTCAGATTTTGGATCAATATGCTATGGGTTATTTTAAAAATTTCAGAGATGGAGATTACTCTTTAGAAACCGAATTATTTTATAAAAATGTACAAAATCGTATTGACTATATTGACGGAGCTGATGTTTTGGCTAACAACAACATTGAGCAAGTTATTTTAAACGGAAAAGCCAGATCTTATGGATTAGAACTATTGTTTAGAAAAAACACTGGTAATTTTACCGGATGGGTTTCTTACACCTTATCTAGAGCAGAACAAAAAACACCAGGAAGAACTCCAGAAGAACCTGGTATTGCAAACGGTGACTGGTATTTATCTGGATATGACAAATTACATAATTTGAGCATTGTTGGAAGTTATGAATTGAATCCGAAATGGTCTTTCAATGGTAATTTCACTTTACAATCTGGTCAGCCAGTAACATATCCGAATAGTTATTATGAAATTGGTGGAATCCATGTGCCGAATTATTCTTTGAGAAACGACAACAGATTGCCTCTTTTCCATCATCTTGATCTTGCGGCAACTTATACTCCAAAACCTGACAAAAAGAAAGGATGGCAAAGCTATTGGGTATTTAGTCTTTACAATGTTTACAACAGAAAAAATGCTGCTTCTATGAGTTTTACAACCAATGAAGATACGGGAGCAAATGAAACCAGAAGACTTTCTATTTTCGGAATTGTTCCTGGGGTTTCTTATAATTTTAAATTTTAATGCTATGAATAAATTGAAAAAATATATGGTAATGAACAAAGCGCTGGCATTAATAAGTCTTCTTTTTGTTTTCGCTTCATGCGAAGATGTGGTAAATCTTGATTTGCCAACTGGAGAAACCAAATTGGTAATCGATGCCGAAATTATCTGGAAAAAAGGAACTGACGGAAAAGATCAAACCATAAAAATTAGTAAAACGGCTCCATATTATAATGGTTCTACACCAAAAGTTTCGGGTGCGCAAGTGAGAGTAGAAAACAGTAACGGAGATGTTTTTCCTTTTAATGAAACCGAAGCAGGAGTTTACAAATGCACTAATTTTGTTCCTGTAATTGATGCTGATTATAAATTATTTATTGATGCTGAAGGACAAAGTTTCACGGCAGTTGAAAAACTGACTTCTGTAACTCCAATTAATAAAGTGGAGCAGAAAATTGTTCCTGATTTTGACGGAACAGATATCATTGAATTAACTTTTTATTACAATGACCCAGCAGATCAGACCAATTATTATGTAACCGATTATCAAGCTCCATTTTTGATTTATCCAGAATATGAAATTACAAATGATGAGTTTTATAACGGAAACGAAATCAGCACTAGATATTCTCATGAGGACAAAATGTTACCTGGAAACACGGTAACGATTACGCATAGAGGTGTTTCTAAGAATTTCTATAATTATTGGAAATTAATTCTGGAAGCTTCAAATTCTAATCCGTTTTCTGTTCCTCCTGGAAATATTAGAGGGAATATTGTCAACACTACTGATGCTAGTAATTTTGCAATGGGTTATTTTAGACTTTGCGAAGCCGATCAGGTTCCTTATGTAGTACAATAGAAATAATAATTTCATCTATACAGAAACTCCTTAAATGTTTTATTTAAGGAGTTTTCTTTTTCAACTTAATATTATTCTACTTCAAAAACAGCTTGAATTTCTACTGAAGAATTTACCGGAATTGAAGAAGCTCCAAAAGTTGCTCTTGCATGTTTTCCTTTTTCACCAAAAATTTCAACTGTAAGATTTGAAGCAACGTTCATTAAATCGGCGTGTTTTGTGTAATCGTCTTTTGTATTAAAAATTCCTGTCAATTGAACACAACGTTTTACACGGTTTAAATCGCCATCAACGGCTTCATTCAAAACTGAAATTACATTTAGCATTGTCAATTCCGTTGCGTCTTTTACTTGCTGTTCGTCCACATTCAATCCTAATTTTCCTGGATTTAAGATTTTTCCATCTTTCAAAGCTACCTGATTAATAAATATCAGATTTCCTGTACGCACATAAGGCTGATAATTTCCTGCTGGTTTTGGCACTTGAGGCAATACAATATTCTTTGATTTTAAAATAGTATTAATCGAAGGTTCTTCTTTTAGCGTAATTTCCTTTTTAGAAAAAGTCCCTTTTAAAGCAAATGCAACTTTAGCAAAATTTTTCCCTTGCAATTCTGCTAAATAACGCTCGCTTTCAGTTGGCCTTTTTACATCTTTTAAAGAAGCCAAACTTGTTGTTCCCAAAACAGAATTTCCCTGCGGAATTTTCTTGTCGATTTTTTCGTTTCCTCTAATTCCGTTTGACACTAAAACCATTCCGTGAACAGCGAGACTATTCCAAAAAGATTGTAAAGCCAATTCTTTTCCAGCGCCACTTCCTGCTGACATAAAAACTGTTGCAGGCATTCCTTCCAAAGCATGATTCGACCACAAATCGACTGTTTTAGAAAGAAACTCACTCATTGCTGTACTGATATTTCCAAAATAAACAGGCGAACCAAATGCGATTCCGTCATAAGATGGTAATTCTTCAACGGTTGCAACTGGAATATCTTTTAATTTAGAATTTGTGGTTGTTTTTACTTGTTTGATAATTGCTTTTGCATTTGGATCACTTTCAATTCCTTTGGCAATTTCTTTTGCCAGTTCGTAAGTTCCTCCATTATCCGAATGAATCAGAACTAATATGTTTGTTTTTTTATTTTGTGCTTCCATTGTATTCATTATAAATGCTGTAAAAATGGCTACTAAAAAGAAATGTAGTTTATTCATGTTTATTGTAAATTATATTCATTTACAAAATTAGCGATGACGTTTTTATTAACTTTGCCAAAAAGTACATGCAGAACGCCAATTTAAAATGCGGTTTATCCGAAAAAAACGAAGGTCAATTTGAAGATAATATTCAAACAAACGCTTATGTTTGGTATGATAAAAACTGGCAGCATGACGATTACGTTCACACACACGAACGTTACCAATTGACTTATGTAGAAGAAGGCTATCAATATTTTCATATCGAAGAAAAGACGTATCTCGTTCCGCAAAACCATGTAATCTGGATTCCGACCAAAAAAGAGCACCGCATTTCTTCAGAATCTAAAACAGTAAACTTGATAATTGCTTTATTCAAATCTGTTCCCGAACAAGATTTTTTTCAAAATGTACATGTTTTTTCAGCTCCCAATGTTTTAAAAGAAATGATTCTTTATGCTCAAAAATGGGATAAACTTTTAACGGAAAACGAAGAACAAGCCAATTTCTTAAAAGCGATTTTAACGAGTCTTCCGAACTTTTGTCACGAAAACAATTCACTGCAAATTCCAGTTCCTGCAGACGATCGTTTGATTCCTGTTTGCGATTACATCAATAAAAATTACCAATATGCTTTTGAAATTGATGAATTGGCTAATCTAGCTCAAATGTCAGTTCGCAGTTTGCAAAGGATTTTTAAACAGAAAACAAATATTACGCTTCAGAAATATTTGCAATTAATTCGTATTCTAAAAAGCATCGAACTTTTAGATACCAAACAATATACTTTAAGTCAAATTTCTCATTTGGTTGGTTACAAAAGTCTTTCGGCTTTTAGCACTTCTTATTTTGCTGTGATTCAGGAAAAACCGAAACTTAGAAAATGATATTTTACTAAAATTCAAATTTGATGTAAAACAGAAAAACCACAAATTCAAATAATGAATCTGTGGTTCTTTTTATTAAACAAGATTTATGTTAATCAAATCGTTCTTTGTATTTTTTAAATAGCGTATTCATAATTAAAAGTACTATTCCAACTCCTAATAAAACCAAAGCCCTAATTAGGAAATCTGCATTGGATAAGTCGAAAAACATGAGTCGGATAACGCAAATTCCGACCAAAGACAATGACACATATCGGAAATATTTTTCTTTAAGAAGAATACCTAAAATCAACAATCCTAAAGATTCTAATATCCAGAAGAAAGTTAAAATTCCTTTGTCAAATGTGAGGAATAAAAATAAACCAATACTGAAAGTTGCTGGATAAATAATGATGCTGTTTTTAAATTCGAAATCTTCGATATATTTATAGACAATAAAAATGTATAGTGCCAGTAAAGCGAAAATAATTAGGTATACAAATTCAAATTTAGATTCGAAATAATAGAAACTTACAAAAGCCAGATGGAAATTGGCCAGCAAATAATATACAATACTGATTTCCTTTTTGTTTCCGATTTTTTTAGAATAAAGAATAATATTTACAATCGCGGTTGAAGCCCAAAACACAGGAAGCCATTTATGCTCTAATTGCGCAAACATAATGGTAGAAAGCCAAAGATTAATGACAATCTGATAATCTACTTTCAATTCTTTTATGAAATCTTTTTTCTTAATCAGGATAACTAAAACAATCAATAAAGCAACGCTCAATAGTTGTACTGCCCAATCGATCCAAGTAAAATCATTTAGATTTTTGATGCTGTAAAAAGCAGAAACTAAAATCGGTAAAAGCGCAATAATTAAAACCGATTCTGGAGCTAAATTTACTTTTTTGTATAAAATCAAACCGAAATTTAAGATTGCTAAAAGCATAAATATCGGCGCTAAATAAGCTATTTCTACTTGAATGAATAATAAAGCTATGATCCATAAATTTTGAACAATTGGTAAAACTGAAATAAACATTTTACCTGCTTCTCTAGTGCTTTTTACTTGTAAATAATAATAAACTACAGACAACAAAACACATACGGTTTGGATGCTGTACAGTATAATTTTATTATCGATATCGGCATCATAAATGGCTTGGTATATACTTAAAGATATTGTTCCTATTAATAATACAAACGAATAAATGTTGTAACGCTTGAATTTTTCGATTTTCTGAAAAATCCAAAAAGTCAATAATGCCAAACCTCCTAAATATATTGGAAGGTAATTGATCTCAATACAAGAGAAACCAAAAATTAAGGCATTAAAAAGTATTAGCTCACAATTTAGCGTATGGAAACTTCCCCAGCCAGAAATGATTTCATTTGACTTGTTTCTTATTTTATTGGCAAACAAAATATAAACTTCGACAGCAGAAAGTCCTAAAGCAATTAATCCGATTTCGATATTATTTAAAAATTGGGTATTGTATAAAAACAAGGCATTTCCGAATATCAAGAAAGCGGCAGTAAAAAGATACAGCAGAATTTGATTGTCTGAAGAAAGTGTTTTTCTTTTAAATTGAATCCAAAGAAATTCATGATTTAATAAAGCAATTCCAAACCAAGGTAAAATTTGAATAATATTTCCTAAAAACAGATATTTATAAGAAAGCGGAACAAGTAAAGCGTTCGCACCAATTATACCGATTGTTTTAATAATGTTTTTATCTGCGTAGAATTCTTTTACAAACCAGTTCGTTACGATTACAGAAACAATTCCTAAAGCATAAAAAATATCTGAATTAGATTTTGATTCTGTAGCAATTAGTACCACTCCTACTACAATCGCAATGTTTAAAAAAGTAAATCTTCCTAAATCGAATGTGTTTGTTTTGAATTTGAATCGCAAAAGACACCATAACAAAGCAATAAATACAAGCGGATAATAAAACGAAATTTCAATTGTATGATACCAACTTATGAAGAAAAACATCGAAAACAGAATAGAAAGAATTCCGTTTAAACTCAAATCTTTCTTTAAAACAAAAGCATCTGTTTCTAAAAACTCTTTTCTTGCAACACAAAAAACAGAAACTAGCAAAGTTGCCAATGTCATCACAATTAAAGAAGCAAAGACATTTGTAATATTCGTTTGCACTGAAGACAGATTAATGTGCAAAATAAAGAAGCCCAAAATAAATATTCCTAAAACATGATTGATTCCTAAAAATATCTTGTGCAATAAAACTTCTTTGTTTTTGTAAACAATAATTAGACAGGTAACAACTAAGAAATACAGTCCGCATGCGATAATATCGTAACCTACTTTCCAGTCGTTAAGCATGAAAATGGTTAAGGCAAAAAGCACAAACGAAACCATTCCGTCAAGATGATAAAGCCAGAAAATCTTTTTCTTTCTTGCAAAAAGTGTTGCAAAAAGACAAAGAATACCCGCTACCAGTAAAACAAAAATTTTGATTCTGCTTCCCGTTGAATGTAAAACCAAACCTAAAGCAAATAAAATCCAATTGGTTAAATGTGTTGCAAAAGCAGTTTTATCAAATCTTGTATTAGCATAAATACTTCTGTATTGCATATACATACAACTTACCGAAACCAAAACAATACCGATTATGGCAAAGATGTTTTGAGAATTACTTAATGCATTTGCGCCTTGTGTAAACCAAATATCGAATATTATAAAAGCAGAAATAACAATAAGTAAATGATATTCCCATTTTTCTTTGTACGATAAAATAATTCCTGCTGTTGCAGTAAGTGACGCCAATAAAAATGTGATTAAAAGTTTATCGGGAATTACGCAAAGAATTAAAATACTTAAAATTGTATGAAGCGATAAAAAGGTTTGCTGTTTGATAATATATCCAACATACAAATTGATTCCGATTCCTAATCCGATAAGCGAATACGCGAGGGGAATATTATCTAAAAAAGTAAGCGCCGGAATCTGCGATGCGCCAAAACAACCAAACAGGAATAAACTTGCTCCAGCACTACGAAGCCAAAGTCCCGTTTTAAACCATTTTTCTTTATTCTTTAAAAAATAATAAGAACCGCCTAAAATTCCAGCATACAACCAAAGAATTAATACTCGGAACATTGGTGAAACTTTCAAGGCTGTATAAATACTCAGATAGCCAATTCCTAAAACCATAATGGCTGTTCCAAGAATTCCTGTCCAGTTTTCGGCAAATTGCTGTTCTAATTTTTTCATTAAAACATAAAGAGCGCTTTCAGGATAATCTTGCTCTTCTTCAAGTTCTTTCGAATCATCGTGTACAACCTCTTTATTTATAGGAAGTGTTTCAAAATTTTCTACAAACTGAGGAGTTTCGTTTGCTTCAATTTCGTTATATGAATCAGTAGTAATAGCATCTGAAACTAATACTGGTTTTTCTGAAATTTCTTCTGCTACAATATTATTTTCTAGAGAAATATCTTCAATAACAGATACAGCATCTGGTATAATTAAAGGTATGTTTTCGGGTATTGGTTCATCAATTATTTCAACCTCATCTTTTACAGAAGTTAAATTTTCAGGTTTAAAATCAGGTTCTGTAAGCTGATTTTTTATTTCCTCAATTTCCTTTTTTAAGGTTTTATAATCTTCCTTAATCTTTGTAAAAGAAGAATCTAAAAACTCATTTTCCTTCTTTAATTTCGAAAAATTATTAAATAAAATGACAACACATGCAATTAATATTAAAAGAATAAAATTCTCCATAGGCTAAATTTTGAATCTGCTAATGTAAGAATTGTAAGCTTAATTTAACATTCGAAATAAAATAGTTTTGTGATAATTCAGAAAATCAAAAAATAGCCGTGATCAGAGGCATTACAGCCGCTAATTCAATTTGGTTTCTCGATCTCATAAACGAAATTCCATTTTGGTTTTTCTCCAAAGTAAGCTACTTCTTCTTCGGCTATCTTTTGGGCTCCAACTCTTGAAATCGCAATTTGCGAACGAATATTTTCTGCTCCAATATGAAATCTAACTTTAGAAACAGATTTAAAAAGATAATCCAGCATTGTCTTTTTTACACTTAGATTAAAACCTTTTCCCCAACAGGAAACGGCATAAAAAGTATAGCCAATAAAAATACAATCTTCTTCTTGATTGAAATCGTAAAATCTTGTACTTCCAACAACTTCTCCAGTTTCTTTTTTTATAATTTTAAAAGCGCCTTTGCTTTGCATTGCTCCTTCAAAAAACTTTTCGAAGACTTCTTTTTTCCATCGATCTTTATTCGGGTGCTGTTCCCAAATCTTAGGATCGGAAGCCACTTTATATAATGCATCAAAATCTTTTTCTTCTAAAGGAGATAGAATACAAAGATCGTTTTCTAAAACGGGTTGTAAATTAAAATTCATAATCTGATTTTTTCAATTCTAAAATTAATCAATATTTAAAGATTCCATTCGTAGTTTAACCAATCTTTGTTTTCGTTGGCTCCAAGTCTTTCGTAAAACTTTTTTCCAGCATCATTCCATGGCGCAACGGTCCATTTAATTTGACCGCAATTATTTTGTTTAGCTTCTTTATGCAAAGCATTCATTAATTGTTTGCCAATTTTCTGACCTCTATATTTTTCGTCAACATATAATTCTTTTAAATAAATGGCTGGTTTATTTACAGCGGTATAAGACAGAAAATAATAGACTAACATTCCCGCGATTTGTCCTGCATCTTCTGCAACAATACAATAAAAATCAGGCGGACTTTTTCTGAATCCGCTTTCGCGAACGATCTCCGGCGTAATGGCAAAAACATCAATGTATTTTTCAAATACGGCCAAATCTCGCATTAAAACCCAAATTTTTTCGGCATCAATTTCCTGTGCTTTTCTTATTATGATATTTATTTCATTCATAGCATTTTATCTTTTAAAGTTCAAAATTAAATTTAAATTGGATTATATTTGTAGTCCAATTTATTCAAAATGAATAGTCCAATTTTAAAAGTGATTTTTAATGATCTCGATTTGAATCCAAATGGAGACAAACCGATATATCTTCAGTTAGCTGCCGTTTTATTGCTTTCTATAAAACAAGGAAAACTTCAAGCGGGACAAAAATTGCCTTCTTCGAGAGATATTGCTGTTTTTATCGGAATCAATAGAATTACGGTTTCTAAAGCATTTGAAGAATTACAAAATCAAGGTTGGCTTGAGAGTTTTACGGGACGCGGTACATTTGTGTCTGCCCATATACCAGAAATCAAACCTGAAAAACTTCAAGAAAAATCCAACAAAGCACAAAAAGTAGCTGGTTTTACAATTGATAAACCTCAGTATTTAGAAAACTCTTTTTTTGTGCCTAAAACCCAACTTCATTTTGATGATGGTTTTCCAGATCCTAAATTGGCTCCTTTAAAAGAACTTTACAGAGCTTACCGCAATCAATTAACCCGAAGCGGACTTTACGATAAATTTGGAAGTTATGGAAATCCAGACGGATCTGATTATTACAAAGAAGCTATTTCAAAACATTTAAATGAAACTCGCGGTTTAAAAACGACTTCCAAAAATATATTATCAGTACGAGGAACTGTTATGGGAGTTAATTTGGTTTGTAATGCCCTTATACAACCAGGAGATATCGTTGTTTCGGGAATTCCTGGTTGGCGTCGTGCCGAAAACAATTTCCTCCATGCAAAAGCTCAACATATCGGGATTTCTGTTGATGAACATGGTTTGGTTATCGAAGAATTGAAAAAAGTCTGCCAAAAGAATAAAGTTCGAATGGTGTACATTACACCGCATCATCATTACCCAACAACTGTTGCGCTTCGCATTGATCGCCGATTGGAATTATTAGAACTTGCGAAAGAATACGGTTTTATCATTTTTGAAGATGATTACGATTTTGATTTTCATTATAGCAATCGTCCGTTGCTTCCTTTAGCAAGTGCCGATGAAAACGGAATGGTTATTTATTGCGGTTCTTTTAGCAAAAGTTTTTCTCCTGCTTTTAGAATGGGCTATTTGGCCGCTCCAGAAAATGTAATTGAGCATTTAACGAAAGTTCGTGTACTTCTAGACAGACAAGGCGATCATATTCTTGATAATGCTATGGCAGAAATTATAAATGATGGAACAGTACAACGGTATCTTCGAAAATCTCTTTCTATTTATGAAGACAAACGAAATCATTTCTGTAGTTTATTAAACAGTGAATTAGGAAATGCCGTTGATTTTTCTATTCCGCAAGGAGGAATGACGGTTTGGACTAAATTTGATCAATCAATCCATTTAGAACAACTGGCAAAAGAAGCGTATAAAAAAGGATTGTATTTCTCTGATGGAAAAGCACACCGATATCTAAATTATAATGAAAACGGAACAAGACTTGGTTTTGCTTCTTCTTCTAAAGAGGAATTAGAAAAAGGAATTGAGATATTGAAAAAACTAATCTAAAATTACAACACCAATTCTTCAAAAATTGGATCTGCTAAAAGTGAAGCATACAAAGATTCAATCGAATGTTTAGAACCGTGAATTTGCCATTCTAAAATAATATGATCTATATTACGGTGTTGCACTAACAGTTTAGATTTTATACCATAAGTCGAAAAAAGCTCTTTGCATCTTGCGTGACCTGCATCTGAGCGTTTAAAGGTTATTCGAAGCATTTTATGTTCGTTGATGAGGTCAATTTTATCTTGAAGAACCGTTAGCATCGTTAGAATTAGAAGAATCATAAGCGCTGCACAAGCCGAAGCAAAATAATACCCCGCTCCTACGCCCATACTAACCGCCGCAACCGACCATATTGTCGCCGCCGTTGTAATTCCCGAAACATGACTGTCTGACCTAAAGATTACTCCCGCACAAAGAAAACCTAAACCAGTAACAATATTAGAAGCTATACGGTCTGGATTTCCAGTGCCGCCGATCCATTCAGACATTAAAGTAAAAAAACAAGCTCCGACAGAAATCATTATTGTGGTTCGAAGTCCAGCGGCTTTTCCTCTGTATTCTCTTTCGGCACCAATTAAAGCTCCCCAAAATGCTGCTAAAAGCAATCTTATGATAATTTCTATCTCCATTTTAAGTCTGTTTTTGTTCAAATAAAATTACGGAAAAAACACAAAAAAACCGTAAAAATACTTGTGGGTTAAGTTTAAATTATTGCTACACTTGTATATATCCAGATTAAAAAATACCACTTCTCGGTAAGACTATAAATTCTTATAATTTAAAGACGCCAAGAACTCCAAAAACAAATTTAATAATTAATATATTATGGAAAAAAAAGATATCCTAGAAGGCATACATATGCTTGTTTCTAATAATGTTATAGGAGATAAACAATTAGCAAGCAGATACAAAGGCTTTAGAGGAGAACTATTTCTTGAAAATTATTTAACTTCAAAGTATCCAAATTACAAACAGATGGAAGGAGGAATCATAATTTCTAAAGATAGTAATGAATCTAGTTTAGATAATTCTCTTTATCTATCGATTATTCCTGAGGAAGATTTCGACGGCAGTTATGTTGAAGTTTTCAGCTTTTTATCAAAGCTCAATTTTCAAAAAATGTATTTGATTTCATATACAGATAATTGGAAAGAATTACCTGTTATGAAATATGCAAATGAAAATATATCTCTTAATGTTCCAGATATAATCATACATGAATTTGATACCGATACAAATACTTTCAAAACGACTTCCAATAACATTGAAGAAATAACAGACTTTTTCACTACAATTGAAAACAGAAAGAAAAATTCTTACCCAATACTTGAATCTACAAAACAATGGTTAATAGATAATTTAGAACCTTTTTCTACATCTCAGCTAATTAAAATTTATCTAAACAGATTATTTCTAGATGGTTATTTAGGATTTGGCAAAGAAAAAGGAAAACCTTCCGATATTGACATGATAGTTAAAACATCTGAAAATGTTTACCGCTTGATTGAAGTTAAAGAAAAAGATTTACCAAAATTTGCAAAAAAAGGTTTTGGATTAGATGTACCACGTCTAAATGATTTAGTGAGAATTTCCTATGAGACACAACTAGAATATTATCTAATTGTAAGACAAATTAATAATCAAACTGAACGGGAATTAGTTGCTTGGAAATTTATCAAAATTGATAGTTTTTTTGATAATGTAAAAGAAGACCAAACAGTAATTGGTGGCACTGGTATGAGAAGTATTAACTCAAAAAATGAGACCTTAATTTGTGATTATAACTTATTCAATAATTTGTAGCTCTTTAATCTCAATTTGTTCTGCTCCTTTTAGGCTTTTTATCATTTCACTTGCGACTGCTTGTATTGTATTAACTGGAACACTATTGCCAAATTGTTTATATGCTTGGTTATTTGAAACAACTATTTTAAAAGTATCTGGATACCCCTGGAGTCTTGCAGCTTCTCTGGGGGTTAACTTTCTAGGATTTTTGCCTTTTTGTTCAATTAAAATTTCACTTCCATCTTTATAATATCTTGCAGAAATTGTATTAGTATATTCTGAATCTTTATTCACAATCCCAAATCCAAAACCTTTTCCTTTCAATTTATTTTCAAATTTTCGTCTTTGGTGTCCTTCCCAAAGCTTATCTGAGATCGTATATTTTGGATCGACTTTTGTTTCTAATATATCACCTACCCTTGTTAATTTACTTATAGGTTTCGGAAATTCAAACTTCACATTCTCATCTAAAAATCCCACAATAAATATTCTTTCCCTGTTTTGAGGCAAACCAAAATCTCTAGCTTTTAAAACATCTATATAGATATTCTTATAACCCGCTTCTTTTAAATGCTTAATTATAATTTCTAACGTTCTCCCATTGTCATGAGTTTTCAACCTTTTAACGTTTTCTAATAAAAAAGCTTTTGGTTGTTTCGTTTTTAATATCCTTTCAATATCAAAAAATAAAGTTCCTCTTGTATCATCAAATCCTTTCTTTAATCCTGCTTGAGAAAAGGGTTGACAAGGAAAACCAGCTAATAAAATATCATGTTCAGGTATATCATTAACATTAACAGTGGTAATATCACCAAAGATTTCTTCGTTAGGATAATTAGCTTTATATGTTTGAACAGCAAAATTATCCCATTCACTTGTGAAAACACATTCAATTTTTTCATTTGAAGCTTGCTCAAATCCTCTCCTAATGCCTCCAATTCCAGCAAATAAATCAATAATTTTTATCATTTTCTCCAAAACTCTATAATTGTTGGTATTTCTTCAAAAAAATACTCTTCAAAACTTACTATATTTTTTGCTTTAGCTAATTTATTGCCATTTGCAATCCATGAATAAGCTACAATAACAATGTTATGCTTAGACATTTCTTCCGCCTTACTTGCTGAAATTTCCTCATCAACCGTTAGTAAGTGAATTTCTGGTATTTTAGTTCTTTCTATTTCCTCTGCAACTTCCTGCCATCTTTCTCTCAAAGAAGTTTTCATTGTTCCAATAATAGTTTTATTTCTCCTCTGATTAAATTTTTCAATACTCGGCAAAACTGAATCAACTTTTTTCCCTAGACCAACTTCGCTAAAAATTTGTCTTCCGATTTTATTTTGAGAATCAAATTCATAATCTAATAAATTATATAATTTGTAAATAATTGCCTCAAAAGTTTTTCCCGCCCTTGCCCTTCTTGATTGGGTATTACTTAGCGAAAGAGCATATAAATAAGGAAATACTCTTCCGGCATACTCTCCACAAAGTTCTTTAACAGAAATTTTTAAATCCTCTCCTTCTTTGGATACAATACTGTTTTCAATCAAAACGTCCAATAATATTTTAGGAGTCTTTAAAATTTTATACAGGTCTTTCATTACTGCTGCATTAAAATTAACCTCATCCTTTAAGAACTCATCCCAAACTTCAGTTCTAAGTGATTTAATTATATCACTTACCATCTTAGTTTCAATAATATTGTTTTGTAAATCTGGTCGTCTTAAAAAAATTTCATCTACAATTTGTTGAGATGACCTAATATACTTCCCACGTTGAGAAATTATAAATTTATCAAAAGAAAGCTTTTCTTCTTCTGGAATTTGAATTATTATAGGTATATCAGACAATTCGTGGTATTTAAGATTTAGACAAAAATAAAGCAATTTTTATTCTTTTGAATTACACTATATTTTTTTTTTAAATGATTTATCAACCAAATAAAACAAATTACAATCAGATTTGATAGTGTCAATAATCTATTACTATTAGAGCAATCTACCAATCTGATTAAAATCATAATTCCTTATTTTCTATAATCAATTTTGCAAATCTTGTTTGATATTTAATATATACTTAATCATAAAACACACAAAAACCTCCAAAATCAAAATTGATTCTGAAGGTTTTTCTCTTTATCTAAAACTTCAAACTTATTTATATTCTTTCTCTTTCTGCGCGTACCAATCTTTCATCACATAAAAAGCTTTCTTTTTAATTCCTTGATCAGAAATTAAACCTTTGCGGTTGAAGAAATCCTGAATGTTTGGCAATTGTCTTCTTGGCGATCTAAAATCTACTAAAATCCACGGAGAAACTCCTGCTAAACCTTCAATTCTATTGAACATCTGAGTGTTTTGAATATACAATTCTTCTTGATATTCTTCGTTCCAACGTTCTTTTTTATCTCCGTGAAGACCTTGCAAAGCCTCACCACCAAATTCACTGACAATAACTGGTTTGTTATACGGAATTACCCATTGCATGTCTTTACAAGATTCGTTGGTTCCTCTGTACCAACCTAAATATTGGTTAAAACTTACAATGTCTACATATTCGTTCATATTATCATGAAGTGTATTGATATTATTAGAGCTTGAAGTCACTTCCATCGCCATACTAATCAAACGAGAATTGTCTTGCGTTCGAGCATATTTTGCCAATTTGCTTAAAAAAATATCTCGATCGTCTCCATGTGGTGTCTCATTCGCAATAGACCAAATCACGATTCCGCAACGGTTTTTATCTCTGTAAATCATATCGTGCAATTGGTGTTCGGCATTGGCATAAGTATCAGGATTTGTCCACGAAATGGTCCAATAAACTGGAACTTCAGACCAAACCATTAATCCCATTTTTTCGGCTTGTTTTACCATATTTTCGTTGTGCGGATAATGCGCCAAACGAACATAATTGCATCCTAGTTCTTTTGCCCAAGTCAACAACGTAATTGCATCATTATCAGACCAAGCTCTTCCAGATCTAAAAGGTGCTTCTTCGTGAATACTGATTCCGCGTAAAAAGACTTTTTTTCCGTTTAACAGAATTTCTTTGCCTTTGGTTTCAATAGTTCTAAACCCAATTTGATCCACAATATTTTCATATGCTTTGCTTATGATTACGTCGTATAGTTTTGGTTTTTCAGGAGTCCATAAAACTGGATTGGCTTTGATTTCGAAATAGGCCATTCCTTTAGCATCAGTCGCAACGTTCTTTTTGATTTTTAATCCTGGAATTGAAACTGAAACATATTGGTTTCCACTTTCGGTATTCAGTTTTATCCAGCCCGAAATTTTTCCTTTTTCTTTTTTATCCAATTGAATCAGATAATCTTCGATATACGTATTCGGAACTTGCGCTAAAGTTACATCTCTTGTGATTCCGCCATAATTCCACCAATCCATATTTACCGTTGGTACGTTGTCTTTATGGCGTTTGTTATCGACTTTTACTACTACGAAATTATTTCCGTCAACTAATAAATCGGTTACATCAAAGTTGAAAGGCGTATAACCGCCAATATGAGTTCCTGCCATTTTTCCGTTTACATAAACTTTCGCATCATAATTGACTGCTCCAAAATGCAGAATCCCTTTTGTTTTAGAATCCTTTTTATAATTGAAGTCTTTCTGAAACCAAACCGTTCCTTCATAAAAAAACAATCTCTGATCTTTCGAATTCCAATCTGACGGAATATCCATAACTGCTGAGGTTGCAAAATTATATTCACTCAATTCTGTGGTATTCCATTTTTTGTTTTCGAAAAATCCGTTATTTTTAAAAGGCTCCAAACGGTAATTGTAATATCCATTTTCTAACGGATCTACGATATATCTCCATTTTCCGTTTAAAGTAATATTGTTTCTGGCTGAAATATTAGTCACTAATGGAATTTCCTGCGCTATTGTTTTTCCAAATAAAAGAAAAGCACAACACAGTATTATTATTTTTCTCATAGTTAAAATCATTTTGGTTTTGAGGTTTTTTAATTAGTAAAAAGGAATATTATAAAGTTAAAAAGTTTCTTTAAAGCAGTATTAAATCAACCTCATCCATTTCTACGAAATAACCCATCAAATACTTATCAATTTTAAGCTATGAGGCTTCCAGTACAGTTTTCATATAAAAAGCCAATACATTATACGATTTCAAAAAGATGCTGGAGTCATTTTGAAAAATAATTACTGTTAAAATTTATTGTTAAAGCTAAGGTCTGAGCTTTTAATTTATATTTGAGTTGTCTAATTTATACTTAAAAGCAACCTACAACCCGAGCAAAAAAAGCATTAATAATGAGTGACCCAATTACAAGTAATGTAACATTGAATACCGTTTCGTTGAGAGAAATTTTAGGAATCGAAACAGACAATGCAATCAACAGCGAGTACAATCTTTCCATTCCAGATTATCAGAGAATATATTGCTGGGAGGAAAAAACAGTCTTAAAACTGATTGATGACATCAAAAATTTTTCAGAAAAGAAATACCATTTAGGAAACATTATTCTACACAAAAGAAAAGAAAACCAATACGATATTGTTGATGGTCAGCAGAGACTGGTTACTTTATCACTTTTGTTATTACAAATAGGAGGATATAAGAAAGATTTCTCTTTATTAAACTCTGCTTTTAATTCAGAACTGGCAGTAGAATATCTGAGTTATAATAAATGGCTAATTGAAAATCATAAAGATAATGAGAACCTTACGGATAAAACAGATCAAATATTAAACAATTTACAATTTAGTGTCTTGACTATCGAAGACCAAACTATTGATTTAGCCTACACTTTTTTTTCTAATCAAAATTCCAGAGGAAAATCATTAACCGATTATGATTTGCTCAAAGCGCATCATTTGCGTTTTATTCATATTCCAGAACAAGCAAATCATATGGCTGAAAGATGGGATGATTTAATCTTAAATTTCGATAATGACTCTACAGACAAAGATTTGGGAAGAACTTTTGAAATTTATTTGTTTAGGCTAAGAAAATGGATGCGCAAAAAAGATTGGAATAACGATCAAAAATTTAAAGTCAAAAATGAATTTGAGGCTTCTCCTATAATTTCAGAAATTCCTCCTTTTGGAGAACAATTTAGATTTAATGAATCTATACAAGGTGGATCTCACTTTTTTGCTTACACAGATTTTTTCATTTATAAATTCAAAACATTTTCAGAGACTTTAGAATACAAAACTCTTCATGACAATTTATGTCACGAAAGCCATTGGTGGTATCGTGATGCAATCGAAGCTTTTCTATTTGCTTATTATTTAAAATTTGGAACTCTCTACATGTCTGACGCTTTAATTGGCATAATAAAGATTATGTCTAAACATCGATATGAAAATAATAGGGCTTATTTACATTCAATACTAAAATTTGCTTCCAATTCTGAAATAATTATGATGATTGAGCAAGCAACATCTCCAACTTTTTTCCTAGCAGAAATGTTGGAACAAATAAAAACCCTTCATTACGGCACAAGTTTTCCAGGTATAAAGGGAAGATATCAAGACAAGACAAAGAATATTATTGAAAAATTAAAAAAGAACACTATTGTTAAATATAATTAACCATGAATAATAAATTTACGCCAGCTACAATAGGTCAACTAAGTTTTTCAATTCCTTTATACCAAAGATTGTTTGAATGGACGGAAAAGGAAATTTTTCAATTATTGACTGATTTATATACCGGTTTTAAAACCAACAAAAAGAATCCTTATTACATTGGAATGTTGACCATTTTTAAAAATGGCGGCGAACAAAGTTTAGTTGATGGACAACAGCGTTTTACTGTCTTAAACTTAATGGGACTTGCTTTTGATTCTGAGGATTGGAAAAAATTTGTTAAGCCTGATGAATATCGTTTAAAGTTTTTTGCTAGAGAAAAAGATGCAAATTACATAAAGAGCATTTTTGAGAAAACGGTGACAAATGACGCAGGGCAATATGTCAACAAAAAAATGAGAGATGGAATTAAAACTATTAATTCTTTCATAGACAATTTATCTGCTGATAAGAATGAGTTTATAAATTATATATATGAAAAAGCAACTTTCTTTATTTCTGAGCTTCCTGAAAGCTACACTGCTCAAGATCTAAATAGATATTTTGAAGCCATGAATGCCTCTGGAAAAGGTCTTGAAAATCATGAGATTTTGAAAGTTGATTTGTTGAAAAAAATCAGTGACGACAAGAGTTTATATACACAAATTTGGAATGCTGTTTCAGAAATGGATAAATCTCTAATACGTCCACATAAAGAAGAAACAGTATCAAACCTTCAATTGAGAATAAAAAAATCTTTATATCAATTATCTAATTATAAGAAAATTGCAAAATATTGCAATGATATCAAAACAGATGAAAATGGAAAAACTGAAGAAAAAGAAATTAAAACAACGATAAAACAAATTACCTCTAGTTCCAAACGGCCAAATCCTAATTATATAGCCAGAAGCGAAAAATCAATTTTAAATTTTACTGAGTTTTTACTTCAAGTTTTATGGTTACAGCTTTCAGAAGAAGAACGAAAAACAACTACCAATTTTTTTAATACTTATAAATTACAAGAGACATTCAATAAAAATTTAAAAAACGATGAGGTTAAAACTTTTTTTGAAAACCTTTTAAAATACAAACTTCTATTTGATCAATTCGTTGTGCGCATCACTCACAACGAACAAAATGACACTTCGTATTTTATTAATTTCAACGACAATGATGCTAATCCTAATGATGGAAAAAAAATAACCCAATATCAATCCATGCTTTATGTGAGTACTTCCTATCATTTGTGGTTGACAAAACTACTAGAATATATAGCACAAAATCCTGCCGACATAAAAGCTGAAGAATTTATTGAAACAATAAAGGAATACGATAATGAGCGTTTTTCTATTGAAAATTTCAACAGCTCAAATTTAGCTTATGGAAGTATTGACCGATATTGGTTCTGGCGTTTAGATTATTATTTATGGGAAAACAGAAATGTTGTTTTTAAAGATGACAAAAGCATTAAAATTGCAGAAAATTATCTTTTCAAATCCAATCGATCGATTGAACATATTGCTCCTCAAACTCCTCAAAGAAATAGTACTGTAAAATTAGATAAAGATGATTTAGATCGTTTTGGGAACTTAGCTATGATTTCATCTGGACAAAATTCTTCTCTGCAAAATGAGCCTTTTGAAATAAAAAGAGCCCATGTAAGAACTTTTATTAATGAATCTAAGAATGGTACAATTGAAAGCTTAAAAATGTTACACATTCATAATTTTGAAACATGGGATATTGATGAAATTAAAAAACATGAGTGTAAGATGGCCACAGTTTTAAAAAATTCTTTTCCAAACAATTCCGCAATGTTTGGTTATTTATCTAAAATAGCAGAACCACTTTCTAACACTCCTGAAAATAATTAATGATTACGAATACATACTTTTTATATAAATAAAAAAACAGAAGCCACTTCAATTAAGAAATGGCTTCTGTCTCTTCAATCAATCCTAAGATTTTACCGTAGGCGATTGCAGCTTTATGAACTTGAACTGTCCAATCTTCGGCGGCATTATCATCGGCTCCGTCTGAAATATATTTTAAACTTAAAAACGGAATGTTTTCTTTCATCGCAATCATCGCTAGAGCGTAAGCTTCCATGTCGACAACATTGTATGCATCTGAACAATGTCCCATTTCGAAATTATCTCCTGTTCCGCAAATTCCTTCTGGAAGATTATCCATCAACAAACCATATTCTAAAACTGGAGGCAAACCAGAAAGTGGCGTTTCGTATAGTGCAAATCCCAAACCTTGAACGTCCATATCTCTTTGTACAAATTTAGTACAACAAATGACTTCACCTTTTTGAAAACAGCTACTTCCTGCCGATCCTAGATTTATAATTACAGAAGGTCTTTTCTTTTGGATTGCTTTTGTCAATTCGTAAGCAGCGTTTACTTTTCCAATTCCAGTGAATAAAATATTGTTTCCTTTAAAAACTTCTGCTGCTTCAGATTCAAGAGCAAAACAGAATAATATATCTTCAACCTCAAAAGATGTGGTTTGATTAATTTGTATCATGCGTAATTTATTTTCGGTTTACAAAAATACGCTTTAAAATTTACGTAGCTGTAACCTAAATTTAAAATCCAAAAAACACGTTAAAGTCTGCTTTCTATGGTAGATTTTGTTTTATAAAAAATACATTTGTGAGAATCCGTAAAAGAATCAAATCTTAAAAAAACAGAAAGGAAAACTGCATGGATAATGAAAAATTCATTTTCTGCCTAGAAGGCGTTCGAGATATAGAAGATCATACCCCGACCAATGTGGTAAAATGTCTTGAAGAATTGGCAATTGACCAAGGCATTTCTAGTATTCATAAAACTTGCGATACAATTGAGGGCTTAGAAGAAAGCTTGAATATTTTGCTTTATGAAGATCATAATTTTAAAGATTATGAAATCATTTATCTTGCCATGCCTGGACAGGAAAATAATATCTGTCTTCACGATTATTATTACAGCATTGAAGAAATTGCCGAACTTTTTGAAGGAAAAATGAAAGGTAAAATTATTCATTTTGCCAATCTAAAAGTTTTAGATTTAAATGAAGAAGAAGCACAATATTTCTTAGACATTACTGGAGCAAGAGCCATTTCTGGCTACGGTTCTACTTATAATAAAATTGCAAGTTGCAGTACTATTGACAAAGCATTTTTTAGCCTATATCAGGAAAATGACAATCTGATTGAAGTGGTCGAAGATCTTTATACCAAACATTACAATCTATGCAAACTGCTCGATTTTAGATTATATTATTAAAAAATGAAAAAGAGTCAGGCAGAGAAAATAAAGACCTATAATCTAAAAGGATTTCGAGAAAAGTTTTTGGGAGAAGACAATCCTATCCACATGCTTTTCAAATCGAATTCTGAACATTTTTTCTGTCTTGAAATTGGAGAGATGATGCAGATGCAGCATCCAGTTCCTCCTTCTAAGCATTCTTGCCATACTCTAATTTTTATTTCTTCGGGAGAGCATACTATGAAATTGGGGTATCAGGAATATATCACGACTGATAACGAAATGATTATGGTTCCGGCTGGTCAGATTTTTTCGCTTGATAATGTGAATAATATACACAGCGGATATATTTGTCAATTTCATCCTGATATTTTAATTCGAAAATACGGCAGCCGCGAACTCCTCAATGAGTTTGATTTTTTGAAAATTTCAGGAGACCCAAAAATTAAACTTGCTCCTGAAGATCTTGCGCCAATTACCAACATTTTGGAACGATTGAAAAAGGAATATTCTGAAACAACTGTTACTGATCTAAACATTGTGCAATCGTATCTGATTACTTTGTTTTATGAAATGAATAAAAATGCGGTAAAAACCTCAAAAAGCATTTCGGCGGCAGAGGCAATTACAGGAAAATTCAAAGAATTAATTCATAATCATATCAAAACCCAGCATCAGGTTAATTATTATTCTTCGCTGCTAAATGTTACTCCAAACCATTTAAACAAGTGTGTCAAAACTGTAACGGGAAAGTCTGCGGTAAAATGGATTGACGAAAACATATTGCTAGAAGCCAAATATTTATTGTTTCAAACTACACTTTCTGTAGGTGAAATCGCAACGCAAGTAGGCTTTGAAGATCAATCTTACTTTAGCCGATTTTTTAAAAAAGCAGAAGGGATTTCTCCTATCCGATACCGAAAAATGATTGATAAGTCCTAATTATTGATTATAGAATCCTAACAAATATGTGGGTGTTTTTCGGAAATTTGCTAGCTCAAAAATGCAAATTATGATTTATGTTTTTAAAACTTCCGTTGATAATCAGACCAAATTCGAATCGGCTTCTGCATTACTAAATCAATTATTACCAGAATCGCAGTGGAACTTCGATCTTGAAGATTGCGATAATATTTTACGAGTAGACAGCGAATTGAATGTTGCTGAATTACTTCAAAACAATACCCTTTTCGATTGTATCGAATTAGAATAAAACTTTACATGCCTTTTAAATTTTTTAATGGAATCAAAATTATACCAAAACCGAACTTTTGAAACAATCGATTATTCGGAACAAAGTTTAGCCAATACTGAATTTGTAAACTGCGAATTCATCAACTGTAATTTCTCTAAAAGCGATTTAAGCCATAATGACTTTCTAGATTGTACTTTTAAAAATTGCAATCTTTCTTTAGCGACTTTACGAAATACTGGATTGAAAAACATCCAATTCATCGGCTGTAAATTAATGGGATTGGATTTTAGTGCTTGCAATAGTTTTTTGTTTTCAATGAATTTTCAAGATTGTATTTTGGACTATTCAACTTTCATTTACAAAAAACTAAAGAAAACCAATTTTATAGATTGCCTTTTAAAAGAAACTGATTTCTCGAATACCGATTTGTCTTTAGCTGTTTTTAAAAACTGTGATCTTTCTGGAGCCACTTTCGTGGAAAGTATTCTAGAAAAAACCGATTTCAGAACTTCCAGAAATTATGCTTTTGATCCGTCAGAAAATAAAATTAAAGGAACAAAGGTTTCGCATACGGCACTTGCAGGTTTGCTTCAAAAATTTGATTTATCCATCGAATAAATTTTAGTTTTCAGTCGCAGTCTCGGTTTTCAGTTACTTCTGCGACTGAATACTGAGACCGAGAACTGAGACTGCGACTGCGACTGAAAACTTAAAAAGCGGGATTGCAAACTAAATTGCATCCCGCTTTTCCTATTTAATCAACCACGATTTTTATTTTAACCAACGAGGATCTCCAATGTTATTGTCAATCATTGTTTGGTTTTGAACTTTAAAGTTACCTGTCGTAGCATCCACAAATTGTGGGTTTGCTGTTACTCCACTTGCATCAACTTTGTTTAAAGCAATACTCGCATCCATAAAACTTGCAGCAGTATAGTAATAATTTTTACTAAATGTAGGCGCTTCTGTAGTCGTCTGATTCGTATAAATAGCTGATGTTGAAACAATCAATGTGTTCATTACAGTAGAACTATTATCTGCAAATCTTACATATAAAATTCTTTTTGGAGCTACTGTATTTGAAACATTATACAACGTACAGTTTTGTATTAAAGTTGTAGTTTTTAATCCAGTACCAGAGAAACCTCCTCCAGCTGGAAGAACTGCATCTACCCTAACAAAATCACGTCCTGTAGAACAAGAATCGAATGTACTATTTTTAAGTACTATACTTGCAACATATGTATTTCTAAAATCAATAAAATCAGCTCCAGCATTCGTATTTACTAACTTAACAATACTATTATCAACCGTAAATGAAACTACTTTTGAATTTGAAGCACTAGCCGCAATTAAAGCACGTGTGTAATCATGGATGTAAGATTTAGTGATTAAAATATTTCCATAATTAAGAGAAGCTCCTGAAACAGTTACAACCGCAGCATTAGTTAATCCGGTTCCATATAATTCTAAATCTACCAATGAAAGGTTAACAAGTCCTGAATTTACAGTAAATTTCACATTTAATTTTGGTTTATCCTCTGGTCTTACACCTCTAATGATAAGCGATTTATTTAAAATCACCTCACCAGTTGTCTGATAAATACCTGGCATAAGCAACAATCTAGATCCTGCTGTCGCCAGCGCTATTTTAGCATTTAAATCATCTCCTGGATTTACTATAATACCATTTGTAAGATCAACACCACTTGTAAAACTTAATGTTCCTCTTGTTTTTGTTCCATTTTTTAAAGTAACTGCATAGTCTGTTTCAGGAGTTAAACCAGTAACAATTGCTACTCCAGCCGTTTTCTCTTCTGCTGTTATAGTATGAGTTACATCACCCGGTTGAAGCGAAATATGAGTTACATTACTATTTGGCGTCCATCTCAAAGTAACAGATGTACCTTGAATTTCTTCATCTTTTATTGGGAAGAAAATCTGTTCAGATAATGTTGTCGCAGTAGTAATAGACCATTTAGAATCCTCAAGACCAGATGCACTTACCGATTTTACTCTAATAGAATAAGTAGTTTCTCCTTCTAAAGCTACTTGAATTGGTAGTTGACTAGCTGAAACATTCATTGTTTTAAAAATAGTCTTGAACTCTGGATCATCTGGACTAAACTCTACCACGTAATGATCTGGGTTTTCATCTGCTTTAACAC
Organism: Flavobacterium sp. HJSW_4; assembly: GCF_042436695.1. Lineage (NCBI taxonomy): Bacteria > Pseudomonadati > Bacteroidota > Flavobacteriia > Flavobacteriales > Flavobacteriaceae > Flavobacterium > Flavobacterium sp. HJSW_4. Next base: position 134,123 of record NZ_JBHNPP010000001.1, read on the forward strand.
TCCAGTTTAATTCAACTGTAGTTGAGTTTCTAACTCTGGCTGTCAGTGCAATAGGAGAAAATTCTCTTGTATTTCCTACACCGTCTAACAACTCTTCATTATAACTTTCACAACCCGAAATTGTAATTGCAAGCAATAATATGGTTATTAGTCCTCTAAATATATTTTTTGTGTTCATCATAATAACTTATTAATTTATTAAAGATTTTAATAACCAAAATCATTTTTTAACTGGCCATTACTTCCATCAAGAAATACTTGCCATATTGGCCAAAATTGTCTGTTATCAGGATTTACTCCTGGTTTGTACAATGAAGCGATCTTAGCATCGGCAGAAGTTCCTGTCCATGTCCATGTAAAAGCTGTATATGTAGCTCCAGGATTTGTAGTTTCTCCTCTGTTTAATCCATAAATATCTAAGCTAACATTATCAGATTTATATTTATAGTATAAAGTACCAGGTACATCAGCATATTCACCAGTACGAGCTGATAAATCTGCCATTTTTTGTTTTGCTTTGTCTAAGTTTGTTTTAAGCAAGTTCCAACGAATAAGCGCTTGTTTACGCTCCATTTCTCCAGTGAACTCAAATTTATTTTCTTCAACAAGAGCATTAAACATTACTTCTTTACTAGTTAAAGCATTTACATAGTTCTCAACTTTCACAGTCTGATCAGCTGAAGAAAATGATCTTCTTCTAATTTCTTTTAAATAAGGCATCGCTGCACCAGGACCTTCTAATTCATTTGCTGTTTCAGCTGCAATAAGAAGCACTTCAGCATAACGCATGTACATTTTATTAACACCATCATCATTATCTGAAGTAACTCTTCGTGTCATCCATTCGTAACGATATTTACCAAAACACCATGTATCTAATGATGCTAACTCTTGCTTAGCAATAGGATAAGGAGTTGCTGCTACGGCAGTACCCCATTTGTAAGGTACACACGTAACATCTCTACGTAAATCTGTCTGATCATAATCATAGAAAACAAATGGTAAAGGACCTGCTGTACCTCCACGGTTTGCTCCATTTTGCTGGAATTGATCGCTTGGAGAAGTATGTTTTACTGCAAATGTAAACAACATACGACCACGACCATCAGCAAAAGGAAGTTCCCAAAGAGATTCTCCTCCTGCAGTAGTAATTTCTTGATTGTATTTTCTCCATAAACCTTCAAAAGTAGATTCTAAATGAGCAGAACCGCTTTCAATAACTTCACGAGATTCTTTTAATGCCAATGCATACATGTTAGCAACTGAAAGTTCTGGATCATTGCTTCTTCTTACTCCGTCAGGATATTGTTGGTAACCGCTTGCCACCAAAGCCAAACGCGCTCTAAATGCTTTTACAAATGCCTTATTAACATGTTCAACTGTGCTAGTATAAGACGTTGCATTTGGCCATGCAACCAAAGTAGAAGCTTCTCCTAAATCTGCAATTAATTGCTTGTAAATAACATCTCTATCCGTTTTAGGCAAGTATAAAGTTGCAGTAGTAATAGGTTCAAATCGAGCAGGAACATCTCCCCATGCTTTAAGTAAATCAGCATAGTATATTGCTCTTAATGTTAAAGCTTCTCCTAACAACTGCCCCATTTCTGTTCCCGGTTTAGGATCTCCATATTGACGCATACCTGTAATACAAACATTCGCACGTTCAATACCTGAAAACATCATTGAATAAGCATTATTTGTTGTATTCATCTCTGTGTTACTTGGCTTTGCATCGTAAACAGCCAAATCTGCCTTATCACCTGCTGTCTGCGACGTATTGTACCATTCTGTATCTGTATTTAATCCATAGTAAGGTAAAAATCTTCCTCTATAAGAGTTCGTCTCAGCAAATGGAACTTTTATTCCATCAACAGCTCCTTTTGCAAGTGTCGGTTCAGAAAAGATCAATGCTGGATCTAATGTTGATGGCGCATCTGTATCTAAATAGTCATCTTCAAACTGCTGGCAAGAACTAAATAAACTCGAAATAATTAGTCCCGCTATTATTAATTTATGTTTCATTTTGTGATAATTTAAAATTAGAAATTAAGATTCATTCCAAAAATCATTTGTCTGCTTCTTGGGTAAGGACTTGAATCAACCCCTGGTGTAAGCGGGTTTTTTCTTCTCGTTGAAACTTCAGGATCAGAGCCTGAGTAGTTTGTCCAAACAAAAACATTGCTTGCCGTCAAGTAGAATCTTAATTTAGAAATTCCAAGTTTAGATGTAAACATTTCTGGAGTTGTATATCCTAATGTTAAAGTATTTAATCTTAAAAATGATGCGTCTTCAACTGCCCAATCTGTAAATACAGCAGTTCTCATATATGGAGACCACATAGTTGTATTAGCATTAAGAGCTGCTAAAGCTTCCGGATTATCTGTTACTAATTGACCTGTCGCTGGATCAAAATTTGTCCATCTTTTTCCATCAGCCATAGTAGAATTTAAATTTTTATATCTTCCTGAAGCTGTAGCTGTAGAAAATTCAATTTTATCAGCATTGTATATATCATTACCAATACTCCAGTTAAAAGCTGCCATTAAATCAAATCCATAAGCATTTCCATTGATGATAAAACCTCCTGAACTTTTTGGATTAACATTTCCAATGATTGTTTTATCGTTTATGTCTACTTTACCATCTCCATTAATATCTTTTAATTTCATGTCTCCAGGTTTAAGAGCACTTCCGTCTCCTACAAGAGTTGTAGCAGTAGAAACTACTCCAGTTTTTAAAACATATTTCCCTCCAACATAATCAAAATCAGAAACTTCATATCTTCCATCATTTTTATATCCATACATAGCACCTAAAGAAGAACCAACTTCTATAAGATAATCATCTCCAATTTGTGAAGAAGCCCATCCAGTTGCTTGTCCAAAATTATTCATAACACCCAATGAGTTAATACGATTTTTGTTTACTGACATATTGAATGAAAAGTTCAAACCATATTTAGCTTTTTCTATAGCTACAACATTTAAAGTCGCTTCGAAACCTGTATTTTGTGTTTCTCCCATATTACGGTATTGGTAATCATATCCAGATCCAGGAACTGGGAAATTAATTAACAAATCGCTTGTAATGTTTTTATAGACATCGAAATTACCGCTTAAACGGTTTTTGAAAAATCCGAAATCTAAACCTAGATTCTGAGTAACTGTTGTTTCCCATTTCAAGTCTGGATTAGGCATTGTTTTAGAAGGTGCCCAAACACTTGTAACTCCATTGATCCATGTTGTTGGTGTAGATTGAAAAATTTGAATTTGCTGTCCAACAGGAATATTATTATTTCCTGCTTCACCATAACTAGCTCTTACTTTTAAAAGATTGATCCAAGTTTTATTTTTTAAGAAATTCTCTTCTGAGATTTTCCATCCTGCTGCAAATGCTGGGAAATATCCCCAACGATTTCCATCTAAGAATTTACTCGAACCATCTGCACGAAAAGTAGCTGAGAAGATGTAACGATTTTTGTAATCATAATTAGCACGTCCGAAGAATGATAATAATCTATCATCTGGGTTGTAGTAGTTATCTACTGCTTGTGGTGTTCCTTGACTTGTAAGTGTTTTTGCTTTTTCGAAATCAAAAAAAGTAGGATACCCATGAATAGTAGTCGTTACTGTATTTGAAGTATATGAAATACTTTCTTGACCAAGAAGAGCAGTCAAATGGTGATCATCACCCATTATTTTTTTGAAATCATAATTTAATGTATTAGCATTTCTAAAACGCTTTTCTTTACTATCGCCCATAATCATTGCAGGCATATCTTGCAAAGTTGCCGCTGGCGAATTAGCTACGTAGTAAGTAGTTAGTCCATAGAAACGGTAATCTAAATTGTTAAAATTATCAAGACCTAAATCAACTTTCAATTTCAAATTATCTACAATTTCCCAACCAAAACTTCCTAACATATTAAAGTTTTTACGAAACTGCTGACGATCATTATCTGAAACAGATTTAAAAGGATTTACCAATAAATCAGATCCATCTCCAGCAACATCTTCTGAAGTCAAACCAGCAACAGGAAGTGGTGCATAACCTACAATAGTACGCATACGAGAATCTGACGAAGATTTCTCATTTTGCTCATTTACCCCACCACCATCAATTTCTGTATCTGAATAACGCATAGTGAAAGCAACATCTACTTTATCACTTAATTTGCTTTTTAAAGCTAATGCTAGGTTATTTCTTTTATAGTTAGAACCTATCATGATTGCCTTTTCATCATAATGAGCATAATTAAAGTTATAATTAAGCTTATCTGTTCCGCCTCTAATTCCTAAATCACGGCTTTGCACCTCACCTCTACGTCCAAAAATTTGCTTTTGCCAATTATCTCCCTTTAATCCTTTGTACATATCATGATCTTCCCAATTTCCAAAATACTTAGTGTATGTATCTGGATTAGAAGCTACTTTTGTTCCTGTTTGAGAAAGCATAGCATATTCGTATTGCCATTTCGTATAATCTTCAGGTGACAAAACATCAATTTGGTTAGCCATCGTTTTCATACCATAGAACATATTAAAGTTCACGGCAATTTTCCCGTCTTTTCCGCTTTTTGTAGTAATAAGAATAACTCCATTTGCACCACGAGATCCGTAAATTGCAGTTGAAGCAGCATCTTTTAAAACAGTCATAGAATCAATATCAGATGAAGAAATATCATTCATATTATTGATTGGAAATCCATCTACAATAATTAATGGCGAAGCATCTTGAGTAAGTGAACCACCTCCACGAACTCTAATTCTAATATCTGCATCTGGAGAACCCTCTGAAGCAGCTACTTGAACACCTGCAATACGACCTGTTAAAGCTTCAGCGACATTTGCCACTGGGACTTTTTTCAAATCTGTACCAGAAATAGTAGATACAGCTCCAGTCAAATCAGATTTCTTAGATGTTCCATATCCAATTACAACAACTTCATTTAAGTTGTTAGAATCTTCAGACATGGTTGCATTAACTTTCGTTTTTCCTTCAGTCGAAATATCAATGTTTTTGAATCCGATAAAAGAAAAAGTTAATACCGCTTTCGGGTTGGTAAGCTTTAATTTAAAATGCCCGTCAAAATCGGTAGAAGTTCCGTTCTTAGTTCCTTTTTCTAAGACGTTTACCCCAGGAAGAGAAAGTCCCGCAGCATCCTTCACGGTTCCCTCTATCGTTGTGCCCTGCGCGTGTACTTGACTACCGATCAATAAGCACAGTAAGAAAACAAGTTTAAAGCAAAAATTTGCCCCTTTGTTTAATAGTTCTTTAAAGTTCATGGTTGATTGTTTAAGTTATTAAAAGTTTTTCTTTTTGGTTTAAGTGGTTTTTTGTGGTTACTTTCAATTCATTTTTAAGTTAATATTTGTGGTTTTATTTTAACAGTAATTTATTTATATCTCCTCTAAAGCTTTATTCCTGCTCTGTTTTATCTACTTTTTACTTAATCGATTTCGAAGAACGAAAACAAAGTTGTAATCGATTACACAAACATAGATATTTTTTTTAAACGAAAAATAAAATTTCCCAAAAATTTCATAAAAAAAATTACATATTAAAAATTTTATCGGTTTTTTATGTGACATATATAATTTATATCAATATAAAATATTAAATATATTATTATTAAACGTTCATTTGATTCACTTTTTACAAAAAAAACAATCGATTACATGAATATTAATTACGAAATTATTAGGTGTTAATTTTACACTTAAAAAGTTAAAGGGATCCTAAAAAAAATGAAAAACAGAAAAAAGAAATGCTTTATTTTAAAGTGTATTTTCTGACTAGAAGAGCTAAATGAGCAACTTAAAATAAAATATAGCGTAAGTTTAAGGCACAAAAAAAGCCCTTAAACAAACGTTAAGGGCTATAAAAAATTAAATTCTAAAGGTTTAAATACGCTGCAACTGCAATTGCTTTTGATGTAACCTCATCAATATGAATGTAATAATCATTCCGATTACAGACATTACAACTCCTATAAGGTTTGGAGACGAATAACTGAACCCAGCTGCTAAAGGTAATCCGCCAAGAAAAGCTCCTAAAGCGTTACCAATATTGAAACTTCCTTGAAGCGATGCAGAAGCAATCATCTCTGCTCCTTTTGCCGTACGAATCATCAACATCTGAATTGGCGCAATAACTGAGAACGAAATAGCTCCCGTTAAGAAAGTCAGAAATAAAGACATATATTGATTGAATGAGAAAAAGTAAACCAAAACTAAATCAATAGACATTACAAGCAACAAAGCTAATGTTGTTGGCGCTGGCGAAAAACGATCTGCTAATTTCCCTCCTACGAAATTACCAACCACCATTCCTAATCCTGCTAGAATTAAGATTGAAGAAACATCTTCTGGCGAAAATTTCGATACATTAATTAATAAAGGAGCAATATAACTGATCCAAGCAAAAAGACCTCCAAAACCAATTGCTGTGATTCCGATAATCAACCACGCTTCTGTTTTCTTAAAAAATTGAAGCTGTGTTTTCATATTGACACTTTCACCTTTTTCAAGATTTGGCATCCATAAATAAATAGCCAAAAATGTTAGCAAACCAACAATCGCAATTAACACAAAAGTATAACGCCAAATGAAATGGTGACCTATATAAGTACCAATCGGTACACCTATTAAGTTCGCAATCGTTAAACCAGCAAACATTATAGAGATTGCTTGCGCTTCTTTTCCTTTGTCTGCCAAACGGCTTGCGACTACTGCTCCCACTCCGAAAAATGCTCCGTGTGGCAATCCAGATAAAAATCGAGAAGCAAATAAAATATTATAATCGGGAGCTATAATTGACAATGCGTTAAAAACTGCCAACATTAAAGCTAAAATTAAAAGCATTTTTTTAGGCGCATAATTTCTTCCTGCGATTACTAATAAAGGTGCTCCAATAACAACTCCAAGTGCATAAGACGAAATTAAATATCCCGCCACAGGAATTGAAACTTTCATATCTGAAGCAATATCTGGGAGTAACCCCATCATTACAAATTCTGTAATTCCAATAGTTAACCCTCCTAAAGAGAGTGCAATAAGACTTTTTTTCATTTTGATTTAATGTAGAAAGGAATAGATTTCTACGGTGCAAATTTAACACCGTTAACCTTTAAAAAAGTTGTAAATTTGCAATATAAAATTGTACATTTAAGTTATGCCGAAATTAAATCAGTTTAAAACGCTTGTTCTTGATGAATTTGAAGAAGAGAAATTTCATCTTCCTCCGCATACTCATACGTATTACGAAATCATTTATATAAAGAAAGGAAGCGGTATTCATCATTTGAACAATAATCTGCTTCCTTATAAAGCAGGAGATCTTTTTGTGATTTCACCAGACGACGAACATTATTTTGATATAAAGAAAAGCACGCGATTCATTTTTATCAAATTCACTGATAATTATTTCAATTCGAAACAAAACTTGACTTGCGACGAATTCCTTGTAAATACTCCTGAAAGTTTCATGCGCGACAAAATCTTAAAAGAAACGGTTTTAAAGTTTGATGAACCTTGCAAAACGATTTTAAAAAACACGGTAGAAAATATTGTTACTTATGACAAATATATAGATGTCACTTCTTCTCCAATTGTTTTCTATCAAATTCTTTCGATTTTTGGTTTAATTAAAGAAACAATCCGATGCATGAATCTGCAAATGCAATCAACACATTTGGATACGGAGCAAATTGCCAATTACATTCATCAAAATATTTATCAGCCAAAATTGGTTCAGGTAAAAGTCATTGCAGAACATTTTAATATTGCTCAAACCTATTTTAGTGCATATTTCAAAAGAACATTCAGCATTAGTTATCGCGAATACATTCATAATTTGAGAACGACTTTAATCGAAAAAAGATTTCACAACAATCAATTGCCGATTAAGCAGATTGCGTACGAATTCGGTTTTACGGATGAAAGTCATTTGACGAATTATTTCAAGAAACGCAAAAACATGAAACCAACCGATTTTAAGAAACTGTAGTTAGCAAAATCTTAAAAAGTAATTTCCTCGAACATTTTTAGCTAAATTTGTACTTGAAAAAACAATTTCTTTGAAAAAGAAAATCCACATAATAATGCTTTTTATAACGCTTAGTTTCTTTTTGAATCCGAGTTATACTTCTGCATGCAATATGGGACATCACAAAGAAATTGCCTCTAAAGAAGAAAATAGCTGTTCTAAAAAATGCTGCGAAAAGAAAACTTCGAAACAAGAAAAACACAATTGTGATGGAAAATGCCGTCATTCTGGATGTACAACCTCAGCATTGCAATTTGTTATTTTGACTTCAAACGATCTTGATTTACAAAATGATGTTTTCAATTTTTCTTTAAAAAACACGATTTCATCTTACAGTAATTCTACTATTTCTTCTGGATTTACTTCTATTTGGCTCAAGCCGAAAATATAATTATCATATTTATGACAGCCCATATTGGGTCTTTTCAAAATCAACTTTTTTAATTAATTTTAAAGGAAATTAAATCCTTTACTCAAATAATATATACAATGAAAAAATCAATCATAGCTTTAGCAACAGTACTAACAGTAGTTTTTAGTGCAAATAACATTCAGGCAAATACTTTAAAATTAGAATCAGGAACAACAGAAATCGTTGATGCGAGTCAGCTTCAATCGGTTTACGACGCTTATTTTAATGTGAAAGATGCACTTATTAAAAGTGATAGCAAATTGACTTCGGCGAAAGCGGCAACTTTATTAACTGCGATTTCTGCAGTAAAAATGGACAAACTAAAAAGCAACGAACATACGGTTTGGATGAAAGTGGTTAAAAAATTAACTGCCGATGCTAAAAGTATTTCTTCTACAACAGATCTTAAAAAACAACGTGAGACTTTTAAATCTTTATCTAAAAACACTTACGATTTGATAAAAGTTTCTAATCCAGAACAGCCAATCTACAAACAATATTGTCCAATGGCAGACGCTGATTGGTTAAGCAAAGAAAAAGCAGTTAAGAATCCATACTACGGTTCTTCGATGTTGACTTGCGGAAACGTGGTAGAAACGATCAAATAAATATGAAGCTTTACATCAAAAACATGGTGTGCGCGAGATGCAAAATGGTTGTGGAGTCTGAGTTTGAAAAACTCGGACTTCAGACCACTGCTGTGGAATTGGGTGAAGTGGAATTGGAAGAAGAAATCAGCGACGAGCAAAAAGAAGTTTTATTGGAAAATCTTCAAGCTTTAGGTTTTGATTTAATTGATGATAAAAAGACAAAAACGGTTGAAAGAATTAAAAATCTGATTGTCGATTTGGTACATCATAAAAACAACGATCTAAAAATCAACTTGTCTGATTATTTGGCTGAAAACCTGAATCAAGATTATAATTCGCTAAGCAATTTGTTTTCGGAAATTGAAAACACCACGATTGAAAAGTATTTCATCAGTCAGAAAATTGAAAAAGTAAAGGAGTTATTGATTTACAATGAGCTTTCTTTAAGCGAAATTGCCGATATTTTAAATTATAGCAATGTGGCGCATTTGAGTAATCAATTCAAAAAAATTACGGGCTTTACTCCTACTTCTTTCAAACAATCAAAAGATAAAAAGCGTATTCAGATTGAGAATATATAGTTTTATTTCACGCAGATTTAAAATGATTTAAGCAGATTCAGCAGATATTTTTTTAATTAAATCTGCTTAATCTGCGACAGACTTAATTGCCACGATTGGCACACAATAATATTCAGCAACAAATCTCTCGAAAAGTCACTAAGATGCAAAGTTTTTTCATCAAGATCAAAATTCAAAATCTAAAAGTTATGTTTCACGCAGATTCCGCAGATTGAGCAGATTATTTTTATATCAGCTTAAATCATTTTAAATCTGCGTGAAACAAAAAGACTTTGCGACTTAACGTTCTTGCGAGAACATTTTACCCATTTTGTAAATCTTACAAATCATTCACAAAATTATACAAACCGAACTCAGCCATAGTTCAGAAATTTGCATTGTAATACTTAAAAACCAATACAATGACTCATCAATATATAATTTCAGGAATGTCGTGCAACGGATGCCGAACTAAAGTCGAAAAAACTTTGAACGAAGTAGAAGGCGTTCAGGCAGAAGTAACTCTAAATCCGCCAACGGCTACGATTACGATGGAGAAACATGTTCCGACAGAAAAATTTCAAGAAGTTTTAGCTGCTGCGGGAAATTATACTATTGAAATGGATTCTCCTAAAAATCATGGCGAAGCACCGAAATCTTGCTGTTCTGGTCATAAAAAAGAGAATCACAAGCATCATAAATCAGAACCTAAAAAAATACAACACAGTGCTAATGGCGTTTATTACTGCCCAATGCATTGCGAAGGTGACAAAACCTATAACAAACCTGGAGATTGTCCAGTTTGTGGAATGGACTTAGTGCCACAAGTTGCCATAACAGCAACACAATTTACTTGTCCGATGCATCCAGAAATCGTTTCAAACGAACCAGGCGATTGCCCGATTTGTGGAATGGATTTGGTTCCGATGCAAGCTTCTGAAAGTGAAGAAAACAAAACTTATTCTGATTTATTGAAAAAAATGAAAATCGCGATTTTATTTACGCTTCCAATTTTCATTATATCAATGTCAGAAATGATTCCGAATAATCCACTTTACAATATAATGTCTATCGAAAAATGGAATTGGGTTCAGTTTTTATTTTCACTTCCTGTTTTGTTTTATGCTGGTTGGATGTTTTTCGTTCGCGCTTACAAATCAATTGTGACATGGAATTTGAATATGTTCACATTAATCGGAATTGGAACCAGCGTTGCTTTCCTATTTAGTATTGTCGGAATGTTTTTTCCAGATATTTTTCCTTCGGAATTCAAATCGCATCATGGAACGATTCATTTGTATTTTGAAGCCGCAACCGTAATTATCACTTTGGTTTTACTAGGACAATTGTTAGAAGCAAAAGCGCACGGACAAACAAACGGCGCAATAAAAGAATTATTGAAATTAGCTCCAACCGAAGCCACTTTAGTAGAAAAAGGAATAGACAAAGTAATTTCAATTCACAATATTAAAAAAGAAGATTTATTACGCGTAAAACCTGGAGAGAAAATTCCTGTTGATGGAAAAATCTATTTTGGAGAAAGCAGTATTGACGAATCTATGATTACGGGAGAACCAATTCCGGTAGATAAAAAAGTAGGAGATTCTGTGATTTCTGGAACAATAAACGGAACAAAATCATTTGTGATGATTGCTGAAAAAGTAGGTTCAGAAACTATGCTTTCGCAAATTATTGAAATGGTAAATAATGCCAGCCGATCTCGCGCCCCAATTCAGAAATTAGCCGATCGCGTTTCTAAATATTTCGTTCCGACAGTTGTTTTTATTTCAATTTTGACATTCATTCTTTGGGCGAAATTCGGTCCAGAACCTGCTTACGTTTACGGATTAATTAATGCAATTGCGGTTCTAATTATTGCTTGTCCTTGCGCACTTGGACTAGCAACTCCAATGTCGGTAATGGTAGGTGTTGGAAAAGGCGCTCAAAACGGAATTTTAATAAAAAATGCCGAAGCTTTAGAAAACATGAATAAAATTGATGTTTTAATTACGGACAAAACAGGAACAATCACTGAAGGAAAACCTTCTGTAGAAAAAATATATGCAGTAAATAATAACGAAGATTTTCTACTTGAAAACATTGCTTCTTTGAATCAACATAGTGAACATCCTTTGGCGCAAGCTGTAGTCAATTTCGCGAAAGCAAAAAACAGTGAATTAAAAGAAGTTCAAGGTTTTGAAACAATTGCTGGAAAAGGAGTTTTTGGAACTATCGAAGGTAAAAAAGTTGCTTTAGGAAATAAAAAACTAATGGATGAAATCGGTGTTTCTGTTTCTTCAGATTTAGAAAACAAAGTAACTGCCGAGCAAAATCTTGGAAAAACTATTTCGTATATTTCTATAGAAAAAGAAGTTTTAGGTTTTGTTGCCATTATCGATGCAATCAAAGAAAACAGCGCAAAAGCCATTAAAGAATTAATCGATCAAGGCGTTGAAGTCATTATGTTAACTGGAGATAATCACAACACAGCAAAAGCCGTTGCTGAGCAATTGCATTTGAGTTCGTTTAAAGCCGATTGTCTTCCTGAAGATAAATTGAAAGAAATCGAACGTCTTCAAGCGCAAGGAAAAGTTGTCGCAATGGCCGGAGACGGAATTAATGATGCGCCTGCTTTGGCTCAGTCCAATATCGGAATCGCGATGGGAACAGGAACTGATGTTGCAATTGAAAGTGCTAAAATTACTTTGATAAAAGGCGATTTAAACGGAATTGTAAAAGCTAAAAACTTGAGTCATGCTGTAATGTCAAACATCAAACAAAATTTATTTTTTGCGTTTATTTATAATACGTTAGGAGTGCCAATTGCGGCAGGAATTTTATTTCCGTTTTTAGGAATCTTGCTTTCGCCAATGTTGGCGGCGGTTGCTATGAGTTTGAGTTCTGTTTCGGTAATCGTAAATGCTTTACGATTGAGAAATTTAAAATTATAAGTTGGGGCGAAATTATTTAAACACATAGAAACATAGTTTTGCTTTGTGAATAAAGGCGTTTCACTTGCATCAATACACATAGCTATGTGTTGAAACTAGTTTCTATTATACTCTTTTTAGACACAAAATTCTATGTTTCTATGTGTTAAAATTAAATTGCGCCTAATTTTTTAAAATTATAATTTATCATGAAAATCAAATACCTCTTTATATTTTTCTTAATCGCTTTTCAGCTGAAAGCCCAAAAAATCGTCCGTTACGATTTGTACGTTCGCGATACGATTGTCAATTTTTCGGGTAAGGAAAAGCGTGCGATTGCAGTAAACGGACAAATTCCGATGCCGACTTTGACTTTTACCGAAGGCGATATTGCAGAAATTTATGTTCATAACGAATTAAAAAAAGAAACCACCTCAATGCACTGGCACGGATTATTTCTGCCAAATAAAGAAGACGGAGTTCCGTATTTGACTCAAATGCCGATTGAACCTGGAACAACTCATAAATATACTTTTTCAATTATTCAAAATGGAACGTATTGGTATCACAGCCATTCGGGTTTGCAGGAGCAAATTGGTTTGTACGGGCTTTTTATCATCAACAAGAAAAAAGACGATTCAACTATCAGAAAAGGAATTGATGATTTGCCGACAATTCCAGTTATTTTGAGCGAATGGTCAGATTTGAAACCAGAGAATATTCAGCGAATGCTTCACAATGCCAATGATTGGTTTGCGATTAAAAAAGGAACGACTCAAAGTTATGCCGAAGCCATCAAACAAGGACATTTTTCTACAAAAGTTACCAACGAATGGAAACGAATGAACGCGATGGACGTAAGCGATGTTTATTATGAAAAGTTTCTTCTTAACGGAAAAAATGAGCAACAGCTTTCTGATTTGAAACCTGGCTCAAAAGTTAGATTGCGAATTGCCAACGGAGGCGCTTCAAGTTATTTTTGGCTGACTTATGGAGGAGGAAAAATTACCGTTGTGGCCAGCGACGGAAATGATGTCGAACCTGTAGAAGTTGATCGTTTGATTATTGCCGTTTCTGAAACTTATGATGTTGTCGTTACCATTCCAGAGGACAATAAATCTTTTGCTTTTTTGGCTACAGCCGAAGATAGAACAGGATCTGCGTCATTATTTTTAGGAAATGGCGAGAAACAGCCCGTTCATCATCTTTCGAAATTAAAATATTTTGAAGGGATGAAAATGATGAATGATATGATGAAAATGAATGGCGAAATGAACGACATGGGCATGAATATGTCGTTGAATAAAATGGACATGAACGCCGTAATGTATCCTGAAATTTCAGGCGAAGATGAAAATGCAAAACCTGCAATGGATCATTCGAATCATAATATGGAAGACATGAAAATGGAAAGTGACAGCACTGAAACTTCTGAAATTGTGACTTTAAATTATGGAATGCTGAAATCTCCTTTTAAAACCAATCTGCCTAAAGATGCGCCTGTAAAGGAATTACGTTTTACGCTTTCTGGAAATATGAACCGTTATGTTTGGAGTTTAGACAATAAAGTAGTTTCTGAAACAGATAAAATTCTAATTAAAAAAGGAGAAAACGTTCGCATTACATTATATAATGGTTCAATGATGCGCCACCCAATGCACCTGCACGGGCACGATTTTAGAATCTTGAACGAACATGGCGATTATTCTCCACTCAAAAATGTGATTGATATTATGCCAATGGAAACCGACACCATAGAATTTCAGGCAAATGCAGATGGCGACTGGTTTTTTCACTGCCATATTTTATATCACATGATGGCGGGAATGGGACGTATTTTCACTTATGAAAATTCAGCTCCGAATCCGTTGATTCATCATCCTGAAATGGCTTTTAAAATGCTAAAAATGGATGATAGAATGTTTCATTTTATGGCCGAAAATGATTTTGCATCCAACGGAAATGATGGTGAAGCAATGTTTAGCAACACAAGATGGAGCATCGGAACGGAATGGAGATTGGGTTATAATAACGAACATGGTTATGAAACTGAAACGCATATCGGAAGATACATTGGAAAAAATCAGTGGTTGATGCCTTTTATTGGTTTTGATTGGAGATACCGAAGAATGGGAATGGACGAACAGGAACAAAATCTTTTCGGACAGAAAAATACCAAAGACAATCGTTCGGTTTTTAGCGCGGGTTTGGAATATACTTTGCCAATGCTGATAAAAGCGCAAGTTGAAGTCTATACAGATGGAAACGTACGCGTTCAATTTGAGCGAAAAGATATTCCGCTTGCTAAACGTTTGCGAATGAATTTAATGTGGAATACCGACAAAGAATATATGGCTGGTTTGAAATATATCATTGCCAGAAACTTCGGAATCACGACACATTATGACAGCGATATGGGAATTGGATTTGGAGTTAATTTGAATTATTGATTTTTTTGAACCATATAAGTTATTTAAGTTCATTGAAAAAGAATTCTAAATAATGACACAAACTATATCTTAGTTTAATTACTTTTAATCCAAATATATTAGATTCTTTAAAATGAAAAAACTGTTTTTTCCAACACTCTTTATCGCCATTTTCACTTTAACAAGTTGCGATCCTAGCCACAATATTAACTTTAAAAATAACGGAACTCATATTGTGAAAGTAAAGCTAAAAATAGATCCTAACACTGAAGAATTTGGGTTAACTGAAAATATGAAGGGAGATTCGATTGTTTTCAATTTAAAACCTGGTTCGACAGAAACTGCTGAAGGGAACTTGTTATTTGGAATTGGCACTTGGCATGATACTAACATAAATGAAATTTCTAAAGCGATAAAAAGTATTGAAATTGAAAACATTAATTATAAAATACTATATAAATCGGAATACTCCATAAGAAAGGTATTACTGCAAAATCGAAAAGGTTATTGGATGAGAACAGATATTGATTTTAATATTAATGATGATTTAGTGAATTAAATTCAACTTTGAAAATAACTTTATAAAAACATTAACAATAAAACTATTCTCACAAATAAGAAATCAATTTATATTTGGATTACCAATTATAATCTCTAACACAAAAACATTTAAACAAAATGACAAAAGTAATCACTGCAGTAACTGTTGCTTTCTTTTCTATTGGCGTAATGGCACAAGAAACAAAACCAGCGACAAAAGAAAAAGCTAAAAAAGAATCTTGCTGTAAAAAAACAACAGACAAAAAAGACGCAAAATCTTGCTGTGTTAAAAAATAAATGAAACTTGATTTCAAGAAAAAGGCCTCAAAAATTGAGGCCTTTTTTTATGATCTTTTGCCACGAATTTCACGAATTAACACAAATTTTATTCGCAAATTAATTAATGATAATTTGTAAAATTCGTGGCTATAAAATTATTTCACGCGAATACTCCATTCAAAATCCATTTCAGAAACCTGAACACCTTCTTCGTTTGTTCCTATAGATTTCATCCAGAACGTCTGCCCTTCTCCCGTTTCTATTGTTTTCTTGATGGCATCGGCTATTAAATGTCCGTCTTTGCAAACAAATGTAATTCTTCCAGTTGCTTTTTTGGTGAAGTTTCCTTTGTTGTTAGCTACCAACATCGAGATCTTTTTACCACTTTCCTGAATCTGAGAAATCACCAAAGCTCCAGTTGTAAGCTCCGCCGCCATAGCTTGAACCGCAAAATACATAGAGTTAAACGGATTCTGATTGATCCATCTGTGCTTTACTGTTACTGTACAACTGCTATCTTTTATATCTTTTACGCGTACTCCGCAAAAGTATGCAGAAGGCAATTTGAATAAGACGAATTTATTAAGTTTTGATACCGAAAGTGCCATATGATTTGTTTTTTCTTGTAAAAATACAAAAAAACTATGCATGCACAATAAATTATTCTCATATCAAAAGGAAGCCAATAAAGACAAGTGTTTCAAATGATTTTCAACATTTTAAATACTATTTCATAGTTTTAAATTTGTTAAATTTTTGTTAATATTAAGTACTATGTAAAACAAGATACTATTTTTTAGACATATATTTGCATAAGAAATTACTATATACTTTTAATCATGCAATCAACAACACCACTCATCATGGAAAACACATCAGAAAAGAATACAGCAGCATTTACTCATTTGAGTACTTTAAGTCAATATATAATTCCTTTTGGGAACTATATTTTTCCGCTAATCATTTGGTCAAGCTATAAAGACAAATCTGAATTTGCAGATCATCACGGAAAACAGGCTTTGAATTTTCAGTTAAGCATTTTGCTTTACTCTTTGATTTTAGCACTTATTGCTATTCCGATTTTTATCGCTGTCTTTTTGCAGAATCTTCCAATAGAAGCAGTTTTTAATGACGAAGATTTTGTAATCAGAAACTTTAACTTTCAAGCCAACATTGGACTTTTAAGTGCCGGAATTACAGCTGTCGTCCTTTTTGGATTATTGAAATTTGTTGAATTCTTTTTAGTGATCTATGCTTCGATAAAAGCTTCAAACGGAGAATTATACAAATATCCGCTTACGATTCCTTTTATAAAAAATTAAAAACTAAAAATTAAAAGTTGTAGTCGAATCAATCATCAATCAATCATCATCAATCAAAAAACGAATTGTTCAATCAAAAAAAAACAAAATGAAATTATGAACATTGAAAACACAAAAGCACAGATGCGCAAAGGTGTTCTTGAGTTTTGCATCTTATCAGTTCTAAAAGAAAAAGACGCATATACATCTGAAATATTAGACACTTTAAAAAACGCAAAATTACTAGTTGTAGAAGGAACCGTTTACCCGTTGTTAACCAGATTAAAAAATGACGGTTTACTAAATTATCGCTGGGAAGAATCGACCTCGGGACCTCCACGAAAATATTATGGATTAACCGAAATAGGACAAACTTTTTTAAACGAACTTAGCGGCACTTGGACCGAATTGTCTGATGCCGTGAATCTAATCACCAATCAAAATCAATAAGTCATGAACAAAACAGTAAATATTAACTTAGGCGGGATGTTTTTTCACATCGATGAAGATGCATACTTAAAATTGACACGCTACTTTGACGCTATAAAACGATCACTTAACAACTCATCTGGTCAGGATGAAATTATTAAAGACATCGAAATGCGTGTTTCTGAATTGTTGACAGAAAAACAAAAAAGCGAAAAACATGTTGTTGGACTGAAAGATGTTGACGAAGTGATTACGGTAATGGGACAACCTGAAGACTACCGTATTGAAGACGAAGAAAATGCAAATCAATCTTTCAATAATTATACTGCAAGAAAACATAAAAAATTATACCGTGATAAAGAAAATGGTATGATTGGAGGTGTTGCAACAGGTTTAGGACATTATTTCGGAATTGACGCTGTTTGGATTAAAATTATATTCTTAATCTTCGTTTTTGCAGGTTTTGGAACAGGAATCTTAGCTTATTTCGTTCTTTGGATTGTAACTCCGGAAGCCGTTACAACTTCTGAAAAATTAGAAATGACAGGAGAGCCCGTAACAATTTCGAACATCGAAAAAAAAGTTAGAGAAGAAATTGATTCGCTTTCTGACAAATTTAAAAATGCGGATTATGACAAAATGGGAAACCAAGTAAAGTCGGGAGCTGGGAGAATAAGTAGTTCATTTGGAGACTTTGTCATGACGGTTTTTAAAATTTTTGCTAAGTTTTTAGGCGTGATTCTAATTATTGCAGGAATTTCAACTTTGATCGTATTATTAATTGGAGTTTTTACTCTTGGAACAAACCTTTTTATTGAGTTCCCTTGGCAACATTTTCTTGAAGCAGGCAATTTCCCTGAATATCCGCTTTGGGCATTTGGTTTACTAATGTTCTTTGCAATTGGGATTCCGTTTTTCTTCTTGACTCTTTTAGGATTTAAATTATTATCTCCAAACTTAAAATCAATTGGAAACATTACAAAATATACACTTTTAGCTCTTTGGATTATTTCTATCGCAATTTTGAGCAGTATCGGAATTAAACAGGCAACTGAAATTTCATACGATAATAAAGTAGTGGAGAAAAAAGTTCTAGCGATCAAACCAGCAGATACTTTATACATTAAATTCAAGTACAATGATTATTACACAAAAAGCTTGAATCACTATAAAGAATTTGAATTTGTACAAGATTCTGCAAATAATGAATTGATTTATTCTAATGATGTACGTTTACACGTATTGCGTACAGACGAAGCGGCTCCGTTCATGCAAATCGAAAAAAGTGCAAGAGGAAACTCTTTTACGAATGCTAAAAAAAGAGCAGAAAAAATTAATTATAAGTTCCAACTTGACGGAAATCACTTAATCTTGGATAACTTTTTTCTGACAGATGTAAAGAATAAATTTAGAGGACAAGAAGTTGACATTTATCTTTACGTTCCAGAAGGACAATTGATTAAACCAGATTCTTCTGTTAGAGATTATTACAATTCAGATGACAATTTCTTTGAATTAAATTACAATGGAGATTACAATTACAAAGTTATTGGTTCTAAAGTAAGATGTTTGAACTGCCCTGCTGATGAGGACAACAACGATTACGAGAATGATAACAACTATGAAAATGATACTGACTACGAAAATGATATTGACGTAGATACTAATGACACTATAAAAGAAGTTTCGGTTAAAATTAACGGAAAAGAGGTTTTAAACGGAAAAAAAACTAAAGGAAGACTAACTACTGATAAAAACGGAGTGATAATCAAAATTAACTAAACCATGATAAAAATAATCATTCATATTACGAAATTTATAATCATAACTATTACCGCTTTATTGTTTGCCTCATGTAATTTTAACATGAATACAATTGAAGGAAGCGGAAATGTTACAACAGAAAAAAGAACCGTTAACGGAGAATTTAAAAATATCTCTGTAAGCAACGCCATAGACTTGGTTATTGAACAGTCTGACAAAACAGAAATCACAGTCGAAGCTGATGATAATCTTCAAAAAGAAATCGTTACTAGAGTAGAAAACGGAACACTTATTATTGAATGCAAATACAGTTCTTTCCGCAACATTACAACAAAAACGGTTACTGTAAAATTGCCTGCTATTCATAAAATTGAAGCTTCTAGTGCATCAACTGTTGAAACGGATAAAGTTTTCTTAGGCGAAGATATTACTCTGGAGGTTTCTAGTGCTGCATCGATGGATATGAATATTGAATCGGACAGAATTTCAGTAGATGCTGGAAGCGGCGGTTCTGTAAATCTTGAAGGTAAAGCATTAAGTCTTAGTACTTCAGTTTCAAGTGGCGGAAGTATTGATGCCGAAGCATTAATGGCGAATGATGTTCATGCAGATGCTTCTAGCGGAGGAACAGTTTCTGTACGCCCGATCTTAAGCCTAAAAGCAGAAGCTTCTAGCGGCGGAAATATAAACTATAGCGGTACTCCAAAAACGGTTGAGAAATCTGCAACTTCTGGAGGAAGCGTAAGCAAAAGCTAAAAGCAAAACTGTTAAATATAAAAGAAATCATTCACCAAAAGTGGATGATTTTTTTATATTTGTGAAAATCAAATCTAGAATTAATGAAAAAAGGTACAGCGCTGCTCTTATTATTATTTGTTACTACTTTCACTTTTGCACAAAAAAGAGAAAAAATTAAAGGCTCTAAAATTGTAACTACCTCAATAAAAGAAGTTGGAAATTTTGATGCTCTTGAAGTCGATGATAATCTGGAAGTTTATTTGGAGCAGGGAGAAAAAAATGAAATTAAAATTGAAGCCGACGATAACCTGCATGATATCGTAGGAATGGATTTAAGAGAAAAAACGCTTCGATTATATACAAATAAAGAATCTAGCATATTCAAGAAATTATCTGTTAAGGTTACTTACACTAAATCATTGAATAAAGTAATCACTAAAAATGAAGCTATTGTTTACGCTATTCAAGAACTACAATTAGACAATATTACAATGAATTGTCTTGATTTCTCTAAATTATACCTGAATGTAAATTCGAAGAAATTCTCTCTAATTGCTGATGATAAAACCAGAACAGAATTGAATTTAAAAGCGGAAGACGGAAATCTTCAATTGAGTAAAAATGCTGCTGTAAAAACTTTGGTTTCTGCTGTAAAGTTCAAATGTGATTTGTACCAAAGAGCAACTGCCGCAATTGAAGGTATTGCAGAAAAAGCAACAATTAGATTAGACAATAATTCTGTTTTCACTGGCACGAAATTTACTTTGAAAGATGCAAATATTACGACTGAAGGTTCTGCTGTTGCAACCGTTTTAGCAGAAAACACTATCGCAATTGCAGCTGGAGACAAGTCTGAAATTTCATTATTGGGTGATCCAAAAATAGACCTTACACGCTTTAGCGAAGAAGCAAAACTGATAAAAAAACCAGGTGCATCAAAACCAAAAGCAACGACATTATAAACTTTTAAAATTAAGAGTTTAAATAAAAAAGTCCCATCGTTAAGATTGGGACTTTTTTATTTAAACAACACAGCGTAAACTGTGACTGCGACTAGTTACTTTAACTAAAAATTACTCTTTAGAAGCTAAATATCTTTCAGCATCTAAAGCTGCCATACATCCTGTACCTGCAGCAGTAATCGCTTGACGGTATACATGATCTGCAGCATCTCCTGCAACAAATACACCTGGAACGTTTGTGTTAGATGTACCTGGAGTATTTACGATATAACCTGTTTCATCTAATGTGATATAATCTTTAAAGATATCTGTGTTTGGTTTGTGACCAATTGCTACGAAGAAACCAGTTGCAGGAATTTCGATAACTTCTCCAGTAGTTTTATTTAATGCCTTAATAGCATGAACTACATTATTATCTCCAAGAACTTCAACAGTATCGTGGTTCATTAAAATCTCGATGTTTTCTGTTTTACGAACGCGCTCTTCCATAATTTTAGAAGCTCTGAATTTCTCGCTTCTAACCAACATTGTTACTTTCTTACAAAGCTTAGATAAGTAATGCGCTTCTTCACAAGCAGAATCTCCTGCTCCAACAATTACAACATCTTGGTTTCTGTAAAAGAATCCGTCGCAAACTGCACAAGCAGAAACTCCACCACCCATATTTAAATAGTGTTGTTCTGATGGCAATCCTAAATATTTAGCCGAAGCACCTGTAGAAATAATTACAGTTTCACAGTGCAATTCGATTGAATCATTAATCCAAACTTTATGAATATCTCCAGAAAAATCAACTTTTGTTGCCCATCCATCACGAATATCTGCACCAAAACGTTTTGCTTGTTCTTGTAACTGAATCATCATTTCAGGTCCTGTTACTCCATCAACATAACCTGGAAAGTTTTCAACCTCATTAGTAGTAGTCAATTGACCACCAGGTTGCATTCCTTGATATAACACTGGATTCATGTTAGCTCTAGCCGCATAAATAGCTGCAGTATAACCTGCAGGACCAGAACCTATAATAAGGCATTTAATTTTTTCGATTGTATTTGACATAGTAATAGTTTTTTTCAGTTGCAAATGTAAACTTTATTATAAAAAATAACGCCGAAAATAAATCTGAAATAGCTATCTTAAAATAAGTTTTATTTATTTTCATTTTTTTCTTTTACAAATCAAATTTATTTATATCTTTGCATCCGCTTTCGGGCACTACAACAAAAATTACATCTTCGGGGTGTAGCGTAGCCCGGTTATCGCGCCTGCTTTGGGAGCAGGAGGCCGCAGGTTCGAATCCTGCCACCCCGACAAAAGTCTTTTCAATTTTGAAAAGACTTTTTTTTTGCTTTAAACTTAAATATAAACTTTCGCGACTTTGCGAAAAAACAAAAAACTCCGAAAACTAAATCAATAGTCTTCAGAGTTTTAATTGCAAGAATTTCTTTCTTGATTATTTTTCCATACTTATATAAGCAGGATACGATTCACGATTTGGCAAAGCAAACTCTTCATCAAAAGGCTGTGTCCCTTCTCCATTACTGTATGATGCTACACGTTTTGCACCAGTTGCTGTACTTCCGCCTGTACTATTAATAATATTTTGAATATTTCCAGGACCAGCGAAACGAGTGATGCACATTTTTCCCAATTTCACATTTGGACTATTCGGTATTTCAAAACCATTTTTCTTATTCACATTTCCATCCGTTCCTGTAAAAACAGCATAAGATCCCATTCCGATTGTATGATGTTCTTTTACAGTATTCGCTACTTTAAAAGCCGCATAACCATCAACTCTACCCCCTTGACTGCTCCAAGCAGCCTGATTCGGCGCATCGTATGGAGGTTCATTTTGAAAGAAGAAAGTTCTTCCACGCTCGCCAAGCCATAAAACTTCATACTCTTGAAAATGTTCAACAAATAAGGCATAAAGCGTAACATCATTTCCCGTAACTATAAGTCCGTTTTTACATCTGTCTCTTGTCCAACGCGCATCACCGCCTTTTTGCGAACCATGATCGGCGCGCCACAACCAAAAATGATCTCCAACCACATTATTGCTATTTATCTGCATTGAAGCCTGAATCTGAATATTTTTTGACTGCACTCCACCAACCCTACAAGTAATATCACTAAGCAAAATAGGATCTGCGGTATGATCCGCTTTTGCATCCTCATTGCCAATTCTAACTTGATACGTTGTACTATTAAATGAATCCATCAGAAGCCCGGCAATAATAATTCCGTCTTTATCATCCGCATAAATACAACCCCAAGTATTTTTCTCCGTTGGCTCCAAAGTTACCGAGGCAATTCCGGCACCAAGAAGGATTGCATCTTTTCTGTTTACTTGAATTGGAGCATTTAATGCATAATGTCCCGGAGTAAAAAATATATTTTTTCCTGCTTTCAGCGCGGCATTAATTTCTACATCCGTATCTCCTTCTTTGGCAACATACCATTTCGTAATCAAATCTTGAGATTGCCCCTTACCCATATCTGTCGAAGACCAAGAAACTCCAACTCTATCCTTTTGCCATGCTGGAACAAAAACTTTGTATTCTCCATCACTATCAATAAAAAGAAAAGGTTTTTCTCTAATAATGGGAGTTGTAGCAATTGGCGAATTACTGTCATTTGCTTGTGGCGAATTTACACAACCCTGCCAAACCATATTATAAGAACCTCCCATCGCACCAGAGCCCGAAGGAAAAACAGAGTTTCTGGTATACCATTGCTGCTGTCCGCCCCAATTTGGTCTTACTGTTGTATAATGAGCATCGGCAATAAAACCACCGCTTCCCCAAAAATTCGTATCTCCGATATCTGAAATGTATTTTGAAGTACTTTCAATTAAAAGTCTTCTCGCGCTTGTTGACTGAGAAACCGTCCACGAAAAATCACGCATTATTTCTACATTTTCTACAGAACGCCAAAATGTACAAGTTGCATTAGCTCCGCCAGAAAGATGAGGCCTTGTAAATATTGCTCCCAATTTAACATCTGAAGGCACTTTACCTAATCCTCCAATATGAGAATAAAATCCTAGTTCAATAGCATTTGCTTCTTTTGATGATGCAGAACCTGATCCACCAACATCATACGTTTGACCATTCACATTTGGCTTAAAATAATAAGCTTGGCGTTTTGTTGTCCATTCGCCATTGGCACCACCTAAACCGATACTGCTAAACTGCGAGTTAATTTCATTTCGGGCTGTTTCGGCTTTTTCATGTTTTCTATCATAGAAATACATATTGTCTCCAAAAATCTGATTTTCGAGCGAAATTATAATTGTAATATCATTACGAGTTACTTTATAATAATTCTCATATTTATCCTTGTTAGGTTTATTGTCAATAAATGTCAATTTAGAAGTTGACCCAACTGATATAAAATCTGACGCCAAACGACTTCCTCCTCTTGTAATTACATAATTTCCTGAAGAGCCAAAAGCTGACCATGACAATGTAATACTATGTTTCTTTTTGTTATAAATAATTTTACGTTCTCCTTTTTGATTCCCTTCTAATTTTTCGTCAAGCGAATTAGGTGAAATAAAACTGCATAAAAACAGAAAAAACGCAAATACTGTAAATAATGAGATTGCTTTTTTACTCATAAGAATGTTCATTTTGTGGTTTGATAGATTGTAATAATTGTAGTTTTTTAGAAAGCCCAAAATAGCAATAATACTTAAGTCGTCTATTCGTTTCTAGCCTCAATTTTCTTATCAAAAACACTACAAAACCTAGGATTTTGGTCCTTTTTTGGCATAAATAAACCTTATTGAACACTTTCTGTTTTTCAATAATGCCTTTTTTTTGTCCGCAAAAAGAATTAGAAATAAAATGAAAAAGATTACACTATTTATGGTTTTAGTTTTTTCTATTACTGCCATCGCACAAGAAAAAAACATCATTTCCATTGACTCATTTCCATTGGCAAAAAAGAGTGTGCTATACAAGAAGAATGCCCATGCATCTTATTATCATGATAAATTTAATGGCCGAAAAACGGCAAGCGGTAAAATATTCAACAATAATAATTTTACTGTAGCTCATAAAAAATTTCCTTTTGGCTCAATATTAAAAGCAACCAACGAAGCGAATAAGAAATTTGCAATTGTAGAAGTTATAGACCGAGGACCATTTATTAAGGGAAGAGAAATTGACCTTAGCAAAAAAGCTTTTATGAACATTGCTTCAAATAAAAAAAGCGGTTTGGTTTATGTCACTATTGAAATTTTAAAATAAGTCCTTTTTTCGAAGCAGAAAATCAAACTCATGCCTTTTTCCAGCAAGAATTCGAACTAAATTGCTTAAAAATCTTATTGATAATTTTATTGATATCTATTTTTTTTTGTGCCAAACACCCATGAAACCACGATTAATGGAACTTTCACAAATGTTAACAAAATAGATTTTCAGAAACCATAAATAATTGTATTTTTACGGTTCAAAATTCAGAAAATAAATGGGCAAAATCATTGCTATTGCTAATCAAAAAGGAGGCGTTGGAAAGACTACTACATCAGTAAATCTTGCTGCCTCATTAGGTGTTTTAGAGAAAAAAGTATTGTTGATCGACGCTGATCCACAGGCCAATGCTACATCTGGTCTTGGAATTGACGTAGAAACAGTTGAAACTGGAACTTACCAAATCCTTGAGCATACTGTAACACCAAAAGAAGCCGTTTTAAAATGTACAGCTCCAAACGTAGATGTGATACCTGCTCACATTGACCTTGTTGCTATCGAAATTGAATTGGTTGACAAAGAAAACCGTGAATACATGCTTAAAAAAGCATTAGAAGAAGCAAAACAAGAATATGATTATATCATTATCGACTGCGCTCCTTCTCTAGGTTTGTTAACTTTAAATGCCTTAACAGCAGCAGATTCTGTAGTTATTCCTATTCAATGCGAATATTTTGCACTTGAGGGATTAGGAAAACTTTTGAACACTATTAAAAGTATTCAGAAAATCCACAACCCTGATCTTGACATCGAAGGTTTATTATTAACAATGTACGATTCAAGATTACGTTTATCAAATCAGGTTGTAGAAGAGGTTCAAAAACACTTTAACGATATGGTTTTTGACACTGTAATTCAGCGAAATGTAAAATTAAGTGAGGCTCCAAGTTTTGGAGAAAGTATCATTAATTATGATGCCACAAGTAAAGGTGCCGTAAACTATATTCATTTAGCACAAGAAATTATAAAGAAAAACAGTTAAACAGTTTTTATGACAAAAGTAATTAAAAAACAAGCCTTAGGAAGAGGATTATCTGCACTATTAAAGGATCCGGAAAACGACATTAAATCAGTAGAAGACAAAAATGCTGATAAGGTTGTTGGAAATATCATTGAGCTTGAAATAAGTGCGATTGAAATAAATCCGTTTCAGCCTAGAAGCAATTTTAATGAAGAATCATTACGTGAGTTAGCCACTTCTATTAAAGAACTTGGTGTAATTCAACCTATTACTGTTCGTAAATTAGATTTTAATAAATACCAGTTAATCTCTGGAGAGCGTCGTCTTCGTGCGTCTAAATTAGTAGGCCTTACTCATGTTCCTGCTTATATTCGTATTGCAAATGACAACGAATCATTGGTTATGGCTTTGGTTGAAAACATCCAGCGTCATGACTTAGATCCAATTGAGATTGCTTTATCATACCAACGTTTAATCGACGAAATTCAATTAACTCAAGAACAAATGAGCGAAAGAGTTGGAAAAAAACGTTCGACAATTGCCAACTATTTACGTCTTTTAAAATTAGATCCGATTATCCAAACAGGTATTCGTGACGGTTTTATCAGTATGGGACACGGTAGAGCAATTATCAACATTGAAGATTTAGACGTTCAAACCGATATTTATCAAAAAATCGTTAGCCAAAATTTATCAGTTCGTGAGACAGAAGCTTTAGTAAAAAATTACCACGAAGGTCAACAGCCTAAAGCGGATGGCAAACCTAAAGCTGATGCCGGATTTGTTGTTAGAGAAACTCAAAAAAACAGTTTCAACGACTATTTTGGCTCAAAAGTTGATATAAAAGTCGCTGGCAACGGAAAAGGAAAAATTACAATTCCATTTAATTCTGAAGCTGACTTTAACAGAATTATGAAATTAATAAACGGATAGTGAATAAAATTGTCCCCATTGGTCTATTGTTCTTTCTAACAGGAACCGTTTCTCTTTTTGCCCAGGTAAAAAAAGACACGGTTTTGGTCGTAAAAGACACTACTGCATTACAAGAAATAGACCCACTTACTCCAGCAAAAGCAGCTTTTTATTCTGCCGTTCTACCTGGTCTAGGTCAAGCATACAACAAAAAATATTGGAAAATTCCATTGGTTTACGGAGCAATTGGAACAAGTTTATATTTCTACATAGACAACAATAAGAAATACCACGATTATCGTAATGCCTACAAACGAAGATTAGAAGGCTATAACGATGATAAATATAAATATTTGGATGACAGCCGACTTATCGCAGGACAAAAATTCTACCAAAGAAACAGAGATTTATCTGCTTTATTTGTTGTCGGATTCTATGTTTTAAACATTATCGATGCCAATGTTGACGCGGCTTTGATACAGTTTAACGTAAACGAAAGACTTTCAATGCGTCCAGAAATTTATCCTGCCGATGTAACATTTAAACCAAACGTCGGACTAACCTTTAATTATAAGTTTTAATAGATTGAATTCTATTTAAAAAATCAAAAAACAAATCATAATGAAAATTGCGCTTTTAGGATACGGAAAAATGGGTAAAGTAATCGAAAGAATTGCTTTAGAAAGAGGTCACGAAATAGTTTTAAAGAAAGATGAATTTAATACTTATGATGGACTTTCGACAGCCGATGTTGCCATCGATTTCAGCGTTCCATCAGCAGCAGTTAGCAACATTTCGGCTTCTTTTAATGCCAATGTACCTGTAGTATCTGGAACTACTGGATGGTTAGAACATTATGACGAAATGATTGCGCTTTGCAATGAGAAAAAAAGCGGATTCATTTCTAGTTCAAATTTTAGTTTAGGAGTAAATATTTTCTTCGGATTAAATGAATATTTGGCTAAAATCATGAAACAATTCGATACTTATAAAGTTTCGATGGAAGAAATTCACCACATTCATAAACTTGACGCTCCAAGCGGAACAGCAATTTCTTTAGCTCAAGGCGTTATCCAAAACAGCGATTACGCTAATTGGACAATGGAAGATCCTAAAGCAAACGAAATTCGTATTGAAGCAAAAAGAACTGGCGAAGTACCTGGCACCCACACTGTAAATTACGATTCTGCTATTGACAGCATCGAAATTAAACATACTGCTCACAACCGCGAAGGTTTTGCTCTTGGCGCTGTTATCGCAGCAGAATGGCTAGCAGGAAAACAGGGGATTTTCTCTATGAAAGATGTACTAAACTTACAATAATTGACCAAAATTCAAGATTACTAAAACTTGAATTAAAACTTAAAATACAATATTATGACATTTTACTCTTGGTTCGTATTTTTCTTAGCCGTTCAAATTATCCATTTTCTTGGAACATGGAAATTATATCAGGCAGCAGGAAGAAAAAGCTGGGAAGCATCAATTCCGGTATACAATTCTATCGTTTTAATGAAGATTATCGGGCGCCCAACATGGTGGACATTACTGCTTTTTATTCCAATCATCAACTTGATTATGTTTCCGGTTGTATGGGTGGAAACTTTAAGAACATTTGGCAAAAAATCAACTTTAGACACTATTTTAGGTCTTTTCACTTTAGGTTTTTATATCTATTTTGTTAATTACACTCAGAAATTAGAGTATAATAAAGACCGAAAATTAACTCCAGAAAATAAAGCTGCAGATACTGTTAGCTCTCTATTATTTGCGATTATAGTAGCAACATTAGTACATACTTACGTTGTACAGCCTTATACAATTCCGACATCATCTTTAGAAAAATCTTTATTGATTGGTGATTTTCTATTTGTAAGCAAATTAAACTACGGCCCTAGAGTTCCAATGACAACTGTTGCATTACCAATGGTTCATGACTCTATTCCTTTAACAAAAACAAAATCGTATTTAAGCTGGCCACAATTGCCTTATTTAAGACTTCCGGCTATTCAAAAAATAAACCGATGCGATATTGTCGTCTTTAACTGGCCTGTCGATACGGTTCATTATTTCTTTGAACCAAAAGGAAGACCTGGCGTTATCAAGCCAATTGATAAAAAATCTAACTACGTAAAAAGATGTGTTGGTATCCCTGGAGACAGCTTATCAATCAAAGATGGTTATGTTTTTATTAATGGAAAAAAATTAGTTTTACCTGAAAGAGCAAAACCTCAGTATTCATACGCGGTAGCATTAGATGGAAAAACTCCAATTGATTTTGAAACGATCTTCAAAGAATTAGATATTACTGATCCTGCAGGTTTTAGAACTGAAAAAAGAGACACGCTTTATTTAGGCGCTTTAACAGAAGCCGGAGCAGAAAGATTCAAACATACTCCAGGAGTTACTGCAGTAATTAGAAAAGTTGACACAGGAGATAACAACGATATTTTTCCTCATATCAACAAATGGAACCAAGATAATATGGGACCTATTTACATTCCTGAAGCAGGAAAAACAATTGCTTTAACAAATGAATCTCTTCCTTTTTACAAAGAGATCATTACAAATTATGAAGGAAATACGCTGGAATTACAAGGTTCAAAATTCTTAATCAATGGAAAACCTGCTACAACGTACACTTTCAAACAAAACTATTACTGGATGATGGGAGACAACCGTCATAACTCAGAAGACAGCCGTTACTGGGGCTATGTTCCGGAAGATCACATTGTAGGAAAACCAGTTTTCATTTGGATGAGCTGGGATACTAACGGAAAAGGAATCAATAAAGTTCGCTGGAGCCGAGTATTTACAACTGTAGATGGCGAAGGTCAGCCACAATCTTACTTTAAATACTTCTTAATACTTCTTGCTATTTATTTCGTAGGAGATTTTATCTGGAAAAAAAGAAGAGAGAATAAAGCATAATAAAAAATAAGTTATTTTTGTTTCAGGTTTCAAGTTTTACGTTTTAACGCTAACTTGAAACCTGAAACATTTTAAACCCGAAACGAAACAAAAAATGAATTCCTTAATACTTCCAACTTATTTCCCATCTATCAGTCATTTTGCAGTAATTGCGCAATCTGACAGCATTACTTTTGAAATGGAAGATAATTTTCAGAAACAGACTAATAGAAACAGAACGTACATCTATAGTCCGAATGGAATTCAATTATTAAATATCCCTGTTAAGCATTCTAAAGAAGCACATCAGAAGACAAAAGATATTTTGATCGAAAACGAATTTGATTGGCAGAAACAGCATTTCAAATCGCTTGAAGCAGCATATAGAAGCTCTCCGTTCTTTGAGTACTTTGAAGATGATATCACTCCTATTTTCGAGAAAAAGCACCAGTTTTTAATGGATTTAAACTTCGAAGTCTTAGATGTTGTGACTAAATGCCTTCGAATGAAATTGGAATTTGGAAAAACTACTGAATACTTTCATGAAGTGAATCGATTTACCGATTTCAGACATCTAGCAAATGGTAAAAAAGATGCCAATTCATTCGAAAAATACACTCAAGTTTTTGATGACAAACATGGCTTCATCAACAATTTAAGCGTTTTGGATTTACTTTTTAACGAAGGTAAATTTGCAATGGATTATTTAAAAACGCAGAAAATCGTATAAATTATGAATTATAAGTTATGGGTTATGAATTCTCATATCTCGTAAAACTAACTTTTGACTTTCCCACTTTTGACTTTCGCCTAAAAATCACTCCATTGAAAGTCTTGTCATAATTGGATAATGATCTGAATTTTCGAAATCAGGGAAGCTTTCAAATTGTTTTACTTTCATTTTACTGTCCGTAAAAATGTAGTCGATTCTTGCTGGATAATATTTGAATTTATAAGTAGCGCCAAAACCTTCTCCTGCTTCCTCAAAAGCATCTTTCAGTTTTCCTTTTATGTTTCTGTATACATAAGAAAACGGACTATTATTCATATCTCCACAAATAATCATTGGAGTTTTGCAGTTTTTTATATGTTCTCTAAAAATCTCAGCTTGTTCTTGCTGTTGCTTGAATCCTTTACTTATTCTTCCGTAAATACGCTGTGATTTCTTTTGGTTTACATTATCGATATCATCTGATATTTCGCTTACATCAGGAGAAATCTTAATAGACTGCAAGTGCATATTATAAACACGAATAATATCTTTTCCACGTTTTATATCTGCATAAACTACATTGTTATCCGATTTTGGAAAAACAATCTTTCCTTCCTCAATTATAGGGAATTTAGAAAAAATAGCTTGGCCTGTTTTAATTTTTTTTCCATCAATAAAAATATAACGGTGAGGATATACTTTTAAATCCAAATGTGCAGAATTGGAATATTCTTGAATACACAAAATATCCGGATCTTTTTCGTCGATAAAAGCCTTAATATTTGACGGAATATCATCTCGATCCAGCCATTTAAAAACATTAAAAAGACGAACATTATAACTCATAACAGAAAAATCTTTTTCGTCTTTCACATATTCTTTTGCAGAAAACTTATAGAACTTGCTGATAAATGTAATTCCAGTCAATAAAACTAAACCAGACAAAATAAGGCGTTTTTTAAACTGAATTCCCCAATAGACAAAAAAGAGGCCGTTTGCCACAAAAAAAGCAGGCATAAACAAAGTAAGCACCGATAAAAGCGGGAAACTTTTAGGTGCTAAAAAAGGTAAAACATAGACGCTAAATGTAAGCACAGTT
The DNA here is from genome assembly GCF_042436695.1 of Flavobacterium sp. HJSW_4. Classification (NCBI taxonomy): domain Bacteria; kingdom Pseudomonadati; phylum Bacteroidota; class Flavobacteriia; order Flavobacteriales; family Flavobacteriaceae; genus Flavobacterium; species Flavobacterium sp. HJSW_4. The sequence goes on from NZ_JBHNPP010000001.1 coordinate 165,959, forward strand.
AGCACTATGTTCAAAAAGAACATTATTTTATTAAACCAAGAAAGGTTCTTCATATTTAATCTCCTACAAGTTTATTTTCCAGCTTTAAATAAAAACTCTTTTTCTTCTTTTGTCAGACAATCATATCCTGACTGACTGATTTTGTCTAAAATCTCATCAATCTGTTGTTGCGTTTTGTCTTTTGTAACAATTCTTGACGTCGTTTTTTCTGTAGGTTTTTTGTAATTTTTATGAACTTTTGTAAATGGGGTCGTAGGAGATTTTCTAAAAAGATTTGCAAAGAAATCCAAAGTTTTAGAAACAATGGTACTCAAATCGGTACCGTTTTGAAGCAGTTTTATATAAGCAAATCCGAAGAAAGCACCTGCTAGATGCGAAATATGTCCGCCCATGTTTCCGAGACGGAACTGCATCAAATCTAAAATTATAATAACAGCCGTAATATGCCAAAGCTTTACATTTCCGAATAGGAACAAACGAACATTCATTAACGGGGAATAGGTAGTTGCAGCAACCAAAATAGCCATTATAGCAGCCGATGCTCCAACAATAGAAGCAGCTGTTCCTAAAATATAAAAACTTAAGGCAAAAATAATTCCAGCGAAAATCGCACTTAAAAGGTACAATCCTAAATATTGCTTTTGAGTAAAATAGGTTAAAAACAAAGAGCTGGCAAAATTAAGCACCATCATATTAAACAACAGATGGAAAAATCCATCGTGAAAGAAAGCATACGTTAAAAGTGTCCAAGGTTTAAACATGAATACCTGCGGATCTGACGACAATGCCAACCAATTTGGAAAATCAAAAAGACCAATTGAAAATTGATAGAAGAAAATAAGCGATACAATAAAACAACCTATATTCCAATACATAACACGCATTGCAATACCTCCTAATCTATATTGTAATTTTAAATCGTCTAAAATATTCATAGAAACTCTTTTGTTTTAGAATTTGTACTTTAAAGTTAAAAATTAATTCCAACGGTTGTTATTAAACTGATTTTTTTTCCAGTATAACATCATTAAAAAACCTGCAATTGCACCACCGATGTGTGCGAAATGCGCAATTCCAGTTCCTCCGCTTCCAAATAAAGAACTCCCTTTAAAACCTAAAAATAAGTCAATTGCTAAAATTCCAGGAACAAAATATTTTGCTTTGATTGGAACAGGAATAAACAACAAACCAAGCTGTGCGTTTGGAAACATAAATGCAAAAGCTGTTAACAAACCATAAATTGCTCCAGAAGCCCCTAAAACTGGCGATTGAACTATACCGCTAGCTTGTGCAAGAGCATTAAATTGTTCTTGCGTACAATGTGCTTTATTTAAAATAGTAGCAATTTCTCCCTGCATCATTTTTCCGCTTGCATCAAATAAAGAAGAATAATTTGCATTTAAAATCAGATGCAATTCTGATTTAGATAAATTCAATTCAGAAACAGAGCTTAAAAAAGATTGCAATTGCAAATAATTTACTCCTGTATGAAGCAATGCTGCACCTAAACCACAAGAGATATAGAAAAACAAAAACTTTTTTCCGCCCCAAAAGTGCTCTAAAGCAGAACCGAAGCTATATAATGCAAACATATTGAATAAAATATGAGCAAAATTTGGCAATGGCGCATGCATGAACATGTGCGTAACAATTTGCCAAGCTCTAAAGTTTTCGCTTTCTGGATAGAACAACGACAAATATTCGTAAGAAACTGGCACCAATTGGGAACCAATAAAAAAGATAATATTAATAATTAGCAGTTGTTTAACTACTGGAGTCATATTCATCATACAGCAAACTTTTTATCTATATCCTCAACACGCATCGTGATGAAGGTAGGTTTTTGAAAAGGTGAAATATTTGGATCTTTACAAGCAAACAATCCGTTTACTAAATTATCTTGTTCTTTTTCGGTTAAATAAGATCCTGTTTTAACCGCTAAACTTTTCGCCATTGATTTGGCAATTGTATCGTTCTGACTGTAACTGTTCGCCGGAATTCCGTCTTGTAAGTCGCTTAATAATTGTTCAATCACCAACGGAACTTCACTTTCTGTAATATTCACTGGAATTCCAGAAATTACAATATGATCGGTTTTACTTTCGTCAAATACAAAACCTGTTGTTGCTAACGAAGGTTTTAATTCTTCGATTAATTCCATTTCAGATGCTGAATAAAATAAATCTAAAGGAAAAAGCAACTGTTGGCTCGCTGCTTGATTAACCGTCATATTTAGCAAAAATTGTTCGTACAAAATTCGCTGATGCGCGCGCTGTTGATCAACAATAATCATTCCTGATTTTATTGGCGAAACAATATATTTTTTATGAATTTGATATGTCTTCTGAGTAGCCTGTTCTACATCTTCATCATTAAACAAAGAAGAAGTCACTTCTTCATTTTCGAATGTAAACGGAGAACTTTCGATGCTTTCAGGATTTTCGACATCTAAACCAGTATATAGACTTTCCCAGCTTGCAATTGGTTCTACTCTTTTAGAATAACCTGAATAAGATGATCCCGAAAATGAAGAACCAGATGAAGATGAAAAAGAAGAACCTGAACTGTATCCTGACGATCCCGAACCAGCTTTACTATAATGCTGATTGGTTTTGTCATCTGTAAACGGATTAAAAGTTCCATCTACCTGAATTGTTGGCACTTCTGCACCTAAATCTTTATAATGATATGGCGTATCTAAATTTGCATCTCTATCAAAATCTAAAACCGGAGCAACATTAAATTGTCCTAAACTATGCTTGATAGACGCTCTTAAAATAGCATACAATGCTTGCTCATCGTCAAATTTAATTTCAGTTTTAGTTGGATGGATATTAATATCAATTGTATTTGGCGGAACTTGCAGATACAAGAAATAACTTGGCTGAGAACCATCTTTCAGTAATCCGTCATACGCAGACATTACCGCGTGATGCAAAAAACTGCTTTTTATAAATCGATCGTTTACAAAAAAGAACTGCTCTCCCCTATTTTTTTTAGCGAATTCAGGTTTGCATACAAAACCTTGAACATTGATAATTTCTGTATCTTCATTTACAGGAACTAGCTTTTCATTTGTTTTTCCTGACATAATACCAACAATTCGTTGGCGGTATCCTGCGCCTGGAAGATTATACATCTCACTTCCGTTGTGATAAAAACTAAAATGAATATTAGGATGCGCCAATGCCACACGTTGAAATTCATCCATAACATGGCGAAATTCAACAGTATCGGACTTTAAGAAATTACGGCGAGCAGGAATATTAAAAAATAAGTTTTTAACCGCAAATGAAGTTCCTTTTGGCAAAACAGCCACTTCTTGCGAAACAAATTTACTTCCCTCAATTATAATATGCGTTCCAAGCTCGTCCTGATCTTGCTTCGTTTTCATTTCCATGTGCGCAATCGCCGCAATAGAAGCCAAAGCCTCTCCGCGAAAACCTTTTGTACCAAGTGAAAACAAATCCTCAGCTTGACGGATTTTAGAAGTAGCATGGCGGGCAAAACACAAACGAGCATCTGTAACGGTCATTCCAACACCATTATCAATAACCTGCACTAGCGATTTACCAGCATCTTTTATAATTAATTTGATATCAGTTGCTTTGGCATCAACAGCATTTTCTAACAACTCTTTTACGACTGAAGCTGGTCTTTGAACCACTTCTCCAGCAGCAATTTGGTTAGCAACGTGATCAGGAAGCAATTGAATAATACTCGACATTAAGCAAAAATAATTTTAAAGTTTAGATTCGGTTTTTATAAACCAAGAAGTACAAATTTAATGAATTTTGATCGTCTTTTAGAATAAGAATAATCATAAAAAAAATAAAAAAACCTATACCGTTATTACACAGTATAGGTTTTAATTTTATTAAAACAAATGTGTTTTATTCGTTTTCTATTTTCTTTGGCGAATCTTCAATTTGAAGCGCTCCCGAAGTTAATAATGGCTGATTAAAAACGTGAGCTATTGAAGCCTGCTGACGAATGTATGCCATTTTTATTGCAGCAATTGCCGCTTCAGTTCCTTTGTTTCCGTGAACTCCTCCACTTCTGTCAATTGATTGCTGCATATTATTATCTGTTAAAACACAGAAAATAACTGGAACATCAGTTTGAACATTCAAGTCTTTAATTCCTTGTGTAACGCCTTCACAAACAAAATCAAAATGTTTAGTTTCTCCTTGAATTACGCATCCAATTACGATAACCGCATCAACATTTTGTGTTTGAAGCATTTTTTTTGCTCCGTAGATTAGCTCAAAACTTCCTGGAACATTCCAACGGATAATTTGTTGAGCAGGAACATCACAATCAACTAAAGCATCAAAAGCACCATTATAAAGTCCTTCTGTTATAGTATCATTCCATTCAGAAACAACAATCCCAAACCGAAAGTCTTTCGCGTTTGGGATTGTGTTTTTATCGTATTCTGATAGATTTTTATTTTCAGTAGCCATCTGTACTATTTTTGTTTTTTAATTTCAGACTGCTAAAATACGAATCTAAAATCTAAAAACTGAACTCAAATAGTATAATTATTGCGCTAATCCGATCAAAGCATCAACAGATGCTGCTTCTGGAGTACTGTCGTAATTATCTTTAATGTCATTGAAATATTTCAAAGCATCTTCTTTTTGTCCTAAAGCTAAAGCAGCTTTTCCTGCTTTTAATAAGAAACGAGGCGTTGTAAAATCGTTTTTGTTAGATTCAGCAGCTTTTACATAAAAATCTAAAGCTTCTTTTGGCTGATTTTTTTGAGAATAAGCATCTCCTGTAGCACCTTTAGCTAAAGCGCTTAAGATTACATCTTCTGATTTGAATTCACCTAAATATTTAATTGCCTCATCAAATTTACCAGTATTTAAATAAGCGATACCAGCATAGTAGTTTGCTAAATTTCCAGCATCAGTTCCAGAATATTCGTCAGCGATTTTAATAAATCCGAATTTACCTTCTGAACCGTTTAATGATAATTTGAATAATGAATCGCTAGAAACACCGTTTACAGCTTTTTCAAAGTTTTGTTGAGCAACGAACATTTCACTTGCAGCCTCTTCTTGTTTTGGAGTTGCAATAAATTTTTGGTAAGCCAAATATCCAATTGTAGCAACTGCAATACCAGCAACTAAACCAATAATGATTTTTTGATTTTTAGCCACCCAATCCTCAGTTCTTGAAGCTGTTTCGTCTAATTTTGAGAAAACTCCAGCAGTTGTACTGTCTTTCTCATCAATAACTACTTGTTGCTCTTCAGTAACCACCTCTTTTACTTCCTTTTCTTTTGGTGTCTTATATCCTCTTTTATTGTAAGTTGCCATTTAAAATTTATTTAGTGAACGGCAAAAATAAAATTTTTATTGAAAATGACGTAAAAAATTTCAATTTTATCACTATTTTAAAAGAAATATTTTGTTTTGTGATTTGCGCTTTCGCGAAAGCGCTAAAATAAATTGGCTGAGAATTGCTCCAAAGCCAATTATATCGATAATTTTCGGTAATTTGCAACCTCAAATTTTTACTGCTTAAAAACAGTAAATTTTACACTGGAGTCCCTAAAAAATGCATTTAAACAAAATCTCTTTATTCAATTACAAGAACTTTTCTGAAGCAAGTTTTGATTTCGACATCAAAATCAACTGTTTTGTGGGTAAAAACGGCATTGGAAAAACCAATGTGCTCGATGCTATTTACCATTTGGCTTACGGAAAAAGCTATTTTAATCCGCTTGCTGTGCAAAATATCAAACATGGCGAAGAGTTTTTTGTGATTGATGCCGAACTCGAAAAAAATGAGAGAACCGAGCAGATTGTCTGCAGTTTGAAAAAAGGACAAAAAAAGGTTTTAAAGCGAAACGGCAAGCCTTACGATAAATTCTCAGATCATATTGGGTTTATTCCACTTGTAATTATTTCGCCAGCCGATCGCGATTTGATTATTGAAGGAAGTGAAACGCGCCGTAAATTTATGGATAGTGTGATTTCGCAGCTAGACTCAACTTATCTGCACGAACTAATACAATATCAAAAGGTAATTACGCAGCGAAATGCACTTTTAAAATATTTTGCGCTGAATCATGTTTTTGACAACGATACCTTATCTATATATAATGAGCAGTTGCAAGCGTACGGAAAATCAATTTTTGAAAAACGAAAAGATTTCTTAGAACAGTTTATACCTATATTTAATACGCATCATCAGGCAATCACGGGATCTGAAGAAAGCGTGCAATTGGTTTACGAAAGTCATTTATTCGAAAAAGACCTTTTGACTCTTTTACAAGAAAACATTAATAAAGATCGAGCTTTACATTATACCTCAGTTGGAACTCATAAAGATGATTTGTCTTTTGAAATTGATTCGCATCCGATAAAAAAATTCGGATCGCAAGGACAGCAAAAATCTTTTCTGATTGCTTTAAAATTGGCCCAATTTGAATTCCTGAAAAAACAAAGTGGTGTAAAACCAATTCTTTTGTTTGATGATATCTTTGATAAACTAGACGAAACGCGTGTTGCCAAAATTATAGAAATGGTGAACAGCGAAACTTTTGGACAACTTTTTATTTCTGATACGCACCCAGAAAGAACCGAAGCGATTGTAAAATCGACGCATCAGACTTACAAAATATTCAATTTGTGATTGATTTTTTTTGCCACGAATTACACGAATTTACACTAATTTACACTAATTTATATTTAACTTTTAACTTTGACAAAGTTTAAAACTTTGTCAAAGTTGAACGATCAGTAATTAAAAAATTAGTGTAAATTCGTGTAATTCGTGGCAGACCAAAAATCAGTCTCCCACAATAAACATTAAAAACAACTGCAATAAAAAAGAATATGTTAGCGAAAGAATCATTGCAATTTTTAGACGATTTAAGAAAAAACAATAACCGCGAATGGTTTCAAGAAAATAAAAAGAGATACGAAGTTTTCAAGAAAGACTACCATCAATTGGTAAGTGATTTTTTGGATGCAATGAAACCGCTTGATCCTTCATTGGAATTATTGGAAGTTAAAAACTGTACTTTCAGAATCAATCGTGATATTCGTTTTTCTAAAGACAAATCTCCATACAAAGCGCATTTGGGAGTTTGGATGTCGGCTGGAGCAAAGGGCGCAAATCGTTCAGGTTATTATGTTCATATCGAAAAAGGTGCAAGTTTTATCGCCGGCGGATTTTATTCGCCTGAAGCGGAAGATTTAAAGAAAGTCCGTAAAGAAATTGCTTTTTTCTATGAAGATTTACAGGAAATTTTAAACGATAAAAACTTCAAAAAAGAGTTTGGAAGTTTAGACATAAACGAAAACAATTCGCTAAAAAGCATGCCTCGCGGTTACGAAAAAGATCATCCAGCGATTGAATTTTTAAAATTGAAAAGCTTCACGGCAACTCAAGTTTACAATGTTTCTGAAGTTTTAGAGAAAGATTTCGTAAAGAAAATGAGCCAAAAATTGATTGCTTTAAAACCATTAAACGAATTCATCAACCGGGCTTTGGACACGGAAGAATTTTAGAGATAAAAAAAAATCGCCATGAATTCACGAATTATTCAAAATTAATTCGTGAATTCGCAGCGAAAAACTTTTATAATGAAAAGGAAAATACTTTTTCTTGGTGAATCTTATCGCGCTGATGCCATAACTTGGATGAAAGGTCTAAAGGAATTTGGCGATTTTGAAATTATCACTTGGGAACTTCAAACCTCAAACAATCATAGATTCAAACGTATTTTAGAGTATTTCTTCTCTCCTATTTCTATTCGAAAAATCATTAAAAAAGAAAAACCAGACATGGTTATCGCAGAAAGAACAACCAGTTACGGTTTTCTTGCGGCATTATCTGGTTCTAAAACCATTGCAGTCGCACAACAAGGCCGAACCGATTTATGGCCTGAAGAATCTGCTTTATATCCTTATAAAAAATTCATTCAGAAATATGCTTTTAAAAAAGCACATTTAATTCATGCTTGGGGACCAGTAATGGCAATTCACATGAAAGCAACTGGTGTTGATATGAACAAAGTTTTGGTTCTTCCAAAAGGAATTGACTTATCGCTTTTTACTCCTTCAACAAATAATTCGAACAAAATTGAAGCGATTGTAACGCGTTCGCTTCAACCAGAATATCGTCACGATTCTATTTTAAAAGCTTTCGGAATTTTAAATCAAAAAGGAATTGATTTTTCGCTAACCATTGTTGGCGACGGAACAAGATTGCAATTTCTGAAAGATTTAACCAAAGAACTTCAAATCGAAAACAAAGTGATTTTTACAGGAAGAATCCCTAATACAGAACTTCCAAAATTACTGCAACAATCGAATATTTATATCAGCATGCCAATTACTGAAGGCGTTTCTGCTTCTTTATTTGAAGCAATGGCCTCCAATTGTTTCCCCATAGTTTCTGATATTCCCGGAAATCAAAGTTGGATTACGCATCGCGAAAACGGACAGTTAATTACAATTGATGATATTGAAATGCTTGCAGAAGAATTGATCTGGTCTTTTGAAAATCCTGAATTGCGAAATGAAGCGATTACTCGAAATAGAAAATTTGTGGAGGAAAATGCTAATTATGATATTAATATGAAGGTCATTTCGGAGAAATATCATGAGTTGTTGAATACCAGAAATAATTAACCATCAAAACTCTTTTTTCTTAAACTTATTTTTCTGTATAAGGATCGAAATGTAACTTTTCACACACCCTATCGACATATTGCTTATTTAGATTCTCTAATTTAATCTTAAAGAAATATGAATAATAGAAGAAATTGGTTAAAACAAGTAAGTTTAGGCGCAGTAGGATTAGGCTTTTGTCAATTTGAAGCATTTGCAAATACTTCAACTGAAAATGATATTTTTCCAGATGTAGAAAAATCGCCTATTTTATTGCGTTCAAATGAAAATCCATACGGACCTTCTCCTTTAGCGCGTGCCGCTATGCAGAAAAGCATCAATACTAGCAATCGATATGGCTGGGATCTTTCAGACGAATTAATTTCTCTTATTGCTAAAAAGAATAATGTTTCAAACAATAATATTCTTCTTGGCGCGGGTTCAACTGAAATTTTGGATTTAGTTCTTCAATATACCGCACTTCAAAAAGGCAATTTTGTATTAGCCGAAACCACTTTTAATTATTGGACATTTCCTTCTGATAAATTAGGAATTAAAAAAATCACAGTTCCTTTAACTTCAGACAAAAAACATGATTTAGCCGGAATGTTAAAAGCAATTGATACAGATACCAAAATGGTTTACATCTGCAATCCTAATAATCCGACTGGAACAATTTGCGAAAGAGAGCAATTGGTTTCTTTTGTAAAAGAAGCTTCAAAAAAAGCCATTGTTTTTGTTGACGAAGCGTATCTTGATTTCACAAAAGAAGAATCATTAAGCAACCTTGTATTGGAAAACAAAAACTTGATCATTACTAAAACCTTTTCAAAAATGTACGGTTTAGCTGGTGCACGCATTGGTTATGCCGTTGCTACTGCTTCAACGATAGAAGAAATCAGCGCGTTAAAATCTTCTCCTAATTTATCTATTAGTGTAGTGTCTGCAGTTGCTGCTATCACTTCTTTAAAAGACGAAAAATTTATTGAGCAAGTTCATTCGTCAAACGAAGAAGTTAAAAAATATACAATAGAACAGCTTACAAAACTCAATTTAACCTGTATTCCATCTCACGCCAATTTTGTTTATTTCTCATTGGATAATTACAAAAAAGATTATTTTAAACAATTGGAAAATCATAATATACAAGGAACTAAAATCTACGAAGAAAACGGAAAATGGACCAGAATTACGATTGGAACAATGAAAGAAATGCAGCAATTTATTGAAGCCATAAAGTAAAATTTCGAAAAAAGTCTTTTTATAGAAAATCTACTCAAATAAATTATAATCGTTACTTTTGATCTCAGAATTTTTCCGAAGTTTCGGAACTTAAAAAGCCTTTTATTTATGGAAATCCAATCCAATTTTTCATTAAAAAAATACAATACTTTCGGCATTGAAGCCAGTGCTAAACAATTCGTTGCAATTCATTCTATTGCTGAATTAAAAACGGTTTTAGAGGAAAACAAAAATGAGAAAAAATTCATTTTAGGAGGTGGAAGCAATATGCTTTTAACGAAAGACATTGACGCTTTGGTTATTCATATTGATTTAAAAGGAAAAAAAATAACAAAAGAAGACGATGATTTTGTTTGGGTTGAAAGTCAGGCTGGCGAAACTTGGCACGATTTCGTTCTTTGGACAATCGACAATAATTTTGGAGGTTTAGAAAACATGTCGCTTATTCCTGGAAATGTTGGTACAACTCCAGTTCAGAATATTGGTGCGTACGGAACCGAAATTAAAGACACTTTTGTTTCTTGCGAAGCCATGAATATTGCAACTCAGGAAATGAAAACTTTCGATAATGCTGAATGCAATTTTGGCTACCGCGAAAGCATTTTCAAACATGAAGTAAAAGACCAATATATTATCACTTCGGTTATTTTCAAACTGACCAAACGCAATCATAAAATCAATACTTCTTACGGAGATATTTTGGCTGAATTGGCTAAGAACAATATTACAGAACCAAACTTAAAAGACGTTAGTAATGCTGTAATTGCGATTAGACAAAGCAAATTGCCAGATCCGAAAGAATTAGGAAACAGCGGAAGTTTCTTCAAAAATCCGATTTTATTGAAATCTGATTTTGAAAAAATCCACCAAAAATTCCCAGAAATGAAATTTTACGAAGTTTCTGAAACCGAAGTAAAAGTTCCTGCGGGCTGGCTGATTGAACAAGCAGGTTTTAAAGGAAAGCGTTTTGGAGATGCAGGAGTTCATAAAAATCAAGCTTTGGTTTTAGTAAATTATGGAAACGCAACTGGACAGGAAATTTTAGCAGTTTCTAAAGAAGTTCAGAAAACTGTTTTTGAAACTTTCGGCATTCATATTGAAGCGGAAGTGAATGTAATTTAAATTAAGATAATTAGATAATTTCAGCCCTAGAACCTTTGCTCCTTTGTTCCTTTGAACCTAAAAAAGAAAAAATGTATACACCCGATTTATACAAAAACGAAAATCAGGAAGAGATCAGAGCTTTTTTGAAAGAAAACAGTTTTGGAATCCTGATTAATCAAACTAACGGAAAGCTGACAGCAACTCATATTCCGATAGAATTGGAATTGAATTCTGAAGGAAAAGAAATTCTACAAGGGCATATTTCAAAACTGAATCCGCAAGCAGAAGGTTTTAAGGAAAATGATCAAGTTTTGGCTGTTTTTACTGGGCCTCACAGTTACATTTCTTCTTCTTGGTACGATCATGAAAATGTTCCGACTTGGAACTACATATCTGTGCACGTTTACGGAAAAATCAAGATTGTAGATTACGAAACTTCAGTAGATCAATTAAAGAAACTGGTTGATAAATACGAAATGAATTCTAAGAACCCAGTTCGCGTTGAAGATTTATCTGAAAAAACAATGCGCGAAGCTCGAGGAATCTTTGGCTTTGAGATTGAAATTGAGGAAATTCAAGCTACGAAAAAGCTATCACAAAATCGAGACGATCACAATTATAAAAATATAATTTCGGAATTGGAAAAAACCGAAAACCCTCAGTCTATTGCTGTTGCAAAAGAAATGTCAAAATGCCGAAAGTAAATCGGCTTTGGCTATTGAATTTAACGAATTCATAATTACATTTGCAGTCGCAGAACGTGAAAATTAATAGAACCAAATAAATCAGATGCTTATATACATATTTTACTTTTTTATTGCTATTGTCGTAGTTCAATTATTTTATTATTTAGGTTTTTTTGGAAAATTTGCTTTTGCCAAACCACAGCATGTGAAACCTAAAAACCTTCCAGTTTCTGTAATTGTATGTGCTAAAAACGAAGAAGAGAATGTAAAGAAATACGTTCCTCTTTTGGCGCAACAAGATTATCCAGATTTTGAAATTGTCTTAATTGACGACGCATCTAGCGATGAAACTCTTGAAGTTTTTGAAGAATTTGAAAAACAATTCTCTAATATCCGTTTGGTAAAAGTAGAGAACAACGAGGCTTTTTGGGGGAATAAAAAATACGCTTTAACGCTTGGAATAAAAGCGGCAAAAAAAGATTATTTATTGTTTACAGATGCAGATTGTTTTCCAAGTTCTAAAGACTGGATTACTTCTATGACTTCGCATTTTAGCACAAACAAAACTATTGTTTTGGGCTATGGAGGTTATGAGAAAGTAGAACGTTCATTTCTAAACAAAATCATCCGCTTTGAAACTGTTCTAACAGCAATTCAATATTTTTCATGGGCAAAAATGGGTCTTCCTTATATGGGAGTCGGCAGAAATCTTGCTTATAAAAAAGAAGAGTTTTTTAATGTGAATGGTTTTATTGACCACATTCAAATTCGCTCTGGTGATGACGATTTGTTTATCAATCAAGCTGCAAATAAAGAAAATACTACTATCTCTTATTCACCTGATAGTTTTACGTATTCAAAACCTAAGACAAGTTATAAGGAATGGTTTACTCAGAAAAGAAGACATATTTCGACTGCAGAACATTATAAGTTTTTTGATAAAATGCAGTTAGGATTATTTTTCCTTTCACAATTATTTTTCTTTATATCAGTTATCATACTATTAGCATTTCAATTTCAATGGATTGCCGTATTAGCAATTTTAGCAACACGCTATACTGTTGTTTGGACAGTAATTGGATTTTCAGCAGGAAAATTAAAAGAAAAAGATATTAAAATTTGGTTTCCAGTTGTTGAGATAGCGCTTATATTAACGCAAATTAATATCTTTATAACTAATATCTTTTCAAAACCGGTATATTGGAAATAAATTCTAAAATAGAAAAAGCAAAAAAAGGCGATCAGATCGCCTTTACTTTTTTATTAGATCATTATTGGAATGAGGTGTATTCGTTTATGCTTAAACGAACCGAAAATGAAACCACCGCAGAAGATATTACCATAGAAACCTTCTCTAAAGCTTTTGACAAAATAGCTTCTTATAATCCAGAGTTTCAATTTAACACCTGGCTTATAGCAATTGCAAAAAACGTCTATATTGATTTACTTCGAAAAAAGAAAACCAATCTCTTTATAGAAATCACAGACAACGAAGACCAGCAGGCATACAACATCGCCGACCCTACTCCCTCTGCAGAAGATGCTTTAATTAAAGAACAGAACCTCTCTCGTCTGCTCTTATGCATCAAAGAACTTAAACCACACTATCAAGAAGTAATTCAGCTTCGTTATTTTCAAGAAATGTCTTATCAGGAAATTGCCGTTAAGATAGATGAACCTTTAAGCAGTGTTAAAGTAAAACTTTTGCGCGCTAAAAAATTATTAGCAGAAATCATTGAACGTAACAGATAATTTACTATCTTTAAACAAAGGATAAATAATTACTACTTTTATTCTTAAAATAAATATATTTCCATAACACTAAAACTACAACTTTCACGTTGTTAGCTCAAACCTAAACCTTTCTGCGTATGATTTAAAGTTACTTAACCTTAAAACCCAAAAATTATGTCTAAATTAAGCATTTATGAAAACAAGTGGACCGATCTTGTTTTCGAGAACAAAAACAAAGAATACGGCGCGTATCAGTTACGCCAGGAGAACTCCAAAAACTCTGTTACAGCTCTCTTTATGGGTTTATTGTTAATAACGGCTTTAGGAAGTGCACCGGTACTTATTAGCAAATTTAGGAATTCACCAGTTGAAGTTGAGCCAGAACCTCAAATTTACGAGCCAACGATTGTACACGTTGACCCGATTGTTGTGCCGCCACCACCAGCTCCACCTGCGCCAGTAGTTGAGCAAAGTGCTGCAAGTCAAACAGAGGCAATTCAATTGACAAATCCTGTGGTAGCAAAACCAGAAGAAGCAGTTGATAAAATTGCTACAAACACGGAAAATACGCCAGTGGTAGACAATGCAAATGGAAATGGAACTGCAGTTAATCCGATACCTACAACGGGGGGAGGAGGAGATGGAGATGTTGCTTCTGTAACTCCTAAAATTGAAGGACCTGTTTCTTCTGCAATTTTGGATAAACAACCAGAATACCCAGGCGGAATCGGACAGTTTTACAAATATGTTGGGAACAATTTCCGCAGACCAGAACTTGATGCAGAAAAAACACTAAGAGTGTATGTATCTTTTGTAGTTGAAAAAGATGGATCGCTTACAGACATTATGGTAAAAAATGATCCAGGTTACGGAATGGGCAAAGAAGCCATTAGAGTTTTAAAATCATTAAAAACAAAATGGACTCCAGGGATTCTTAACGGGCAAGCAGTTCGAACTGCATACAATCTTCCAATAACAATAAAAACAGAAGTCGAATAATATAAATATTTTGAAAAGTAAAAAGCAGAACTTAGGTTCTGCTTTTTTATTTATATTCATTTAAAAATCCACTACATTTACTACTCCAAAATGGAATTCATTCTAACTAATTAAAAATAAAATAATGGGAATATTTTCAGCTATTCTTGGCAATGCAGGTTCTGTAAGTCAAGAAGATTTAATTAAGAAGTACGGACAGCTTTTGACAGCAAATGAGGAAATTGAAATGGGTTTTAAACTTATTCGCGATACTTTCATTTTTACCAACAAAAGATTAATCTTAGTTGATGTTCAAGGAATCACAGGAAGCAAAACAGAATACAAATCTATTGCTTACAAAAATATCACAAGATTCAGTGTAGAAACTGCAGGAACTTTTGATCTTGATGCCGAATTAAAAATCTGGATTTCAAGCGAACAGCAGCCAAGCATTGTAAAACAATTCAATAAATCGGTTAATGTTTATGAAGTGCAAAAAATTCTTGCTTTTCATGTATTAGGATAAAAAAACAACCCCGACAATAAAAAAATGTCGGGGTTTATTATTTATTAGAAACAACTTTTATTTCTTTTTTGCAGTTGTTTTCTTTGTAGTTGTAGTTGCCTTTTTAGTTGTAGTCACAGGAGCTGTGTTTACAATTTTCTGTTGTACATAAGGTTTGTACAAACCATCTTTTTCAGCTCTCTTCTTAGCATCATCTGCTCTCTTTTTAGAATCAGGATGCGAACTCATCATCTGATCAATAAATGAAGCTTCAGCACCTTCACTCATTTTTGCTAAAATTCTAAATGCAGATTCTTCAGCATTAACATTGTAACCATTTTTTTTCAAGAAATCATACGAAAACAAATCCGCTTCTGTTTCTTGCTTACGGCTATATTTACTATCAATAATAGCACTTCCAATTTTCCCTAACTGACTATCTGTAACAGCCGAAATCTTTGCCGATTGCGAAGATGCGCCATCCATTAGAGCTTCTTTTTGATATGCTGCGCGCATTGCATCTCTCGAATCATTATTTGCTACGTGACCAATTTCGTGACCAATAACCGCTAATAACTCATTGTCATCCATAATATCCATCAAACCAGAATATACACGTACGCTTCCATCAGCTGTTGCAAATGCATTTACCTCTTTTAATTTATAAACTTTATAATTTAATGTAAAACCTTCGCCAGAAGTATGTTTTCCAAAAACTCTGTTTAATCTCAAAGCGTAACCATCAGTTGGTCCTGCTATTTCATTAGCTGAATCTAATTTACGTACTGCTTCTTTTGACAAAGCTGCAGCATCAGCGTTACTTAAAGTAAAACTTGTGACACCTTTTTGAAGTGCTCCAATGGCTTTATCTCCTAAATTTATTTGCGCATTCATTTTAGTAAAACCTAATGTGGCAAATAAAACTCCAAAAACTAGTAATTTCTTTTTCATGTTTTTATTTATTACAATTTGACAACAAATTTAGCACAACAAAATGCTTTATTATTTTACACAAAGATTGTTTTTTCAACAAATAAAGATATAAATTTAAAACGAGTAATAATGATCTATGAGCTATTATTCGCACAACGCCCGAACAAAAAAACCGGCAAATTCTGAAGAACTTGCCGGTTTTAATTTTTATGCAAAAATTATTTCTTTTTTGCTGTTGTCTTTTTCGCGACTGTTTTTGCTTTAACTGGCGCAGTATTGTCTATTTTCTGTTGTACATAAGCATTATACAAACCATCTTTTGTTGCTTTTTTCTTCGCATCGTCTGCTCTTTTTCCAGAATCCGGATGTGAACTCACCATTTTAGTCATAAAAGAAGACTCAGTTCCTTCACTTAACTGCTGAAGAATTCTGAAAGCCGACTCTACAGCATTGACATCATAGCCATTTTTTTTCATAAAATCATAAGAAAACGAGTCTGCTTCAGATTCTTGTTTTCTACTGTGTTTGCTGTCGATCATAGCACTTCCTAATTTTCCTAATTGAGAACTTGTAAGAGTCTCAATTTTTCCTGATTGCGATGATGCCGCATCCAACAAAGCTTCTTTTTTATAAGCTGCTTTTATTGCATCTCTGGTGTCATGATTTACAACATGTCCAATTTCATGTCCAATCACAGCAAGCAACTGATTGTCATCCATTACATCCATCAATCCCGCGAATACACGAACACTTCCATCAGCACAAGCAAAAGCATTAATATCTTTTACTAAGTAAACTTTATAATTCAATGTAACTCCTTCGCTTGAAGCGTGTTTAGCAAATACACGATTCAAACGAATTGCATATCCATCCGTTGGTTTAGCAACAGGGTTATTTGCGTCTAATTCTTCTATTGACTGTTTAGCTAAAGCAACTGCATCAGCATCACTAAAAGTAAATCCTGAAATACCTTTGCTCACTGCTCCCATAGATTTGTCTGACAATATTTGCGCATTCATTTCAGTAAAACTAAAAGCCGTCAGTAAAACCCCTAATGTTATAAATCTCTTTTTCATTTTTAAATAATTAAATTAACAGTAAAATTACTATAGGCTGAATTTTAGAAGTGGTCGATTAAGTCAAATTTGTAACAGAATAAGACGGAATAAAATTTTAAAAAAAATGAAGTTTATTACGAAAATCTTAAGCAAGAAATAAAAAGGCATTGCAAAAGCCCTTTCAAAAATTAAAGTATTAACACTTGAACTTAATTATCACAAATAACAGCAAAAAGGCAAACTAAACGAAAAGCAAATTAACGCCTCTAAATGAACTACATTCCGTATCTTTGTACTTTGAATTTTGATATATGGAAACAGTCATTGAAAATGTACCTGCCACAAAACCAAAGTGGTTAAAAGTAAAATTACCTATCGGACAAAAATATACTGAACTTAGAGGTTTAGTTGATAAATATAGTTTAAATACAATCTGTACTTCTGGAAGCTGCCCAAATATGGGAGAATGCTGGGGTGAAGGAACAGCTACTTTTATGATTTTAGGAAATGTTTGTACTCGTTCTTGCGGTTTCTGTGGTGTAAAAACCGGAAGACCAGAAACTGTAGATTGGGATGAACCTGAAAAAGTGGCTCGTTCGATCAAAATCATGAATATCAAACATGCTGTAATCACTAGCGTTGACAGAGACGATATTAAAGACGGTGGTTCTATTATTTGGATGGAAACCGTGAGAGCTATCAGAAGAATGAATCCTCAAACTACTCTTGAAACTTTGATCCCAGATTTTCAAGGAATCGAAAGAAACCTTGATCGTATAGTAGAAGCAAATCCTGAAGTTGTTTCTCATAACATGGAAACAGTACGCCGTTTAACTCGCGAAGTTCGTATTCAAGCTAAATATGACAGAAGTTTAGAAGTACTTCGTTATTTAAAAGAAAAAGGAATTAACAGAACCAAATCTGGAATTATGCTTGGTCTTGGAGAAACTGAAGAAGAAGTTTTCCAAACGATGACCGATTTGAGAAATGCAAATGTTGATGTAGTTACTATTGGACAATATTTACAGCCAAGTAAAAAACACCTTCCTGTAAAAGAATTTATTACGCCTGAACAATTTGCCAGATATGAACAATTTGGTCTTGAGTTAGGTTTCAGACACGTAGAAAGCGGACCTCTTGTTCGTTCTTCTTATAAAGCACAAAAACATATTTTATAAAAAAGTTTAATCGTTTAATCGTTTAATTGTAAAACCGATTAAACATTAAACAGTTAAACGAATAAACAAAACATTGAAAACAAGAATTGCCATTAATGGATTTGGAAGAATTGGAAGAAATTTATTCCGATTGCTTTTAAATCACCCTGAAATCGAAGTTGTTGCTATAAATGACATTGCAGACAATAAAACCATGTCACATTTAATAAAATATGACAGTATTCATGGAGTTTTGCCTGCTCAAGTAAGTCATGACGAAAATAGTATTATTGTAGACGGAAGGCATTTTTTCTTTTTTCACGAAAAAAATATTTCAAACATAGATTGGAAATCGCATTCGATTGATATTGTAATCGAATCGACAGGCAAGTACAAAACGCATGAAGAATTAAATGCACATCTTGAAGCTGGAGCAAAAAAGGTAATTCTTTCGGCTCCTTCAGAAGTTGACACCATAAAAACGGTTGTTCTTGGTGTAAACGAACATATTTTGGATGGAAATGAAGATATAGTTTCTAATGCAAGCTGCACGACAAATAACGCTGCTCCGATGATTAAAATTATCGAAGAATTGTGCGGAATCGAGCAAGCGTATATTACAACTATACATTCTTTCACAACCGACCAAAGTCTTCATGACCAGCCACATAAGGATTTACGCCGTGCGAGAGGTGCCAGCCAATCAATTGTTCCAACAACTACAGGTGCAGCTAAGGCATTAACGAAAATTTTTCCTAAATTGCACAATAAAATGGGTGGCTGTGGTATTAGAGTCCCAGTTCCAGACGGTTCATTAACAGACATAACCTTCAATGTAAAACGTGCTGTTAGCATTGAAGAAATAAATAAAGCATTCGAACAAGCCTCAAAAACAAATTTAAAAGGAATATTAGATTATACCGAAGATCCGATTGTATCGGTTGATGTAATTGGCAACACACATTCTTGTTTATTTGATGCTCAGCTAACTTCAGTTATCGATAAAATGGTAAAAGTTGTAGGCTGGTACGATAACGAAATTGGCTATTCATCTAGGTTAATCGATTTAATTTTACTGATAAGAAAAAAATAAGATTCATTGTAATAGCATTGCCATACATGAAATACTATCTTTTTATTGTTGTTTGTTTTTTTAACTCGTTTTTGTATTCTCAATCTAAAAAGAATACGGATAGCGTGACCTATTATAACAAGCTGGCCAATTCTAACCTTAACAATAAAAAGTACAATCAGGCGGTTTATTACACCGAAAAATCGATTGTTTTTTGCGAAGGCAATGGCAAAAAAGAGAGTCTGGCCAATCAAACTTTTAAGCTCGGTAAAATTTATTATAACCAGAAAAAGTTTGAAGACGCCTTAAAAAACTTCCACAAGACAGTTTCTTTATTTGACACCCTTAAACCAAGCTGTACAAAACTCTTGGCCTTGCATTATATTGGCGTAACCAATACGGCAAAAGGCGATTACAAAACTGCTACTGTTTATTACACAAAAGCCAAAGATTTACTAAAAGAACTGAATATCAATGATAATGCAGAAGTATTAGCTTATCAAAAAGCTTTGGCGTTTAAAACCAATAATGATTTCAAATCGGCGGTAAAAACTTTTAAAGCAATTACAAAAAAACCAGACAATAACGTTCTTATAAAAACAAAAGTAGACGCGTATTATCAGCTTGGGCTAATAGAAACACAGCTCAGAAGAAATGATTCGGCTATTATATATTTTGACAAAGCATTAGAATACAACGATAAAATTAATGACTTTCCGAAGAAATCCAAAATCGTCTTAGCAATAAGCCAATACTACAGACAAAATAAAAATTATGATCTGGCGTATTCTTATTTAGAGGAACATTATCAGCTGGAAAATTATATTTTAAAATTAAAAAATGCTAAAATTGATTTGGATGAATTCGCAAAATTCAAAAAAAATCAATCTTTAAATAATTCGATTAAAAAAGAAAGCGAAGAAAAATTTCAACTCAAAACCTATCGCTATTCTAAGTTGGTTAGTATTTTGGCAATTGCTTTGATTTCGATTTTATCTCTTTTGAGTTTGGCTTTGTACAAAAACAATATCATTAGAAATCAGAATAATTTATTGCTTCGCGAAAAAAATAAAGAGTTGATTTTAGCTAAAAATAAAGCAGAAAAAGCTTCAAAAGCGAGATCTGAATTTTTATCGACAGTAAGTCACGAACTCCGGACGCCGTTGAATGCCATTAACGGAATTACCCACATTCTTCTTGAAGACAAACCAAAGAAAAAACAATTAAAGTACTTAGAGTCTTTAAAATTCTCTGGAAATTATTTAACCACTTTTATCAATGAAATTTTAGAAATTAATAAAATTGATTCGACTAAAGTTGAAGTTGAAAATATCAGCTTTAATTTAAAAGAATTGCTTTTTAATATCCAAAGTTCATTAAAAGAATTGGCAACCGCCAACAAGAATTACTTTAACCTAGAAATAGATAAAGCAATTCCTGATAATTTGATCGGAGATCCCACAAAATTATCTCAGATTATCCTTAATTTAATCAATAATGCCTTAAAGTTTACCCAAAACGGACATGTAAATGTTATTGCAAAATTGTATTCGCAAGAAGGCGAAGATGCAATAATCTATTTCGAAATTGTTGATACTGGAATCGGAATTCCAGAAGACAAGCTTCAGTCTGTTTTTGAAAGCTTTTCTCAAGGTTCTATCGAAGTAAATAGAAAATACGGAGGAACAGGCCTTGGACTTACCATTGTAAAAAAATTAATTGAACTTTTAGGAGGCGAAATAAAATTGAAAAGTGAAGTGGGCAAAGGTTCTACGTTTACCTTTAAACTAAATTTCAAAATCAACAACGAACCATTAGAAGTAATCGAAGAAGTAAAACCTTATAACGACAAACAATTGAAAAACAAATCTATTTTATTGATTGAGGACAACAAAATCAATCAAATGATCACTCGCAAAATGTTGGAAAACAAAAACATTACTTGCGAAATTGTTGACAATGGAGAAGATGCTGTCGAACTTTTAAAAGTCAAACGCTTCGATATGATTTTAATGGATGTTCATCTTCCTGGGATCAACGGAACTACTGCCACTAAATTGATTCGCGAGTTTGACAAAGCGACTCCAATTATTGCTTTAACAGCTATTTCGCTTGACGAAAACCGAGATATGCTTCTTTCTTTCGGAATGGACGACGTGATTACAAAACCTTTTGTTCCAGACGATTTCTACACAACTATTGCTAAGTTTTTTGATTAACTAAGGTTCTGAGATTCTAAGCTACTAAGATTCTAAGTTTTTTTTAGATGCAAATTTCTATATACTCTAAAATCGTAGCATCGAAATTTTGCTGATGGTTGATGAAAGAACTTTTTATTGGAAGATAATACAGTTGATCTACCAACTCTGAGTCTTTTAAACGCACATAATCTTTTTCGGTTGTAATTATTTTTCGCCCGTTTGCTTTATTTCGAATTGTATCTAAATCTGAATCAGAAAAATGATGATGATCTGGAAAAGTTAGACATTCGTCATTTTCATTTTTCAAGTAATCAAAAAATGGTTTTGGTTTTGCAATTCCAGCCAAAAGCAATTTAGATTCCGATTTGATTTCGCTTACCGCAATTTCTTCGTTTTTACCATAAATAACCAAATCATAATCTATAAAAGTAAAAAAGACTTGCTGTGTCGATTTTAACTTCAGTTTCGATTTAATTTTAACTTGTTCTTCTTCGGTTAAAATTTTAGGGCATTTGGTAACAACAACAATGCTTGCTCTTTCTGCTCCGCTCCTACTTTCTCGCAAATTTCCTGTTGGAAGCATAAAATCATCTGCATACAAATCACCGTAAGAAGTCAGTAAAATGTAAAAACCTGCTTTTACTTTTCGGTGCTGATACGCATCATCAAGCAAAACAATTTCAGGTTTTTCATTTTGCGAAAGCAATTGCTGAATTCCGTTTGTACGATTGGCATCAACCGCTACCATCACATTTGGAAATTTTTGATAAAACTGAAATGGTTCGTCTCCAAGAATTTCGGCATTCGAATTTTCATCAGCCAAAACAAAACCTTCAGACTTTCTTTTGTAGCCACGGCTTAAAGTCGCAACTTTATATTTATCAGACAATAAACGAATTAAATATTCGATTTGAGGTGTTTTTCCAGTTCCGCCCACACTAAGATTACCAACTGCAATAACCGGAAGATCAAATGATGTCGATTTTAAAACGCCTTTATCAAAAAGAAAATTACGGATTGAAGTAATGAATCCGTATAAAATGGCGAAAGGGAAAAGTAATTTTCGAAGTAAGTTCATTCTACGAAAGTATAATTTTTTTCGTTATTTTGTTTAAGGTTTCAGGCAGTAATGAAAAACATGAAACCTAAAACTTGAAACAAAACAAAAAAAATGAAAATCAAAAATATTATATCGGTTCTCGAAGAAATGGCTCCTTTGGCTTACGCCGAAGATTTTGACAATGTCGGACTTTTAGTCGGAGATGCCGAAACGGAATCTACTGGAGTTTTAGTTTGTCACGATGCCTTAGAAAGTGTAATTGACGAAGCTGTTTCTAAAAACTGCAATCTCGTTATTTGCTTTCACCCGATATTATTCTCTGGAATTAAAAAAATCACGGGTAAAAATTATGTGGAACGCGCGATCTTAAAAGCAATTAAAAATGACATTGCGATTTATGCTGTTCATACCGCACTTGACAATCATTCGCAAGGCGTAAACAAAATTTTCTGCGACGCATTAGGCTTGACAAATACCAAAGTTTTGATCCCGAAACAAAATTTCATTCAAAAATTAGTCACTTTTACTGTTCCTGATAATGCTGATAAAGTTCGAAATGCTATGTTCGAAGCTGGCGCGGGAACAATTGGAAACTATGACAATTGCAGTTTCAACTCGCAGGGATTTTTTACTTTTCAAGGAAATGAAGACAGTAATCCTGTAATTGGAGAAAAAGGAAAACTGCATACAGGCGAAGAAATCAAAATTGAAGTGGTTTTTGAAAAACACTTACAATCTAGAATTTTAAAAGCACTTTTTGCTAATCATATTTATGAAGAAGTCGCTTATGAGATTTACGATTTAAAAAACTCGCACCAAAATATTGGTTTAGGAATGATTGGCGAACTGGAAACTCAAATGGATGAAAAAGATTTCTTTATTTCTGTAAAAGAAAAAATGATTGCCGACGGAATTCGCCATTCTGCTTTTTTAGGAAAGAAAATCAAGAAAGTTGCCGTTTTGGGAGGATCTGGAAGTTTTGCCATAAAAAATGCTATTCAGGCTGGAGCCGATGCTTTTTTGACTGCCGATTTGAAGTATCATCAGTTTTATGAGGCTGAAAACAAGTTAGTTTTGGCAGATATTGGTCATTTTGAGAGTGAACGCTATACAAAAAATTATATTGTTGATTATCTTCGAAAAAAAATTCTTAATTTTGCAATCATTTTATCGGAAGAAAATACAAATCCAGTTAAGTACTTATAAGAATATGACGAATACGAAAGAATTAAGTGTTGAGGACAAGTTAAGAGCAATATACGATTTACAGCTTATTGACTCTAGAATTGACGAAATCAGAAACGTTAGAGGAGAACTTCCTTTAGAGGTTGAAGATTTAGAAGATGAAGTTGCAGGTTTGAGCACTCGTTCAGAGAAACTGAAAGGTGAACTTGAAGTGATTGAGGAGCAAATCAAAGCAAAGAAAATTGCTATTGAGGAGCATAAGGAGGTTATCAAAAAGTACACAAAACAACAAGAATCAGTACGTAACAACAGAGAATTTAATTCTTTGACAAAAGAAGTTGAATTTCAAGAATTAGAAATTCAATTGGCTGAAAAGCAAATCAAAGAAATGAAAGCTTCTATCGAGCACAAAAAAGAAGTTATTTCTAATTTAAAAGAAAAACTTGATGCTAAAAGCTCTCATTTAAAACATAAAAAATCTGAATTAGACGCTATCATGGCTGAAACTCAGAAAGAAGAAGCTTTCTTAACTGAGAAATCTGCTGAATATGCTGGACAAATCGAAGACAGATTATTAGCAGCTTACAACAGAATCAGAAGCAGCGTTCGTAACGGATTAGCTGTAGTTTCTATCGAAAGAGGAGCTTCTGCTGGATCTTTCTTCACAATTCCACCTCAAACTCAGGTTGAAATTGCTTCAAGAAAGAAAATCATCACTGATGAGCACTCTGGAAGAATCTTAGTTGATACACAATTAGCTGAAGAAGAAAAAGAAAAAATGGAACAATTGTTCGCAAAATTCTAAATATCAAGTCCCGATTAAATCGGGACTTTTTTTTTGCCACGAATTTCACCAATTTCCGCTAATTTACTTTTTGTCGGCAATAAACGAGAATAAAAAATTCGTGTTAATTCGTGTAATTCATGGCAGACCTTTTTTTACCTTTAGAAAAAAAATTAAGTTTTGGGAATTAAAAAAGGTATCCGTTTTATCACACTAAAATCTGTTGGTTCTTACATTAACATTTTAAGTTACGTGCGTCCTCAAAAAGCTGTTGAGCTTTCTTATGCGCTCTTCAGCCAGCCTAGAATTGGCCGATTACAAAAAGAAAAACTTCCTAAGGTTTTAAAAAATACAGAAACAGAAATTTTTCATCATAACGAACATCATTTTCAAACTTATATTTGGAAAGGAAATGAAACTAAAATTTTATTAGTTCACGGCTGGGAGAGCAATTCTTCTCGCTGGAAAAAAACATTGCCTCATCTTCAAAAATCTGGAAGTACCATCATCGCACTTGATGCGCCTGCACACGGACAAAGCAGCGGAAAAGAATTTAATGTTCCGCTTTACGCTGAATTTATCAATAAAGCAGTAGAAAAATATCAGCCAGAAATTATTATCGGACATTCTATTGGCGGTGCGGCTTGCGTTTACCATCAATATTTATTTCCGAATACGAGCATCAATAAAATGGTGATTTTAGGAGCTCCGTCTGAGTTGAAAACCTTGATTGATAATTATGTTTCAATGTTGAGTTTGAATACTAAGATGTTTTCACTTTTAGAAAGTAAATTCCTTGACCGATTCAATTTTAAATTGGAAGATTTTTCAGGACAAAAATTTGCTTCCCAATTTAATATTCCTGGATTTATTGCTCATGATACTTCGGACAAAATTGTGGCTTTCGCCGAAGGGCAAAAAATAGCCAGCAATTGGAAAAATAGCCAATTTATCGAAACTTCAGGTTTAGGCCACGGAATGCATGATGATGATTTATACGATAAAGTGATTGAGTTTCTTTTTAATGAGCAAAGCTCTTAGAGACAAAGGTTCTTTCTGAAATAAATCTAAAATCGGAAATCTAAAATCTAAAATCTTTTTTTTGCCTATTTTTGCAGTATGGAAGAAAATTTAAAACGTCTTAATAAATTTATAGGAGAAACCGGTTATTGTTCTCGTCGTGAAGCGGATAAACTGATTGACGAAAAACGTGTAACGGTAAATGGTGCTGTGGCTGAAATGGGAACTAAAGTTTCGCCAGATGATGAAGTGCGCATAGACGGAAAATTGATCGTTGAGAAAAACGAAAAAATGGTTTATCTGGCTTTCAATAAGCCTGTCGGAATTGAATGCACTACCAATTTAGAAGTTAAAAACAATATTGTCGATTATATCAATTATCCGAAACGTATTTTCCCGATTGGAAGATTGGATAAAGCCAGTGAAGGATTAATTTTTATGACGAATGATGGTGACATTGTAAACAAGATTCTTCGTGCAAGAAATAATCACGAAAAAGAATATACGGTTACTGTAAACAAACCAATTACGGAGCGTTTTATTCAGAGAATGGGAAATGGTGTTCCGATTTTGGATACTGTTACTAAGAAATGTAAGGTCGAGCAAATCAGTAAATATACTTTCAAGATTATTTTAACGCAGGGATTAAACCGTCAGATTAGAAGAATGTCTGAATATTTAGGTTATGAAGTTACTGCGCTTAAACGTATCCGAATTATCAATATTTCTTTGGATGTTCCTGTTGGAAGATACCGAGATTTAACTGATGATGAAATAAAAGAATTGAATCAATTAATTGAGCCTTCTAGTAAAACGGAAGAAGCAAGTTTTCCAAAAGTTGAAAGTTCAACTTCTAGTGCTGCAACTCCAACCAGAAGAAAAAATTTCATCTCAAAACACGATCCAAGATTTAAAAAAAGAGGAGACCAATAAGGCCTCCTTTTTTTATTTAGTTATTTTTTCTTTTACCGACTAATCCATTCGTTGGAATATAGGGCCTTTTGCCGCTCCTGCAGGCATAGTGTTATACTCATCTGGACTTTGATCTTCTTTCCCTTGTTTCTGATCATTAAAAACACCTAACGAATAAGATTCTTTTGCAAAGTCCTTTTCTTTGTATAATTGCTGAATTTCACTTGCTGACAATCCTTTTTTGTATATTCTGATTTCGTCAATTTTACCAAACAAATTTTCTCCACCATCTGCATAAAGATTTCCAATGGTTAAATTTTCTCCTGTCCACAAAAAATTAATTATCAAATCTTTTTCAGTTATATCTTTACCTGCCTGATTTATGATAAACTTTTCAGGTTTTCCATTGATATACATTTTAAATGCTTTTCCATCAAAAGCAAATGCTATATAAACCCATTTATTCTTTGGTATTTTATTTTTAGAATAAAAATGTGTGTAACCATAGTTGTAAGCGTAATGAAAATTGAGATAGCCTTCATTTGAAATCTGTAGATTAAAATCCCTATTCGGACTTACTTTTGATATAATCGTATTATGTTCACGATAATTGTCAAGATAAACCCAACCACTTAATGTAAAGGCTTTCAAGCCATTGAAATTATTAACATTTAAAACACTCAGATATCCATTTTTGCTAAATGAAAATGCTCCATTTTCAATTCCAAACCGGTCTTTCTCTGGAACTAGACCTCCAGAATTGGTATTGTTTTTTAATGAACTTTGGTCTTCTAAATTCCCGTTTAGAGGCAAATATAAAATTAGGTCTTTATCAAATTGAAAGACATTTTGTTTCTGTGCCTGTAATATTGCTAAATTAAAAAAGACAAGGTAGGCTAAATAATTGCGAATCATGATTATGAGATTTGGTAAACAAATATATAAAACCGCCTTTTAAATCAAAAAATGCTAAATCAGAATTTAATATTTCTTCATATTCTCTTAAACCTTACTCTGATCTACGATCCAAAAACTCATAATATAAAGCTTTAGATAAAAAACTAGCGTCTTGATACTCTGCAATCATTTCTTCTCTGACAGATTCTGCATTTTTTCCGTCTAAATTGTTCTTTTTTAAATATTCTCTTCGCGCTTCATCGTTAAAATTTAATCCGCTTAAGAAAACTGGCTCTACGCCTTTGTTTACAGAAATATTGTAATCCGTAATTAATCCGCCCCAGTTTACATAACTGCATAGAATAATTGTTCCGTAGAAATACCAAATCATTTGATTGAACAAAAAGGCATTTGTTTTCTTTTTAGTTATTTTTTGGAATGAAACTATTAATCCGATTATAGCTAAAATTAGAAAAGCATAAACCCCTAACCTTTTATAAGTCAACCCATAAAAAGAAACATATTCTGAGTTTTTAATGATGGCGCTTATAATTAAAACAACATTTAGTCCAAGCCAAATTTTTGCCAGTGTTTTTAAAGAAGAAGCTTTTTCATCAAAATTAAAACCTCCTTTAAAATAGAACATAATTACTCCGACTGCCATCAATATTGAGAAAATTACAGCGTTTACACGTTCGTGTGTATCAGAACTTAGATTAGCTTTTTCTACCACTTCAAAAAACTGCTCGTAATTATAAGTTCCAATAAAAACTAAAAGCATTAAGTTTAAAAGAAACAAAGTGATTACACCGCTTTTTCTTTCAAAGTCCAAATCTAAAAATGAAAAAGTACTTTGATTTTTCACTTCAGAAATATTAGTAAAATCATTGTTTAATTTCGGATTGCATTCATAACAATTGTCTGGAACCCAATAATTCCAAAAACTGAAAGAAATATAAAAACCTATTATGGTTACAGCAATTAACTGCGGAAAATTAATATCAAATTCATAATCTGTAAATAGAGAAGAGAAATGATCGCTTCCGAAAGAGTAAACGATAAAAAACAATCCTAAAAAGATAATCGGAATAAGAACAAAGGCAACTAGCTTTTTAGCAAAATCATTGTGGATTTTACGCTCTGGAAGCCATTGATGGAACATGAATATTCTACCTACGGAAGTAAATCCGTTTAAAATTATTAAAGGAAAGACCTGAATTACTTTGAGTTCTCCATCTTGTGTTTTGAATTGTAAAAATAGAATTGATAAAGCTAAAGCAAAGAATGAAGCTGCATCGCCATACCACGCAAAGGCAAAGCAAGACAAAATAGAGGTCATTACGAGAACCAAATGCGATCTGCCGACAAACTTTTCCTGAAAGAAATAACTAATCAAAAGCGTAAGCACTACGCCAAAAATAGAAATATTGATTCCAACAGATTGGTTGTAAAAAAGCAGTATAAAAACCGCTGTACAAGCTAGGATAATTTGATGTTTTTTCATGATTGATAAATTTAAAAGTACTTTGTAATTCAAAGTTTTTAGATAAAAAAATAGTGTTATTAGGATTTCATTAATTTTTCAAGGTACGACAAATGCTCTTTAAAGGCTACACGCCCTAAATCAGTTACTTGATAAGAGGTTTTTGGCTTTTTGCCCACAAATTCTTTCTTCACTTCGATATAACCTGCTTTTTCAAGCGCCGAGGAATGACTTGCTAAATTACCATCGGTGATATTCAAAAGCGCTTTCATCTCGGTAAAATCTACCCAGTCGTTAACCATCAGAACGGACATAATACCCAGTCTGACACGGCTTTCAAAATCTTTATTTAGTTTATCAATAATTCCCATTGGGTTATTTGTATTTTTTGAACATCACTAATCCGTATACGATATGCAGGATTCCGAATCCTATGATCCAGAAAATCAAACCATATCCTATATTAAAAAGTGCAATACATCCTAAAATCAGTTCCGAGAAACCTAGATATTTAATGTCCGAAAATGTATATTTTTCTGCGTTTACAACTGCTAGTCCGTAAAAAATTAATGTTGCAGGCGCTACCATACCAAAGTGACCCTGATACATTAAAGCCAAACAAAATATCCCGCCAGTTACAAGCGGCACCGCCAAATGAAACAGCATCTTTTTTGTTGCTGAAGTCCAAATTGGCAAATCGTATTTTCGGCTTTTTCTAACTGTAAAAAAAGCAGCGAATACTAATGCAACAACCATAATTATAATTCCGATCCAGAATAATTCTGAAACTAGATTGGTAGAATATAATCTATGTCCATCGTTTAGATAATCAATACCATTTGCTTTGAACAATTGGTAAACATAGATTCCGCCAATTAAAGCTGAAAGACCCGCGAAAACTCCAGAAAGCCCGCTTAATGATATAAATCTTGAAGAGCGCTCCATCATGGAACGAATATGTGCTAAATCTTCTTGGTGCTTTTGATTCATAATTAAAGTACTTTGAGTTACAAAGTTATTATTTATTTTGAATTGGCAAATAAAAAAATGAAAAAATCTTTTCAAAATATTTTTTTTTCACGCGTGAGGGATAGGAATAAGCTACCGAAGTAGCATGGATAGCCCGACCCTATTTTGCGAATGGCGCGTATGACCACAAAGATTGGTGCGCCATTTGTAAAATAGGGTCACGCCCAGATTATAAAACAAAAAGCCCATTCTTAACGAACAGGCTTTTATTTGATTTTATTTTAGAACCATCTTCTGCGTTTGAATAAAAATACGCCGAAAGAGGATAGAATTATAGAAATTAAAAGCAGAATCCAGATCCCGTATTTACTTTCTTCTAGGCCGTTTGGGACGTTCATTCCGTATAAACTGGCAATTAATGTCGGAATCATCAAAATGATGGAAATTGAGGTCATCTGTTTCATAATATTGTTCATATTATTGGAGATTACCGATGCGTATGCGTCCATCATTCCGGTTAGGATGTTGTTGTAAATATTGGCTGTGTCTTGTGCCTGATTCAATTCGATTTCGACATCTTCTAATAATTCTGGATCGTAACTCTCTTTATGGGCTTTTAAGTTTTTAATTCTTTGAAACAAAACGTCATTTGCTTTTAGCGAAGTGATAAAGAATACAAAGCATTTTTCGATTTGAAGCAATGCCTGCAGTTCTTCATTTTTGATCGATTTCTCTAAATTATCTTCGGCCAATTTTATTTTCTGATTGATTTGTTTCAGGTATTTTAAGTACCAAACGCTTGAAGACAGAAGCAATCTTAATACTAAATTAAAATTGTCTCCGATTTCGATGTTTTTGCGTTGCGAATACGACACGAAATCGGCAATGATTTCTGTTTTGTAAAAACTGATGGTTACGCAGATATCGTCTTTAAAAATGATCCCGAGAGGCACGGTGTGAAAAGGGATTTTAACATCGTCGCTTTTTACAGGAATGCGCATGATAATCAATGTCCAGCCGTCTTCGATTTCGATACGAGGTCTTTCATCGATATCCTCGATATCATTGTAAAATGCTTCGGGAATTTGAAGTTCTTCTAGTAAATATTTTTTTTCTGTTTCTGTTGGAGATTCAATGTGAATCCAGCAATTAGAAGTCCATTTTGGGATTTCAATTAATCCGTTGTTGTTTGTGTAAAAGGCTTTCATTTCAAAATACAGGATTTTATCGCAGCATTTTGAAATTTCAAAAGCTGCTTAATTTAATACTAACGAATGATAATAATCGTCCATTTGGAGAAGTGTGTTTTTTAAGTGGTGCAAAAGTATCCTTTATTTTTAAGAACTAAAACTTTAAACTATTAATTATATATTAAAACGATGTTTTTCAGGTATTTTTTTAAAGAAGCATAAATAAAAAAGCCTGCTCAAATAGAACAGGCTTTTTAAATATTTAGAACGCAATATTACTGGTTTCTTGCGCTTCTCATTTTTCTTGCTAAAAGTGTATTTTTAAGCAACATTGCAATTGTCATTGGCCCTACTCCTCCTGGAACTGGTGTAATGAATGATGCTTTTTTGCTTACTCCGTCAAAATCTACGTCACCTTTGATAACGTATCCTTTTGCGTTTGAAGCGTCTTCTACGCGAGTAATTCCAACATCAATAACCGTTACTCCTTCTTTTACCATATCTGCTTTTAAGAATTCTGGAACTCCTAAAGCTGTAATAATGATATCTGCGTTTTTAGTGAATTCTGCTAAATCTTTCGTACGGCTATGAGTCAATGTTACTGTTGAGTCTCCAGGATTTCCTTTACGGCTCATTAAAATACTCATAGGACGCCCAACGATATGACTTCTTCCAATTACTACTGTATGTTTTCCTGCAGTTTCTACTTTGTAACGCTCAAGCAATTCCATAATTCCGAATGGTGTTGCTGGAATAAAACTTTCCATTTCAAGAGCCATTCTACCAAAGTTAGTTGGGTGGAATCCGTCAACGTCTTTATCAGGATCGATTGCTAATAAGATTTTTTGCTCATCGATATGTTTTGGCAAAGGCAACTGAACGATGTATCCGTCAAGGTTATCATCTTCGTTCAATTCTTTAATTTTTGCTAAAAGCTCGTCTTCTGAAATAGTTTCTGGCAAAGCAACTAAAGTTGAATCGAAACCAATTTCTTGGCATGATTTTACTTTACTTCCTACGTAAGTTAAACTTGCTCCGTTGTTTCCCACTAAAACCGCAGCTAAATGAGGCACTTTTCCTCCAGCAGCTTTTATAGATTGAACTTCGACTGCAATTTCGTTTTTAATGTCGTTAGATGTTTTTTTACCGTCTAGTAGTTGCATTGTGTTGTGTTGTTTTGTTTCAGATTTAAATTTATTTTGTTTCAGGTTTCATGTTCCAAGTTGAAAACGAAACTTAATATATATTTAATTAAAAAAGTTTCAAATTTTGATTTCATAACTTGAAACCTTAAACTTGAAACTTTTATTTTTATTATTTTGGCATTCCTGGCATTCCACCTGGCATTCCTTTCATACCACCCATCATTTTCATCAGATTTTTTCCGCCTGGCCCTTGCATCATCTTCATCATTTTGCTCATTTGGTCAAACTGCTTCATCAGCTGATTTACTTGCTCGACTTTAGTTCCCGAACCTTTTGCGATTCTGGCTTTTCTTTTTACGTCGATAATGGCCGGTTTGCTTCTTTCTCCTGGAGTCATCGAATAAATGATCGCTTCGATATGCTTGAAAGCGTCGTCTTCGATTTCAACATCTTTCATGGCTTTTGAAGCACCTGGTATCATTCCAACCAAGTCTTTCATATTACCCATTTTCTTCACTTGCTGAATTTGCGTTAAGAAGTCATCAAAACCGAATTCGTTTTTAGCGATTTTCTTTTGAAGTTTTCTTGCTTCTTCTTCGTCAAATTGTTCCTGAGCTCTTTCAACAAGAGACACAACGTCTCCCATCCCTAAGATACGCTCAGCCATACGTTCTGGATAGAAAACATCAATTGCTTCCATTTTCTCTCCAGTACCAACAAATTTAATTGGTTTGTTTACAATCGATTTGATTGAAAGCGCAGCTCCACCACGAGTATCACCATCTAATTTCGTTAAAATAACTCCATCAAAGTTTAAGATATCGTTGAAAGCTTTTGCTGTATTTACAGCATCTTGTCCTGTCATAGAGTCTACAACGAACAATGTTTCTTGTGGCTGAATTGCTTTGTGTACACGTGCAATTTCATCCATCATTTCCTGATCTACTGCCAAACGTCCTGCTGTATCGACGATAACAACATTGAACCCGTTTGCTTTTGCATGTTTAATTGCGTTTTGAGCAATTTCTACAGGATTTTTATTTTCTGGTTCTGAGTAAACCTCAACACCTATTTGGTCTCCAACAACATGCAACTGATTGATCGCCGCCGGACGGTAGATATCACACGCTACAAGAAGTGGTTTCTTATTTTTCTTTGTTTTTAAGAAGTTTGCTAATTTTCCAGAGAAAGTTGTTTTACCAGAACCTTGAAGTCCTGACATCAAAATAACTGTTGGATTTCCAGAAAGGTTAACACCAGCAACGTCTCCACCCATTAATTCGGTAAGTTCGTCTTTTACTAACTTAACCAATAATTGTCCTGGCTGTAATGTTGTCAATACATCCTGACCAATTGCTTTGTCTTTTACTCTTGCTGTAAAATCTTTAGCAATTTTAAAGTTAACATCGGCATCAAGTAACGCACGACGAACTTCTTTTAAAGTATCGGCAACGTTTACTTCTGTAATTTTACCGTGTCCTTTTAATATATGGAACGCTTTATCTAACTTATCACTTAAATTATCAAACATATCATTTTCTTTATTTGAAGTGCAAAGATAATCTAATTAGATATTTCAGGCAATTTTTATTTAAGTGCATTTAACCGCAAAGTTCGCAAAGGTTTACACTAAGTCCGCAAAGATTTTTTACTCATAAGACTACGAAGTTTTTTCACGCAGATTTAAAAAAGATTTAAGCCGATTCTACAGATTATTATTTAAAATCTAAAAATTAAATCTGCCAAAATCTGCAGAATCTGCGTGAAACAAAAAAGGCGCAGAGAAAAAACCTCTGCGCCTTTGTAACTATTTCTCTTTGAATCTTTAAAATTAAAACTGGAAGTAAATAAAAGGTTGTGAACCTGCCACCGCTGTTGCGTAAACAATCCAGTAAACGAATCCTAAGATTATGGCTTTTATTAGTAAAGGTGTTTTGTCGAAAACCGATTTCATTCCGTTTGTGAATGATTCTGGTAAGAAATGCCAAACGTAACCGAATAACATTAATCCGAAAACATTTTTATAACCAAGAATAATTGTTTTCCAAAGTTCTGGTTCGAATGTTAATTGACCGATATTATTAATTACCTGCAAAGCTGTTTCGAAATCTCTTGCTCGGAAGAAAATCCAACAGAAAACCACAAAATGGAATGTGATCACGATTGAGAAAAATCTCCATAAGAAATTTGGGCTTTTGTCTTTCTTCGAAGGAAAAAATTCCATGAATATTTTATGTACAGCCAAAGCTAATCCGTGAAGTGCTCCCCAAACAATAAATTGCGCTCCTGCTCCGTGCCACAAACCTCCTAGAAGCATCGTGGTGAACAGGTTGAAATTGGTTACTAATGTCTGTTTTATTTTACTTGAAAGTAAAAATGACAAAGCGAAAATTAAAATACTGATTCCAGCAATGACAAGCGGAATTATACTTTCTTTATAACAAGACATTCCCCAAAGCAATAATCCGAAGAAGAATAAACTTGGGAATAAATATCCTGCAAAAGAACCTTGTCTGTTTCCTCCAATCGAAATGTATAAAAAGTCTTTTAACCAAGTTGAAAGCGAAATATGCCATCTTCTCCAGAAATCGGTAATAGAAGTTGATTTGTATGGAGTTCTAAAGTTGACTGGCAATTTAAATCCAAGCAACAATGCAATACCAATCGCCATATCCGAATATCCTGAGAAATCGCAGTAAATCTGAATGGCATATCCGTAAGAAGCCATTAAATTTTCGAATGAAGTATAACTCAGTGGCGTATCAAAAACACGATCAACAAAGTTTACTGATATGTAATTTGAGATTACGGTCTTTTTAATTAAACCTCCAATAATTAGAAACAAAGCATTATTTACATCTTGTTTTGTCAGATTCAATTTTTGATAAATCTGAGGCAAGAAATCCTTTGCACGTACAATTGGTCCAGCAACTAACTGCGGGAAGAACGAAACGAAGAATAAATATTCGATGTAATTTTTCGTAGGTTTAATTTCTTCTCTATAAATCTCAATAATATAACTCATCGATTGGAAAGTATAGAACGAAATTCCGACAGGAAGGAAAACATTATGAAGTGCAAAATTACCATGAAACATATCATTGTAAGTTACAATCAAAAAGTTCATGTATTTGAAATAACCCAAAAGTGCTAAGTTCAAAATCACACTTATAACCAAATATAATTTCTTAACGCCGTCTCTACTTTCTCTATAAATAATCTGGCTCAAACCATAATCTACAACAGACGAAAGCAATAGCAATAGAAAGTAAATTCCACTCGATTTATAGTAGAAGAAAAGAGAGAAGAGAATAACATACGTTAATCTCAAATAAAATGTTTTGCGTAAAAAACCATACACAAAATAGAAAACCAGAAATAAACCTAAGAATAAACCGGTATTGAATAAAAGTTTTTCGTCGGGATCGTAAACGAACCAACTCTTAACTTGTTCTATCGTAATTGCACCAAAGTTTTGAATAAACCAATTATTAATGCTATCTATTGTTGTCAATTTACTTCTTTAATTTAAAATTATCGTATGATTTTAAAAACGCCTGAGTAAACAAATCTCCTTGTTTCTCGTATCCTTTTTTTGAATAATGAACCCAGTCTGGTCCAATTAATCCTTGTACTTTTAATTGTTTGATTCCGCTCATTCCGCCAAACTCATCGTATAAATCCCAAACGGCAATATCTTCTTTTTGAGCTATATTGATAATTTGTCTTGCATAATCATCAATATAAGTATTTGGCTTTCTTCTTAGCAAAGATGGCGGCGGTGTCATTACAATGATTGGCGCATCTATCTTTTGTGCCCTTATGTTGCTAATAAATTCTTTTAACTCGCGAATATATTTTTCTGGATCTAAGTGATCGTAGCTTTCATTTGTTCCTAACGAAAAAATCAGCAAATCTGGATGCAATGATTTTAATTGCTCAAAGAATAACGGATATTTATTGAAATCTGAATATTTAGCTCCGTTTACTCCTATTCCGCTGTAAATAACTCCTGGAGTATTTTTCTCTAAAACAATTCCGTTTAGCTCATAATCTTTTGCTTCTTTGTTCGGAATCAAGAAAATTCGGCTCAAGGCATTTTCTGAATTGTAATAATGCGAATAAGAATCTGATTCTATTGTTAAAGGAACAAATTCAGACATCGAAATAGTCTTTTCTCTTGTTTCCTTTGTGGCAATTTTTAAAGTTCTTCCAGCACGAATATTATTAGATTTTAAATGATTTACTCTTCTAATTTCTGCAACCGAAACATTGTATTTATCCGCGATTGTTCCAAGTACTTCACCTTTTTTAATCTTATGCGTAATTACTTTTGGTTCGGTCGTTTGAATGGAATTGATTTTAGACGAAATTGCCAAATCAAACATATCCTGATTCTGTGGCGTAATTATCTTTATTGTATTGAATTTGTAAGCTAGATCTTTTACATTCATTTCCATTACAAATCCGCCAGAATCTCTCCAAAGTCCAATTCCGCTTAACCCAATCGGGCAATTCTTAACTGGATGAATATTTCTATAACTTTCCCAAGTTCTGTTCGATTTAAAACGCTCGTTATACGAACCGTTTGTTTTCGCTAATTGGTAAGGAAATACTAAACCGCGTCCAGCATTACCAAATTTTTGCTGCAGTTTTTTTCTAATCTCATTGGTCATCAAATCACCTTGAATATGCGAATCTCCAATATGCACAATATTGAGTTTTTGATTCTTCTTATCCTCGTTTTTTTCCAGCTTCTGAAAAAAATCGCTTAACGCTTTTGCATTATAAATTTGATCATCAGAAGGAGCATCAATTGCTGCTGTATCTGCTTTTTGAATCATACTTTTTGGTGTTGGATGTACGTCTGTTTTTGGAGTTTTTCCATTTGTTGCAAAAAAAATACAACAAAAGAAAAAAATAAGTTTGTTTATCATACACTGTCTTTTGTTACTGAAACGGAATCAGGTCTGGCTTTTCTTACTGGTTTTGGCTTCGTTCCTTCAGCATCTCTTTTTTCTCTGAGCACCTTATATTCTTCGTATCCTTTATTTAATTGTCCGTATAGCAAATTACCAATTGCTTTTGCCCCACGTTGATTAAAGTGAGTATAATCTTTATTTGCTTTTGCCGGAGCTTCATCAACCCATTTGATCATAGAACCATCTCCTCCCATCAAAGTATATAAATTGACAAATCCAGCCTGTGCTTCCAACGCATAGTGTTTTTGAGCCTTCATCAAAGGAACTACGGCAGAATCGGTTTTCATTTCCAAATTATATTTTGTCGATTTATCAGCAGTAGAAACAATAAGAATTGAAACTCCCGGGAAAGATTCTTTTATTTTATTTACGGTTTTCGTCATTCCTTTTTCATACCAAGAATAATTTTTGGTTCCGTAATTTAATACGTTTGTTCCGTAATGCAAAATAATTAAATCATATTTCAAACTAGTATTGAAAGCTCTCATTACATCTGCATTGAACATTGAAATCGGAAGTCCTGAATTTCCTCTTTGAGAGAAGTTATCTACGTGAACTCCTGCTCCGTTATCAAAGTTAAATCCGTAAATCGGAATAGAATCTGCTTGAACGAAATTTGCTTTAAAAGCTTTTAAACTTCCTGATGAAACTTTCAGCGTATTAACTAAACCATTTGGAGAAAGGCTTTTCTTGATAGTATCTTTTCCAATAATGAAATTAACTTTTCCTGTTTTAGATGAACGACCATAAAATAAAGTCGCATTATCTAAAGAAGTAGAATATTTATTTAAGCCAGCCTCATACTGAACCCAAGTTGAATTAGATTTGTCGTTTGCAAAAAATACGTGTCCGTTAACTCCAAAAGGACTTGTTGGTCTTTTTACATTTAAATAAGACTGTGTCTTCCAGTTTTTAGAATACTTTGATTTTACAGAACCTCTCGAAGCAGCAGATTCTGAAGTAATAGAAACAAAACCAACACCGTTTCCTCCAAAACGTTCTTGATAATTGGTACGAACGTCCTGAACGATTAAATCTCCATCGGTCATAGAATCTCCATAATAAGCGATTCTAACTTTATTCTGCGGATTTTTCTCTAACTGATACAATTTTTCATAAAAAGAAATCAGGTATTGATACCCTTTGTAGTTTTCGAATGTTTCAGCAGGAAACTCGATTCCTTCCGCTTGATCAAAAACAATTTTCTGCCCGCTTAATGCTTGCTCGCTTTTTGCGATACTGTCTTTGTCTAACGATAAAGAATCTTCAGCAACAGATTCTAACAGTAAGCTGTCTATTAATATATTTTTAGAATCTAACTTACTCTCAGAAAATATTTTGTCTGGAAGGATTTGCTTGAACCCAATAAAAGCAACCAGCGCCAAAGCCACGATTGCAAAAGACTGAAAAAAATAAGATTTTGTATTCACCTAATAATTATAAAATATGAAAATCTGCATTCAAAAATTAAACCAATTAAATAATTGTTAACTTATTGCAGAAAAAAATTTGTGCAAAGATAGAATAACATTTTGTTTCTATTTCATTTTAACAAGAAAGTAGAGCAAAAAAAAGAGGTTAGACTTTCTAACCTCTTAAATCAAAAAAAAATAAAAAAAACAAAGTTAATGATTAACTAAATTTTTGGTGCAACCACCATATGTTTTAGAATGAAAACCTGTATTTCTTAGATTCTTCATTTATGAATTTATTTTAAGATAGCATATTGGAATGTAGGATAACCTCTTTCACCTGCAGCATTTACACCTGCAGTAAATCTCACTTTATAAACATTTCCTGCTGGATCTTTAACAACATAGAAACGATCTGATCTTGCTGCAAATCCAGAAGTTGGATTACCATTTGCATCTGTTCCTCCCACTGTTCCTCTCCAGTTTGAACCAATATTTCTTTGATCATCTGTGAATTTTGCACTATCAACATTTGCTAATGTAAAAGCATCATATGCGAAAGCTGTTGTAAGTACTTGATAAGCTCTTGCACCACCTTTAACGTTATTTAAAATGAAATCCGCAAAATTATAAGGAGCTATACCTCCTGACTGTGTACCTGTTGTATTAGTAAAACTTGTAAAACTAATATCCCATTGTGCTTTTTGAGGCTCAACACTAACTGTTTTTTTGTCTAATAAACTTAAGAAAGTAAAGTTATAAGCTGCATTTTTAGTAACAATGATTTCGTCGTGAGTAGTAGCGGCAATATCAGCATATTGTACTTTATAATCATTTCCGCTTCTTAAAATTCTAACTTTTTTCCAGCCTCTAGCAGGCCCAGTACCTGTACCCTCAGATCCAACTTTAGGAGGAACTGTTCCAGGATTACTTCCCATATTTATCACATATACTTTATTATCAGCATCTGTTGCAGAGATTACTGCAATAGCTGTTTTAGTGATATCTCCTGTAGGATCATCAATTTGAGTAGTGCTTCCTTCACCATTAACAAGCATAGTTGCATCTTCCGCTTGAACTTCGTCAATATTTACACTAGTCGTTTGTTTAGCAGTCATTTTTACAGTATGATTTATTATAACTCTAAAATCTGTCCCAGAATAGAATCCTAAATCCCATGAAACTCTAGGAACAGCAGTCATTTTTCCGCTGCTTAAGTCAACAAAAACTTGATTTGGTTCTGTTGGCCCGCCAACTTCCGGAGCTAATGCATTTCCTAAAGAAGCTGTTTCGTTAAAGTTTACCTGAATAGATTTGTTTTCAGAAATTACAGCATTGATAGTTGCGCTACTAATAGTGAAAACTACATTTTTAACTTCACCTTCAATAGCTTCTTTTAATTTCTTAAAAGTAAATGTCACAGAAGAAACATTTTGATCAAAAGGAACGATTAATTTACCTGCAACGATTGCTGGCGTAGTACTATAATCTGTACCACTTGCAACTGCTGTTTCAGTGTAAGTTAAAGTTAAAGAACCTGCCGATGCAGTTGGAGAAGCAAATTTAATTTCGATTGGAGTCGTTTCAGCAGATAAATTTACTGAAGTCGCTGCAAAAGCTACAACATTGGCTTGAGCTGCTTCATCATCACTACTACAAGCACCAATGGCAAGCAATACAAAAGATAATATTAAAATAAAGTTTTTTTTCATGGTATTGATTTATTAATTAAAATTTAGATTATATGAAAGTTTTAAGAAGTAAGATCGGCCGTAGCCAAGCATCATATCGCTAGAAGTTCCTCCTCCATGCGCGCCACCACTTGCATCGCCACCGCCGCCATTTTGCACAGATTGTAAATTGGTTACATTAAATAAGTTTCGAGCTCCAAGTGTAACTTCAAATTGATTTTTAAAAAATGCTTTTCGGATAGAAGCATCCATCCAACTGTAAGATTCCAATGTACTTAAGAAGAAACCAGATTTCCCGTCTGTACCAGTACCTGCAACATATTGTTGCTGTTGTCCATTATATTTATAAAAAACAGCTAACAAAGTATTCCATTTCGGAATGTTATAAGAAATACTTGAATTTAATCTGAACGAGTAGAAAAACTTATCATCAGATACCAAATTTTCAGCTGCCAAATCCAATTTTCTAGAAATTCCTACTACAGCTGCTCCCAACATTACATTCCAGTTTTTATAAGTGTATTGTTCAACTGTAGAAATATTCCACATTTTGTATTTGTTGATGTTCATATATCTATAATTCCAAGTAGGAGTTACTTGTGTAACCACCATATCAATTCTGTCATCAACATCCAAATACGTAACAGCTAAATTGTTAGATATTTGAGCGCCCGAATCAAAAGAACAAGCTCTTTTAAAACTAACTTCATACGACGTACTGTTTTCAGGAATCAGATTTGGATTTCCTTGCATATTATGGTTTGAATCAACAAAATAAGTATACAACTCATCAAAGTTCGGAGTACGATAAGATTTACCTAAAGAAGCTCTTGCTTCTAATCCTTTATCAAAAAGATATCTTAAACCTAATGAACTTGCATACTGATTATCAAAAGCGCTTTGAAATGAAAATCGAAGCCCTGGACGAATGGAGAATTTCTCGTTTACGCCAATTTCTGCAACTGAATAAATATCATAATTTTCAAGTCTCTTTCTAATATCTACCCCCTGCTGATTATCATCTCTAAATGCCCCAACTGAAGAGTCATAGAAACCATTCTCGTTAGTGATCTCGTAGCCAAGCTGAAAGTCTACATTTTTATTATCAAAGAAATTGCTAAGTGTACCTGTCGAATAAAAGACCTCTTTTGATTGATAAGTGGCTCTTTGATTATCTACCTCCTGTTTTGTATCTATTTGATAGACAAAATTTTCCAAATCACGTTCTTGTTTCTGTTGAGAAACGGAAACATTATATTTTAATTTCGAAAAAAGATTTCCATTGGCATTTAAATGGTGGTAATAACGATTGGTGATGTATCTTTTATCTCTCGAAAAGTAAGTGTCCGGAAAAGGGTAATTATCCTGTATATTTACTTGT
Organism: Flavobacterium sp. HJSW_4; assembly: GCF_042436695.1. NCBI lineage: Bacteria > Pseudomonadati > Bacteroidota > Flavobacteriia > Flavobacteriales > Flavobacteriaceae > Flavobacterium > Flavobacterium sp. HJSW_4. The sequence continues at coordinate 207,373 of NZ_JBHNPP010000001.1, forward strand.
GGATTGTAATAGTGAACATTTTCACCATAATAATCAAATTTGTAAAAAATTCTAAAACCATCTTTTTGGTAGCCTAAAATTGCATTTCCTACCAATTGTTCTTTCGGAAGCTGGGTATAACCTCTAAGGCCATCATTTTTATCATAATCTTTTCCTTGCTTATCATCATAATAACCGGCCATCGCATTTCGGTTTCCTCCAATATTGACAAACCAATTTTCATTAAAATTGTAACCAATTTTAGCCGATTGAATATGACGACCTTTATCAAAAAATGCAAACTCTTTACCTACCGTTTCTTCTTGAACGGTCGCATTAATCTGCCACTTATAACCTCCTCCTTTTTTTGTAATAATATTTAAAATACCAGTAACTGCATTTGCTCCATGAGTTACTCCCATTGATCCTTCGATAATTTCGATTCGCTCAACGTCGTCTAAGTTTACTTGGGTTAAATCTACATTTGTTCCCATTCCTGTATCGCTTACTAAAGGTATATTATCAACCAAAATTTTAAAATATTGAGAATCTAATCCAAACATTGAGACCTTAGAACGTCCGTCATCTCCATTAGATGTCACAGTAATATTTAAATACTGATTTAAAACATCAGCCAAATTATTTGCTGCCAACTGCTTTATATTCTCCTTTGTAATCACCCTAACATTAAAAACCGATTTTTTTATAGACTGCGGCTCAAACTGTCCAGTCACAACAACTTCTGATAATTTTTCAGCTGTTTTTATAGTATCTTTTTGCTGCGCAAAAGAATATGTACAAAAAAGAAGGCCAGCAAAAAGGGTAATTTTAATTTTCATTATTTTTATTCAGTCTTAATAATCGATGCAAATATATAACTATTTTTAATTGTTCTAAATTAAATTTATATATTTGCGAAAAATTTAAAAACAAAACAATAAGTTATGATTTCAAAAAGCCTTTTTTTGTCAGCCGCTATGGCTTTAACATGTGGTCTTGGATTTAGTCAGGACAAGAAACAACAAGACATAAAATCTATTAAATCGATGTGTGGTTGTTATGAAGTGAAGTTTAATTTCACTGAAACTTTCTCTTATCCAAAAGATTCTCTTACTTATAAACCTTCTGAAACGAAACACGAATCGGCTTTAGAATGGGTAGAATTATTAGAAGACACTCCAAATAAAATCGTAATGCAGCACTTATTAATTGTAAGTGATGATATGATTATCAAACACTGGAGACAAGACTGGCTATACGAAAACACAGACTTATATTCTTTTGACAAAGGCAATACTTGGAAATACAAAAAGCTAGACAAAAAAGCGGTTAAAGGACAATGGACTCAAAAGGTATATCAAGTAGATGATAGTCCAAGATATGAAGGTTCTTCAACATGGGTTCACGTTGATGGTCAAGATTACTGGGCAAACGTTGCCGATGCACCACTTCCAAGAAGAGAGCAAACAAAACGTAACGATTATAATGTTTTAAAAAGAAGAAACATCCACGAAATCACTTCTACAGGATGGAACCACGAACAAGACAATGACAAATTGGTTCGTGACGATGCTGGAAAAGATGTTCTTTTAGCGCAAGAAAAAGGATTTGATGTTTATACTAAAGTTCCAGACGTAAAATGTATCGCAGCTCAAAAATGGTGGGTAGCAAATAATGCTCTTTGGAAAAACGTTCGTGATAAATGGCAGACTCTTTTTGACAGACACCAAGACTTAAACCTTGAAGCAAAAGTGGAAAGAAAAGCGCTTTACTCTTTATTATTTGATTTAAAACCAGATACTGCAAAAGCAGAAACAGATAAAATCATTGACAAATTTGTTAAGTAATTAGAATTAGTTAGTATAAAAAAGCCGGAAGTTTAGAGACTTCCGGCTTTTTTTATATTGATAAGTTATTTGCTTTTCAAATATTACATTCTCTCAGGAACTTCAATTCCTAATAATTGGAACGCAGATTTAATTACCTCGGCAACTTTTTGAGAAAGCTGTACTCGGAATATTTTTTTTGTTAAATCAACTTCGCCTAAAATGTGCACTGATTGGTAAAACGAATTGTATTCTTTTACTAAATCGTAAGTATAATTAGCAATTAAAGCTGGACTATGATTTTGAGCGGCATTTTGAATTACTTCTGGGAAAAGTTCGATTTGTTTTACCAATTCTTTTTCTTTTTCGTGCAATTCTTCAATTTCAATTTCATTAGAAAAATCAAAATCTGCTTTACGGATAATTGACTGAATTCTCGCGTAAGTGTATTGAATAAATGGACCTGTATTTCCAGCAAAATCAACAGATTCTTCTGGATTGAATAAAATACGTTTTTTAGGATCTACTTTTAAAATGTAATATTTCAAAGCTCCTAAACCAATTGTTTTGTACAATTTTGCTTTTTCTTCGTCAGAATAGCTGTCTAGTTTTCCTAAATCTTCTGAAATCTGTTTTGCTGTGTCTGTCATATCTTGCATCAAATCATCAGCATCTACAACAGTTCCTTCACGGCTTTTCATTTTTCCAGAAGGCAAATCAACCATTCCGTATGATAAGTGATATAAGCTTGAAGCCCAATCAAATCCTAATTTCTGTAAGATTAAGAATAATACTTTAAAGTGATAATCTTGCTCGTTTCCAACCGTGTAAACCATTCCACCAACATCTGGCATATCTTTCACACGCTGAATCGCTGTTCCGATATCTTGCGTCATGTAAACCGCTGTTCCGTCAGAACGTAAAACAATTTTACGGTCTAAACCTTCGTCAGTCAAATCAATCCAAACAGAACCGTCTGGATCTTTTTCGAAAACGCCTTTATCTAAACCTACTTGCACAACATCTTTACCTAAAAGATATGTGTTGCTTTCGTAGTAATATTTATCAAAATTGACTCCAAGATTCGTATAAGTTGTTGCGAAACCTTCATAAACCCATTCGTTCATTTTTTTCCAAAGTGCAATCACTTTTTCATCACCAGCTTCCCATTTCTTAAGCATATCTTGCGCTTCAATAATAATTGGCGCTTGTTTTTTTGCTTCTTCTTCTGTTTTACCCGTTTCGATTAAACCGTTAATTTCAGTTTTATAGGCTTTGTCAAACTCAACATAATATTTACCAACTAGTTTATCTCCTTTTAAACCAGAAGTTTCAGGAGTTTCTCCGTTTCCGAATTTCTCCCAAGCCAACATTGATTTACAGATATGGATTCCTCTATCATTGATAATTTGAGTTTTGTACACTTTTTTACCAGAAGCTTTTAAAATCTCCGCAACAGAATATCCTAACAAATTGTTACGAACATGTCCTAAGTGCAAAGGTTTATTAGTATTTGGAGAAGAATATTCTACCATTACCGCTTTTTCCTCTGGATTTGAAGCTAAAAACCCGAATTGTTTTTGGTCTTTTATTCCGTTAAAGAAATCTACATAATAACTGTCTGAAATAACAATATTCAAGAAACCAGAAACTACATTAAAGCGCGCAACTTCAGAAACATTCTCAACTAGATAATTTCCAATTTTATTTCCCAATTCAGCCGGATTACTTTTAATCACTTTTAGCAAAGGAAAAATGACCATTGTAATATCGCCTTCAAACTCTTTTCTAGTAGTTTGAAACTCGATTTTATCAACAGTAACATCAAATAATGCTTGTATTGCTTTTTGTATAGAAGGTGTAAGAATTTGTGATAATGACATGTAAACTTATTTTAAAGTGAGCAAAGATACTGCTTATTCATCAATTAGAGAAAATCAAAAACATATTAAATTCAAGAAAAGAGTTTCAATTTGATAAAAAAGTACATTTTTTAATTGTTAAAATTATCAAAAAATCAAAAGCTTAATCTCTTACAAAACAGCCAATGAGAAAAAAAATATATTTTTTTCTTCAATTTCTTGTAACATATCCAATACAAGGGAGTCTTACATAGTGATTTCATTTTTTTGAGATCAGAAAAAAAAGAAAAAACTAACAAAACGAAATCATCATCAATCAAATCAAAAATAATCAGTAAAAAATCATGAAATTAAAATTCTTTCTGTTTGCGTTATTAGGTATAATCGCAACTGCACAGGCCCAGAATACTGGAAGTGTTTCTGGAAAAATTACAGAAAAGTCGAACAACGCGCCGATTTCTTACGCAACTGTTTCGCTTAAAGAAAATGGAAAAGTGGTTTCTGGAGTAAATACAGATGACAACGGAGATTTTTCATTTAAAAACATTGCTCTAAAAAGTTACACAATCGAAATTCAATATATTGGTTTTAAAAAATATATCGGTTCTGTTCTTTTGAGCGAAAACAGAAAAACTGCTACTGTAAATGTTTCTCTTGAAGAAGAAGCTACTCAGTTAAAAGGCGTAAACATTGTTGCAGAACGTTCGACAATTGAACAAAAAATTGACCGAAAAGTGGTTAATGTTGGTAAAGATTTAACTACTGCGGGAGCTTCGGCATCAGATATTATGAACAATATTCCTTCTGTGAATGTAGATCAGGATGGAAAACTTTCGCTTCGCGGAAATGATAATGTTCGTGTATTAATTGACGGTCGTCCATCTAACATTGATCCTGCTCAATTATTGAAACAAATTCCATCAACTTCTATCAAGAAAATTGAGTTGATTACCAATCCAAGTGCAAAATACAATCCAGAAGGAATGTCTGGAATCATCAATATTATTTTGCATAAAAATGCTAATACTGGTTTTAATGGAAGCTATAGCGGTGGTATTACTTTTGGTAAAACAGCAAAATACAATCAGTCTTTAGATTTAAATTATAAAACTGGAAAAGTAAATTTCTTTGGAAATGTGGGACAAAATTTTGGAACATACCAAAATAAAGGTTTCATTCAAAGATTTGATCAAGATATCACTCAAAACATTAATGTATTGAATGATAACGATTCATACCTATACAAAATCGGAATGGATTATTTAATCGATGATCACAATACTTTATCGATCTATACCAACCAAAACAAATCTACTGGTAAAGGTTTTGTAGATACCGATATTGATTACAATAATGTAACGGGTTCTGATATTTCTAACATTTTCCAAAAATCAAGATATTGGGGACCAGACCAAGTTGGAACTTACAATTTGGCATACAAACACATCTTCAAAAAAGAAGGTCATACTTTAGATTTTGAAGCAAACTATAGTGATAATAAAGAATCTCAAAATGCCTCTTTTGATACTCAAACTACCAAAATTGACAATTCAGCATCAAATGTTGTATACGACGATTTTTTAAAAGGTGGTAGAAAACTAAGCACAATAAACGTAGATTATGTTAATCCGTTAAACGAAAAAACAACTCTTGAAGCTGGAGCAGAGGCAAGAATCACAAGAACTGACAATGATTACATTACTGGCAATCCTTTGCTTCCTGTTGCAGATCAAACTTCTCATTATACTTATGACACAGATATTTATTCTGCTTATGTAACTTTTGGACAGAAATTCAAAAAGTTAAGCTATCAAGTTGGTGCACGTTTTGAAAGCTATAAAGTTCAAGCTAACTTAAATTATGGTCAAACTAAATTTGATGATGATTATATTACCTTATATCCATCAGCATATTTAACGTATAATATAACTGAGAAAAACACTTTGCAATTTAGCTACAGCCGTCGTGTAGACCGTCCGAGTTTAGAGCAGACAAAACCAATTCGTGAATTTGCTACTCCGTTAGTTACTTCGCTAGGAAATCCTGAATTAAGACCACAGTTTACTAACTCTGTTGAAGTAAATTATACTAAAACTCTTGAAAAAGGAAGCTTTACAACTGGAGTTTTTGTGAGAAGCATTAACGACCAAATCAGCAGAATTTTATATCCAGATCCAGCAGATCCAAGTATGGAAAAACAAATTATGAGTTTTACCAACTACGATCACAATACAGCTTACGGATTTGAGGTTTCATTCAATTATAAAATCACAAAATGGTGGGATATCCAGCCATCTATTGATTTCTCAAGTATTAATCAGCAAGGTATTGTATTCCAATATGATCCTGCAACCAATACAAGCAATCCAATTGATAGAAAAATTACAGTTGCTGCTTTCAACGGACGTATGAACTCTAACTTCAAAGTAAACAAACGTTTAAGTTTCTTAGCTTTCGGATTCTATAGAGGCGCAACAGATGGACTTCAGAACAACAGCCACGAAATGTATAAAATGGATATTGGTACACGTTACACATTGTTAGACAACAAAATGAACTTAAGTGTACGTTTCAATGACGTTTTCAATACAATGAAATATGCTTTCGATACGATGTATCCTTATCCGCAAGCAGGACAGTTTAAGTGGGAAAGCCAAACGGTTTATGTAGGTTTAACTTACAACTTTGGAGGCGGAAAAATCAAGAATTTACAACGTAAACAAAGAGACGACAATACTAACAAAGGCGGGGGCGGAATGTTCTAATCTTGTCTGAGAAGATTTTTTAAATAATTTTTGAATAATTTCTTGTAGAAAAAAAGTCTGGAGATTGCCACCTCCAGACTTTTTTTGTTTTATTAAGCACTATAAAAAATTACGTAATTCCTTTATTTCTTCTGGATTTGCAGTTTCAGAATCATCTGTAATTGCTGACGAATGATAAAAAGTCAAATCTAACTTTTCCTGAAGCAATTTGATATTTGAAGATCTTAAACCACCACCAGGCATAATTTCAATTCTATCTCCAGCTAGCTCTTGAAGCCTTTCTAAAGCTTGAATTCCTTCTTCAACATTTACACCTTGACCAGAAGTCAAAATTGTTTTGAAACCACAGTCAATAACAGATTCAAGCGATTTTTCTGGGTTTTTAACCACATCAAAAGCACGATGAAAAGTACACGAAAGAGGATGTGCCAAATGCACCAATTCTTTATTTTGTTTCTTATTTATTTTTCCGTTTTCCTTTAAAATTCCAAAAACAAAACCGTCTACACCTAGCTTTTTATATTGCTTAATGTCTTGTTTCATTTCTGTGAGCTCTTCATCAGAATAAACAAAATCACCGCCTCGAGGCCTAATAATGACATGCATTTTTATATTTAGGTTTTCACGAACTTTTACCACCAAAATTGAGTTTGGAGTAGTTCCTCCTAATTTCATGTTTTCACAAAGTTCAATTCTGTCCGCACCATTTGCCTGAGCAATCAATGCCGATTCATAATTAAAACAAGCTATTTCTAGTTGATTTTTTTTCATTTATAGAATAATTTCTTCTGGTTTGTCATTGCAAAGAACAACAAAAATTATGCAATTTATTTTCAACACTAAAATATAAAAAACCTGCTCCAATTAAGAAACAGGTTTAAAAAAAATATAATGTAAGATGATTATTTTACCATTTAATAATAGCACTTGCCCAAGTAAACCCACTACCGAAGGCTGCCAAAACTACAGTATCTCCAGATTTGATTTTTCCTTGTTCCCAAGCTTCAGTTAAAGCAATCGGAATAGACGCTGCCGTTGTATTTCCGTATTTCTGAATATTATTATGAACTTGATCGTCTGTTAATTTGAATTTATTTTGGATGAATTGCGAAATTCTCAAGTTTGCTTGATGCGGAATCAACATATCGATATCTGAAACTTGTAAACCATTTGCCTCTAACCCTTCATTGATCACTTCAGCAAAACGAACTACAGCATTTTTAAATACAAATTGTCCGTTCATGTAAGGATAATAACTTTCATCATTAGGATCATTATCAGCAAGAATATCGGTTACCCAACGCGCTCCCATTCCTGGTGCTTGCAATGCTAATTCTTCAGCGTGCTGTCCTTCAGAATGTAAATGCGTAGATAAAATTCCTTTTGTCACATCTTCTTCACGGCTTAAAACCGCCGCTCCTGCTCCATCTCCGAAAATTACAGAAACTCCGCGTCCGCGAGTTGTCATGTCTAATCCTGTAGAGTGAACCTCAGAACCAATTACCAAAATATTTTTATACATTCCGGTTTTAATATATTGATCTGCAACAGAAATTGCATAAACAAAACCAGAACATTGATTTCTAACGTCTAATGCTCCAACTGTTCTTAAACCTAAATCTCTTTGAACCAAAACTCCTGGTCCTGGAAAATAATAATCTGGACTTAATGTAGCAAAAACTACAAAGTCAATATCTTCTTTGGCAACGCCAGAACGCTCGATTGCAATTTTAGCTGCTTTCACTCCCATTGAAGTCGTAGTGTCTTCTCCACGGATAATGTGTCTTCTTTCCTGAATTCCGGTTCTTTCTTGAATCCATTCATCATTGGTATCCATTATCTTAGACAAATCATCGTTAGTCACCACATTAGAAGGAACATAATATCCTAAACCAGCTATTTTTGAATGATACATAATCTATTATTATTTATTAAAAAATTGGATTGCAAATTTACGCATACTTTAAAATATACGTATACAAAATACTATTTTTTTCGTTATTAGCAATTTAATATATTTTAATTATACATTACTTTGCGCAATTTTATATTCTAAAAAATCAACAATACGCACTATTTCCTGCTAAAAATCTAAAAGCTTATTATAGGATAAATTTTAATTTTATTGAAAAAAGAAAACCCGACAATCTTTTTTTAATCATCGGGTTCTATATTATAAGTAATTCAATGCCAGAAAAACTTCTTGTTCGAGCGGTAAATCTATTTCGCTTTCAAAGAAAATCAACTGCCTTTTGTAAACTGTCTCAACTAAGTAATGACTTCCTCTAAAATAAGTTCTTCTAATTTTTACCATTAGTTTTGATTCTGAAACCATTTTAAACTGATGCGGATAGACTAATGTTTTATGAGTTTCATCAGTATAAGGCAATAATAAATGTGTCGGAATTTCATTTACTTCACCAAACAAAGAAGCCACATATTTAACTTTTGGGTCTTCGTATATTTTTGAAGGCTCATCTTTTACCATTACTTCTCCATTTCTCATCACAATTGCCTGATCTGCAAAAGACAAAGCATCTGTACTATCGTGCGTTGCAATAATGCAGGTAATTCCTTTTTGTTTTAAATAACGAAATAAATTACGGCGCAATGCATTTTTTCTAAAAGCATCAATCTGACTGAATGGTTCGTCTAACAAAATCACTTCTGGTTCTAAAGCCAAAACTCGCACCAAAGCGACTCTCTGCTGCTGTCCTCCACTCAAGAATTTTGTTTTTACATTAGCAAACTGATCCATTTCTACCATCTCCAGCAATTCTTGAACACGAAGTTTTTTCATGTTTGCAAAACCATTGGATAGAAACTTACCTACGTTTTCAGCAACTGTTTCATAGGGAGACAAATCAAAATCCTGTGCCAAATATTTCATATAAGGCATTCCGGGAATCAAATTAAATTTTGGCCCCAAAACTGGTTTGTCTCCATAAAAAATTTGTCCCTCGTCTAGATCATATAATCCGTATATGAGCTTGAGAAGCGTACTTTTTCCGCAGCCACTCTCACCTATAATGGCAATGTTCTGACCTTTTTCAATAGAAAAAGAGATGTTTTTTATAACGGGATTTTCGGTATACGAAAAAGATATATTTTGAATGTCGAGCATGAGTTGTAATATGAGTCGTCAAATTTACAATGTTTAATTTCTAAAGTCAAAAAAAAGCTGCTTCAATTATTTGAAACAGCTTTTTTGATGATTTATTTTATTAGAAACTATTTTCCAGCTTCTGCTTTAGCATCATTTACCATTTTGTCGTTTGCTGTAATTGAGAATTCAACACGACGGTTTTGAGCTCTTCCTTCTGGAGTATCATTTGTTGCAATTGGATCAGCAATTCCTAAACCTGAAGTTTTGAAACGGCTTGATTTTAATCCTTTAGCTACTAAATAAGCTTGCACAGATGCAGCTCTTTGTCCTGAAAGCGTTAAGTTGTATTCTGGTTTTCCAGTATTATCTGTGTAACCAAAGATTTGAATATCTGTATCTCCGTATTCTGTAAATACAGGAATCAATTTATCTAAATTAGCTTTTGCTTGAGTAGTTAATGTAGATTTATTTGTATCGAAACGAACAGAGTTCTCGTTTAAAGTTAAGTGAATTCCTTCTCCAACTCTTTCAACAGAAGCACCTGGTAAAGCCTGATCGATTTCACGAGCTTGTTTATCCATTTTATTTCCGATCAAAGCTCCTGTTCCACCACCTACAGCAGCTCCAATTGCAGCTCCTAAAGCAGCGTTTCCGCCTTTACCTAAATTATTTCCTAATACTGCTCCAATTACACCACCTGCAACTGCTCCAATTCCGGCTCCTTTTTGTGTATTATTTGCATTTTTTACTGAATCACAGCTTGTAAAAAAACTAGCTATAACCATTAAACTGCTTAAACCTAAAACTTTTATCTTTCTCATTTTCTATATCTTTAAATATTAATTAGCTCTTTGGAATTGATAAACCACATCTTTTACCTGTCCCCCAACATTGATGTTATCAATTAACTGAAATGAACTTTCAGTTACACCTGCAACTTTAAGCAAATAACCATCTCTTACTTTCTTCGCTTTTTCACCTGCATTAAGAATTTTCAATACAAATAAACCTTGATTGTTGATACTCCATACAATTGGCGAAGAAAATCCAGTACAACTTGGAGAAGTTAAAGCCATTGTTCCTTTGTTATTGTTTGAAATAAAGCTCCAAGTACTTCCAATAAAACATTTTGAATCTGCAAGATCAAATGAATTTACTTTAATGTAATCTGAACCTGGGTAAGAAACATTGGTAAGAACCCAATTTCCTTTTAACGCCACTTGAGTCGATTTGTCAAGTTTTGTTGAAAGCGTAGTTGCTTCAGAAGATGAAGCTGTTGACGAAGCTGATTTGCATGCAAAAAACATAGCGGCAATCAAGCATATAAAAATACTCTTCTTCATTTTGTACAATTTTTTTAGATTAATAACTTGCCTTTTTAACAATTATTGTACCACAAATATACGATTCGTTGAGATATTTTTCGTTTTACAATCTATTTATTTTCTTTCAAAATTAACATTTCCGACATTTTGTCACCCAAAAAACAATTGGTATTCTATTTGAATAAATGAAAATCATCACATTAAATCAAAAATTAAAAAATATGGCAACAGGTAAAATTAATGTTTCAGTAGAAAACATTTTTCCCTTAATTAAAAAGTTCTTGTACAGCGACCACGAAATTTTCTTGCGCGAGCTTGTTTCTAACGGTACTGATGCTACTTTAAAATTAAAACATCTTATTAGCATTGGTGAAGCTAAAGTAGAATACGGAAACCCAATTATTGAGGTTAAAGTGGATAAAGAAGGCAAAAAAATCCACATTATCGATCAAGGTTTAGGTATGACTGCTGATGAAGTAGAAAAATACATCAATCAGGTAGCTTTTTCGGGTGCTGAGGAATTCTTAGACAAATACAAAGATTCTGCTAAAGATTCTGGAATTATCGGACATTTTGGTCTTGGTTTTTACTCTGCTTTTATGGTTGCAGAAAAAGTAGAAATCATTACAAAATCATACAAAGATGAGCCAGCGGCACATTGGACGTGTGACGGAAGTCCTGAATTTACTTTAGAGCCAGCTGACAAAACTTCACGCGGAACTGAAATCATTCTGCACATCGCTGAAGATTCTTTGGAGTTCTTAGACGATTCTAAAATCTCTGGTTTACTAAACAAATACAACAAATTCATGCCTATTCCGATTAAATTCGGAACTAGAACTGAAACACTTCCAAAACCAGAAGATGCTCCAGAAGATTACGTTAATGAAACAGTTGAAACTGACAACATCATTAACAACCCAAATCCAGCTTGGACAAAACAGCCTTCTGAATTATCTGACGAAGATTACAAAAACTTCTACAGAGAATTGTATCCAATGCAATTTGAAGAGCCGTTATTCAACATTCATTTAAATGTAGATTATCCGTTTAACTTAACTGGTATTTTGTATTTCCCGAAATTGGGTTCAGACATGCAAATCCAGAAAGATAAAATTCAGTTGTACCAAAACCAAGTTTACGTTACTGACAACGTAGAAGGAATTGTTCCTGAATTCTTGACAATGTTGAAAGGTGTAATCGATTCTCCAGATATTCCGTTGAACGTTTCTCGTTCTGGTTTACAGGCTGACGGAGCTGTTAAGAAAATTTCAAACTACATTACTCGTAAAGTAGCAGATAAATTAAAAGCTTTATTCAACGAAAACCGTGCTGATTTTGAAGCAAAATGGAACGACATTAAAATCGTTTTAGAATACGGAATGCTTTCTGAAGATAAATTCTACGAAAAAGCAGGTGCATTTGTTTTGTATCCAACTGTAGATGACACTTACTTTACTTTAGAAGAATTAAAAGAAAAACTAAAAGAAAACCAAACTGACAAAGATGGTAAATTAGTGGTTCTTTACGCTGGAAATAAAGATGCTCAGCACTCATATATTGAAGCAGCAAAAGAGAAAGGTTACGAAGTATTGCTTTTAGATTCTCCGATTATTTCGCACTTAATCCAAAAGATTGAAAACGATAACAGCGGATTAACTTTTGTACGTGTTGACTCTGATCATATTGACAACTTAATTAAAAAAGAAGAAAATGCTATTTCTAAATTATCTGATGATGAAAAAGCAACTTTAAAAACTTCTTTAGAAGCTTATATTCCAAAAGCATACAGCGTTCAATTGGAAGCTATGGATTCTCAAGCTGCTCCATTCATTATCACGCAGCCAGAATTTATGCGTAGAATGAAAGAAATGAGCCAAACTGGTGGAGGCGGAATGTTCGGAATGGGTAATATGCCAGAAATGTACAACTTGATTGTAAATACAAATTCTGATCTAGCTTCAAGTATTTTAAATACAGAAGACAAAACGCACCAAGAACATTTAGTTAAACAAGCTTTAGATTTAGCTAAATTATCTCAAAACCTTTTAAAAGGTGAAGCGCTTACTGCCTTCGTTAAAAGAAGCTTTGAAATGATTAAATAATCATTCGAAAATACTATTTCCAAAATCCTGCAAATTAAATTTTGCAGGATTTTTTTTTGCTCTAAAACTACCCTGTAAAAAAGGGTCATTCTCCCCTTTTCTCAAAAAACAAGATTGTATAATTTTGATTTTCAAATAATTAATTCAAAAACCAAAACCTAAATTCTAGAAATCATGGATAAAAGAAAGTTTACAGAAAATGGAGAAATTCTAGCAATTATAAAGGATTTAAAAGAACAGATTAAAGGCAAAAAATTCTCAGATATTATAGACAATAATAATTGCCAATATGTCGACCTTGTACAGGAAGGCGGCGGCGTGCTCGGAATTGCATTGGTGGGATATGTGTATGTTTTAGAAAAAATGGGAATTCGATTTTTAAGTCTGGCTGGAACTTCAGCAGGAAGTATTAACACAATGCTGATGGCGGCTGCAGGAACATGCGATGTAGAAAAATCAGAATGGATTTTAGATTGCTTGTGCAACAAAAACTTATATGATTTTGTAGACGGAGATCATGATGCTCGAGATTTTATTGATGCTTTATTAAGCGATTCTGGAAATTTGAAATTAATAATGAAAGGCTGTCAGGTCGTAGACAATTTTAAAGACGATTTAGGACTGAATCCCGGAAACAATTTTCATCAATGGATGACCAATCTTCTTTCGCAAAAAGGAATAAAAAATTATGCCGATTTGAAAGCTTTGAGAGAAAAAGGAATTTCAGATAAAAATAAATTATACCGAATAAATGAGCCAAATCACGGAGATAAAGAAGAATATACACGAGTAGACCATTGGAGTCAAATGGCAATTATAACTGCAGATATCACTACAGAAAGCAAAATTATTTTCCCAAAAATGATTGATTTATTTTACTCTAATCCAGATGTTCAAAATCCAGCCGATTTTGTTCGCGCTTCGATGTCGATTCCGTTGTTTTTTACCCCTTTTAAAATCAAAAATATCCCAAGCGGAATTGAAGCTTGGAACAAATGGAATGATGCAACTTGCCTTAGAACATCAGTTCCTTCAGAAGTTATGTTTATGGATGGCGGCATAATTTCCAATTTTCCGATAGACATTTTTCACGAAAATATGAATGTTCCCGCTTCTCCAACCTTCGGTATCAAATTGGGTTATGATAAAAACGAAATCAATAAAAATGAAAAATTCTCCAACTTAATAGGCTCTCTTTTTGACACAGCTCGATACGGCTACGATTCTGAGTTTCTCCAAAAAAAATCCAGACTTTAAAAACTTAATCGGATATATTGATACCGGAAGTCACAATTGGCTCAACTTCAATCTAACTGATGATGCAAAAATCGATCTTTTTATAAGAGGCGCTCAAAATGCAGCCGATTTTCTAAATCGCTTTAATTGGGAAGACTACAAAAAGATAAGAAAAGCCAAAAGCAATTATTACAAATCAGTTTAAATCATTCAGCATTATTAGCCATAATTTTTTCTTCAAAAAATCGTTATAAAATCCTGTAAATTAACCATTACAGGATTTTTTATTTGCAATTCGTTTTTTTATTACATTTGACCGCCTTATTAATCTAATCCAAAACAAAAACCACTATGAAAAAAACAGCTATTTTACTTACAAGTATTTGTGCTACAGCACTTCTATACATTTCTTGTTCAAGCGACAATAACGAAAAAACCGCTTCTACAGACCTATCAAGCATTGGCGCATCAATTGCCGCTGACACTTCAACCGAAATGGATATAAACACGAGTATTTTAATCAGCACGAGCACCTCAACTACTGGAAAAACTGCCGAAACAGCTCCTGGAATTTGCGCAACAATTACTGTTACAAAACCAAATGGAGAAGATTATCCTAAAGTCTTTTTGGCAGATTTCGGAACTACAGGATGCGAAGATGCAAACAAACTAACAAGAAAAGGACAATTAAAAATAACTCTTTCTGGACCAGTTGCTACACCTGGAAGTAAAATGACAATTGAAAGAATTAATTATTCAATAAACAACATCAAATTAGAAGGAACTATTGAATACACTAACACCACAACTGTTGCAGCTGTTCCGCAATGGACTAGAAAAATTACCAATGGTAAATTGACAGATTTACAAGGAGCAGTTTATACAAATTCTGGAATTTACTCAACAAAACAAACTGCTGGTGTAGATACGCCTTTAGTTTTATCTGATAACATTTACGAAATTACAGATGGCACGCATACAGTAACCTCATCAAACGGAGTAACGCTTACTTTGACCGTAAAAGAATCGTTGATTAAGAAATATTCTTGTCTATTTATTTCAAAAGGACAATTAAAAGTTCAAGGAGGTATTTTAAACGGCGTTATTGATTACGGAAACAATGATTGCGACGCGCTTTACACGTATACACACGAAAATGGCACTTCATTCAATTTGTCAATGTAAGACCTTTTGCTGCACTACTTTAAAAATCCCAATTTAGAAATAGATTGGGATTTATTTTTTTATAAAAATAAAACGCCTGCCTCTTTACATTTAAACTATTTTCTTTATTTTGCACCAAAATCTCAAAAACCAATGAAAAAAACATTAATTGCTTTTGTTACTCTTGCCGTATTAGCATCTTGCAGCAAAAAAGAATCGGCTGCTGATAATTTGCACATCACAGGAAACATTAAAGGTTTAAAAACCGGAACTTTATATATCCAAAGAGTTGTTGATACTTCTCTTGTTGCTATCGACAGCATTAAAATCGACGGAAATTCAACTTTTGAAAGAGACATTAAATTAGAGTCTCCAGAAATGCTTTACTTATTTTTAGATCGCGGTGTAACAAATTCTTTAGACAACAATCTTTTGTTTTTTGCTGAACCAGGAAATATGAATATCGAAACGAACTTAGATAACTTCATCGCTGGCGCAAAAATTACAGGATCTAAAAACCAAGAATTATACGAGGAGTACCAAAAAATAAATGTTCGTTTTAGAGATGAAAATCTTTCTATGGTAGAATCAAAATTTAAAGCTTTAAAAAGACAAGATCAAAAAGCAGTTGATAGCATTGATGCAAAACAACAGTCAAACATCAAAAGAAAATATTTATACGCGACAAATTTTGCAATCAATAATAAAGATCACGAAGTAGCACCTTATATTGCTTTAGCAGAGATTTACGACATCAACTTAAAGTTTCTTGATACTATTCAAAAATCGATGACTCCAAAAGTAGCACAATCGCTTTACGGAAAGAAACTAACAAAATATGTAGCTGAAATTAAAAAAAGCGAGCAACCAAAATAACATAAATATATAAAAACCAACAAGTTACAGTAGTTAAAATATATTTTTTCAACGTTTCAAAAATCCTGTTTTTAAAAGAACAGGATTTTTTTATGCCATTTTTTTCGATATCAATTTTTATCATCATAAATAATTGAAAATCAAATAATTAAAAGTTAAATTGTCAGAATTTACATAAATACATTTTTAATTTGTAATAACTTCGCTTCAAATTAAAAAACTACATTTATGGAAAATTTAACCAGCAACATTAGTCGACCTAAGTATGATTACATAGATTCGTCAGTTTTTCACAAATTAGAATCTTATAATCCAAATCATTCTCAAGCAGAAAAAATTCCCGATCAAGACCCTTACACTTTAAATGGTCAAAAATTACGTCTGAATTTCATTCGTAGTCAATTAAATTTAGATCTAGATTTTCTTTCAGGTGAAAAAGTTTTCACCAATAATGAAAGCCTTAAAGGTAATATCGAAAATTACATTGGAATGAGCCAGATTCCCACCGGAATAATTGGTCCATTGGTAATAAACGGAAGCGTTGCCCAAGGCCCTTTCTACGTTCCGCTTGCCACGACTGAAGGCGCATTACTCGCATCTTACAACAGAGGTGCAAAAGCCTGTAGAGAATCTGGACCAATAACCGTAATCACCCTACAGGAAGGCGTACAAAGAACTCCAACTTTCAAGTTTAAGACTGTTATTGAATTAGGCAAATTTGTCTCTTGGGTTTTAGACCACACCGAAACCTTTTCAATATTAACCAAACAAAGTAGCAATTATGCTATTTTAAATGATATCGGAATCAATATCGAAGGAAACATTCTGATCTTAAAATTTGAATTTTCTACTGGTGATGCATCTGGTCAAAATATGGTAACAATTTGCTCCGATAGAATATGCCAATATATTATTGAAAATTGCCCAATAAAACCTGTATTCTGGACTATTGAAGGTAATTTTTCGGGAGACAAGAAAATAAGCCCTTTAAACACTCGAGTTCGTGGAAAAAAAATTACCGCAGAAATCGTAATAAAAAACGAGGTTGTTAAATCCGTTTTAAAAACCACTCCTGCATTATTACACGAACAATGGAAAACATGTGTTACTGGAGCCCAAAAAGCCGGCGTGGTAGGTAGCGGAATGCATCCTTCCAATGCGCTTGCTGCTTTGTTTATTGCCTGCGGACAAGATGTCGCTTGTACGGGTGAAGCTGCTCTTTCATTTACCAGAATGGAAATTACAGAAGAGCAAGATATTTATTTTGCCATTACAATGCCTAACTTGATTGTAGGAACTGTTGGCGGAGGAACATCATTTCCTACCCAAAGAGAATGTCTTGAACTATTAGACTGCTACGGCGTAGGCAAAAGCGGGAAATTTGCCGAAATTGCAATTGCATTATGTTTAGCCGGTGAACTTTCCATTTTCGCAGCCATGTCTTCGGGACAATTTACCGCTGCTCATGAAAAATGGGGAAGATAAAACTACTCTAAAATTCAAATATTTTTAAATTCCAAATTCCAATCTGTAATGAAATGGGATTTGGAATTTTTATCTTATCAAACCAACCTTATCAAAGGTGACATTTGGAATTTGAATTTAGCGCATAAAAAAACCACCACATTTCTGTGATGGTTTTTGAGCCGATAGAGGGACTCGAACCCACGACCTGCTGATTACAAATCAGCTGCTCTAGCCAGCTGAGCTACATCGGCGTTTATTTCGGGTGCAAAGATAGAATTGTTTTTTAATATTACAAACAAATTTGCTTTTTATTTTTTTAGTAAAAAACCACCATATTTCTATGATGGTTTTGAGCCGATAGAGGGACTCGAACCCACGACCTGCTGATTACAAATCAGCTGCTCTAGCCAGCTGAGCTACATCGGCGTCATTACGGGTGCAAATATAGAGCGGTTTTTCGTTTTCCCAAAATAAATTTGCACTTTTTTACGCTTTTTTTTGCTTATAATGCGTTGATTTTTTCAATCAATTGATTAGCAGCTTGTTCTAATTCAACATTAATTTGCTTGAAGTGCGCTTTTTTATTTTCAACGTTCTTTGCGTTCACTTTTGTAATCAAAGTGTCAAATGCAGCAATAGCTTCATCGACCAAAGCATTCGTTTCTGGAGTCGGATTTCCTGTTGTTGACATCTCAAACAAGTAAACTGCTTCAATAATATCTCCTAATACGAAGTTGATGTCTTTCTTTAAATTCTTAACGTTTGCCATTTTCTTTTTTATTTTAATTTGCGTTTGCAAAAGTACATATTATCTTTAAATTTAATGCTAAGAAATGTATATTTCTAAAATTGAAGCTTTTCCGCTTAAATTAAATGCATTTATTGCAGCTGGAACCAAAACGGTATCTCCTTTTTTATAAGCTTGTTTGAATCCGTTATATTCGATTTCAAAATCACCTTCAATACACATATATACTGTAAATGTTTCTCCAGTTTTAGCAACTTCTAATTTATTTTCTAACGGAAGAAAGTTCGTTGTAAAATAAGGACAGTCTACAATCGTATTTGAAGTATTAACTTTAGAATCGTATTTTTTCTGTGTATCTACTTTATTATAGTTAATTGCATCTAAAGCAAGATCTACGTGCAATTCTCTTTTGTTTCCTTGCGCATCTACACGATCAAAATCGTACAATCTATACGTGATGTCAGAAGTTTGCTGAATTTCGGCAACAACCAAACCTGCACCAATAGCATGAACTGTTCCTGTTTCTAAAAAGAAAACATCTCCAGGTTTTGCTTTTACATCGTCTAAGATTGAAACTAAAGTATTATCATGTAAGTGTTTTAAATATTCTTCTTTATTAGAATCTTCTTTAAAACCAACAATAATTCTAGCATCTGCATCGGCTTGAGTAACGTACCACATTTCAGTCTTTCCGAAAGAATTATGACGCTCTTTTGCTAATTTATCGTTTGGATGAACTTGAATTGAAAGATCTTCTCTTGCATCTAAGTATTTAAAAAGTAGCGGAAATTGTTTTCCGAAACGCTCATAAACTTTAGTTCCTAAAACAGCGTCTGGTGTTTCATCAATTAAATCCATCAAAGATTTTCCTTGTAAAACTCCATTTGCAACCACACTAACGTCTCCTGGAACAGTAGACAATTCCCAGCTTTCGCCAGTAATTTTAGAAACGATTGGTTTGTTTAGAATAGTTTTCAGTTTTTCTCCTCCCCAGATTCTTTCTTTTAAAATCGGTTCAAATTGCAAAGGGTATAAATTTTGACTCATGTTTTTAGGCTAATATATTTGTTTAATTAATTCTTATTTGATACTATTTTGGTAATCTATAATACTAATTCTTGAACAATTTCTAAGGCTTTCGGTATATGTTTGGCAGCATTTGCGCTGTCAAATATCGAAATCACCAAACCGTTCTTATCTATTATGTAGGTAACGCGTCCTGGCAAAAGTCCGAACAAACTATTGCGGACACCAAAAAGTTTTCTTAATCTTTTATCTTGATCCGAAAGCAAAATAAAAGGCAATTTATGTTTAGCTGCAAATTTATGATGTGACTTTACACTATCGCTGCTAATACCAATTACCTCAGCTCCCAAATCTTTAAAATCTTCGTATTGATCCCGAAAAGTACAAGCTTCGGTTGTACAGCCTGGAGTATTATCTTTTGGGTAAAAATAAATTACCAGTGGCTTTCTTCCTAAAACACTTTGGCTTTCAAAAAGTTCTCCATTGTTGTCTTTCGCAATAAAATTCGGAACTATATCTCCTATTTTTAATGACATTTTTTATTCTCCTTTATAAGTTACAAAATTTCGTTCCGTTTCGTTCAGCACAACTTCTAAGTCAAAGTCGGCATGAATTCGTTGTCTAATTTTATTCCATATCACAACCGCGATATTCTCGGCAGTCGGATTCAAATCTGCAAATTCTGGAACATCCAAATTCAGATTTTTGTGATCAAACGGAATTTCTACTTCTTCTCGTATAATATCCGCTAATACTTTCACATCTAAAACAAAACCAGTTTCCGGGTCAATCTTTCCTGTAACACTTACTGTTAAACCATAATTATGACCATGAAAGTTCGGGTTATTGCATTTTCCAAAAACAGCATCGTTTTTTTCAAATGACCAATCCTTTCGATGCAGTCGATGTGCAGCATTAAAATGTGCTTTTCTTGATATGGTTACTCTCATTTATGTTTCTGGTTAGTTGGCTATAATTTATGGTCTTCTAGATAATGATCAAATTCATCAAAAATTATCTTAAACCAAACGGTATAAATTTCGGGCTGTTTTTCAATATCTGCTTTCACATCTTCAATACTCATCCATTTCCAGTCTTCAACTTCATCTGGATTTATATTGGGTTCCTCATTATAATAACCAATCATAACATGATCTAGTTCATGCTCTGTCAAACCATTATCAAAAGGCGCTTTATAGATAAAATGAAACAATTCTTTCAATTCAGCTCTAAAACCCATTTCTTCAAACAATCGTCGGCTTCCTGCTTCGATATTGGTTTCGCCTTCTCTCTGATGACTGCAACAAGTGTTAGTCCAAAGCAAAGGAGAATGGTATTTATGATGAGCACGCTGCTGCAGCATAATTTCGTTTTTACTATTCAAAATAAAAACCGAAAAGGCACGGTGCAAAAGCGCTTTTTCATGTGCTTCTAATTTTGGCATTAAGCCAATCTGTTCATCGTTTTGATTAACTAGTATTACGTTTTCTTCTGTCATAAGGCTCATTAAGCAAACAAAAATACGAAAAAAGAAATGGCTTAAAAATGCTAATTAAGATTGTCAAAAGCTTATCTCCAGACTGAATTTCTATTTTCTTGATTTACAACTCAATAATTACGCTAAAAATTAAAAGCTGTTAAAATTAAGACATAAAAACTACATTGTCTCATTTTACGTAACTAATAAAAAGTTAAAACACACTTAAAAAAATCTCAATAATAACTTCTGCTGTAATTTGAAGCTAAATCTCGACGTATCTTTAAAATACAGATTAATGCATCTTATAACTTATGAAATCTAAAAATCTAATTTTCAGCCTTTGTTTCCTACTGCCGCTTTTTATTTTACAGGCCTGCGGACAAAACACAAAAAAACAATCTGCAAAAACTACTGTCATGGAAAATAAAATCAGTAAGCCCGGAAATCCTTATTATTCAAATACTGATACTACGAAATTAAATGTAAGCAATGCCGAATGGAAGAAAGTCTTACCTGCAGACGTTTACGCGGTTATGCGCGAGGCCGATACCGAAAGACCTTTTACAGGAAAATATTGGAATACTAACGAAAAAGGAACGTATTACTGCGCTTCTTGTGGCAACTTGCTTTTTAGATCAACTGCAAAATTTTCAAGTAGCTGCGGATGGCCAAGTTTCTTTGAACAGGAGAACAAAAAAAGCATTGTTTTTAAAGAAGATAATTCTCTTGGAATGGAAAGAACCGAAACTCTTTGCGGGCGTTGCGGCGGGCATTTAGGCCATATTTTTGATGATGGACCTGAACCAACTGGAAAACGCTACTGCATGAATTCGATTGCTCTTGATTTTATTCCTGATCATAAATAAGCTACAAATGAAAAATATACTTTTAATATGTCTTTTTACGCTTTCGCTGAATGGCTTTTCGCAAAATAAAAAAGCCAATTTAGAAACTATTACGCTTGGCGGAGGTTGCTATTGGTGCGTTGAAGCCGTTTACGAAAATCTGGACGGAGTAAAATCTGTTGTTTCTGGATTTTCAGGAGGAAAAGTTGCCAATCCAACTTATGAAGAAGTTTGCACAGGAGAAACGGGTCACGCCGAAGTAGTTCAGATTACTTATAATAAAACGGTAACTGATATTAATGAAATCTTCAAAGTGTTTTTTACCGTTCATGATCCAACCACTTTAAACCGTCAAGGCGCAGATGTTGGAACACAATATCGTTCTGTTATTTTCTATAAAAATGAAGAACAGAAAAAAGCAGCGCAAAGCATTATTGCCGAACTAAACAAAGCAAAAGTATACAACAGTCCGATTGTGACAAAAGTTGAACCTTTTAAAGCATTTTATAAAGCTGAAGATTATCATCAGAATTATTATGCAAACAATAAAAATCAGCCGTATTGCAAAATGGTAATTCAGCCTAAACTAGAAAAATTCGAAAAGGTTTTTAAAGATAAACTGAAAAAGAAATAAAGATTTAAAGCATATTCTAAAAGCGTTCATCAAAAATGGACGCTTTTTTTATTTCGTAAACCCTTATAAACATTAGGGTTTACATTTAATTGAAAAAATAATTTAATTTTTTTTCCACTTTTTGTCCAATTCTGAAAGTTCGATTGTTATTAGGGTATAAACAATTAAAAATTATACATCATGGAATCTAGATTAAATTTATTCGAACAAGGTCAAAAAGCAGTTAGTACATTATTTGGAATCAGCGGTTATTTGAAAAAGGGAACAATTGAAATGTCTCTTATGGAATTAATAAATTTCAGAATTTCTCAAATTAACCATTGTGGTTATTGTTTAGACATGCATTCAAAAGAAGCTTTAGCGGCTGGAGAAACAACACAACGTTTATTTGGATTAAGTGTTTGGAGAGAAACTCCTTATTTTACACAAAGAGAAAGAGTTGCTTTGGCTTTAGCGGAAGCTGTAAATGCTTGCGATGTTCCAGACGAAATCTACGAAATTGCAAAAGCCGAGTTTACAGAACAAGAATTAATAGATCTTACTCTTGCCGTTGCCGCAATTAATGCTTGGAATCGTCTTAACATTACTTTTGCCAACGTACCCGGAACTTATAGAGTTGGACAGTTTGGATAAACAGTAATTGATTTTATTTTCTAAAAACAATTAACTTTATACAACCCAAAGCAAATTATTCAATTTAAAAACATAAAAAATGAATGAGTTTTTATTGATTTTCAGAAGAGATTTTAAAACAAAAGAAACACAGCCTTCTCCAGAAGAATTACAACAGCACTTGCAACAGTGGCAAAATTGGTTCGGAAGTCTTGCCTCTCAAGATAAACTGGCAAGACCTTTACAGAAATGGGACGGGCAGGGAAAACTTGTAAATTCGAATAAAGGAGTTACAGACGGACCTTTTGTTGAAATTAAAGAATCTATTGGCGGATTGATCATCATTAAAGCCAAAGATTATGACGAAGCTGCCGAAATTGCACAAGGATGTCCAGTTTTAAATTTTGGCGGAAATGTCGAAATAAGAATGGCCGTTTAGATTTTGAACTAACTTAAATAAAAATGCCTTTGTATCTTTACTAAGGCATTTTTCTATTCAAACATGGAGCAAAAAGAACTTTTACCGAATTTATTCAGAACCGAATATCAAAAAATAGTTTCAGTTCTTTGCAGCTTATTCGGAATTCAGCATATCGAAATTGCAGAAGATATTGTAAGTGATACTTTTTTGACTGCTTCAGAAACTTGGGCAATTAAAGGAATTCCAGAAAACCCTACTGCTTGGCTCTACACTGCGGCCAAAAACAAAACAAAAAACTATTTAAAAAGAAACAACATTTTCGAAACCAAAATAGTTGCCGAAATAAAACACAACACACCATTAAACAATCCCGAAATCGACATTGATTTATCGGATCAAAATATTGCCGACAGTCAGCTTGCTATGATCTTTACGGTTTGCAATCCATGTAATTCTGAAGAAGCTCAAATTGCACTTGCTTTAAATTTATTGTGCGGTTTTGGAATTAATGAAATTTCAGATGCTTTTTTATCTAATAAAGAAGTGATCTATAAAAGAATAAATCGCGCTAAAGAAAAACTCAAGGAAGAGAATATCAAAATTCAAAATCCAAGCAATTCTGAAATAAAAGACAGAATACAAACCGTCCTTAAAACGATTTATCTGCTTTATTCTGAAGGCTACTACTCCATTTCGCAAAATACCACTTTACGAAAAGATTTTTGTACCGAAGCCATGCGTCTAACTTATTTATTAATTCAAAATGAAAGCACTAATCTTCCGCAGACCAATGCTTTGATGGCTTTAATGTGTTTTCATTCTTCAAGATTTGATGCGCGAACGGGTTTAAACGGCGAAATTATTTTATACGAAGATCAAGATCAATCACTTTGGAATCAAGAATTAATAGACAAAGGAACTTATTTTTTAAGTCAATCCTCAACCGGAAATACACTTTCAAAATACCATCTTGAAGCCGGGATTGCTTATTGGCACACAATCAAAAAAGAAACCGTTGAGAAATGGGACAACATTTTAGAACTTTACAACAATCTGATTATTCTAGAATATTCTCCAATTGTGGCTTTAAACAGAACTTATGCTTTGTCTAAAGTAAAAGGCAAACAAGAAGCGATCAAAGAAGCCGAAAAACTGAATTTAACCGACAACCATTTTTACTATTCTTTACTCGGAAATCTATATACCGAAATTGATTCGAAAAAAGCATTACAGCATTTTGAAACAGCGCTTGGTCTAGCCAAAAACACTTCTGATAAAAATGTAATCAGTAGAAATATAGAACAACTTCAATAAAAAAGGGAAATGAATAATCATTTCCCTTTTTTGGCTTTTAAACAATCTAAGATTATTGTTTTGCTACTTTTTTAAATCTCATCATTGGAACATCGCCTTGAATTAGATTTAGTTTTCCATCTTTATCGATGCTGTAGCTTGTAATTTTTTTCATTTGCTGTAAAAACTGCTGCTCTCCTCCTCCTTCGCAAAACATTAAAGTTGCAGGACCTGGCTCACCAAAAGTCAATTTGTTTCCGTTTAGAGTATATGGTGCGCTATAACCGTTGCATCCGTTATTTCCATAAACTCTTGTTTCTTTTTGGTCAAAAGTAATTTGTGGTTTTTTATTCGGATATAATCCTTCAAAAGCAATTCTTGGTCCAGAAATATATTCTAATTCCCAAGTCGTGCCAAATACATCGCCCGAACTTGTAGCTGATTTCGATGCCGTACATGAAGCAAATAATACGGTCAAAATTGAAAGGACTGCAAATGTGTATTTTTTCATAAAAGTTTATTTTAAAGATTTGTAATTTGTTTTTTGAAGATTAAAATAATTCTATCAAAGATTCTTTTCTCAATATTCGTGCCCAGTTAGAAGGTCAATCAAAATTTAAATGTTGCAATACGTCATAATTTTCTGTCTCTAAGTTACAGTATTTTCTTTAAATTTTTACAAATCAAGCTTTTAAATACAATTCTATGATTCCATTTTTTTTGTAATTTGCGTCAATCAAAAAACCGAAAATCATCAATAAAAAACCTAAGAAATGAAGCAATTCCTATTTTTGTTTGTATTTGCATTGGCAGCGCCGTTTGTCCATTCGCAAGAAAACCTTCCAACAGATTATCTCACAAAAGAATTCCATAAAGGGCGCCGCGAAGCTTTTAGAGCTTTAATGCCTGCAAATTCTGTGGCAGTTGTTTTTTCTTATCCCGAGAAAGTTTTCTCTAAAGACATTAATTACAATTATCACGCAAATCCTGATATGTACTATTTGACTGGATACAAAGAACCAGATGCTATTTTAGTGCTTTTTAAGGAACCCCAAGGAACAGAAAAATACAATGAAATTCTTTTTGTTAGAGAAAGAAATCCTTCTCGCGAAACATGGACTGGCAGACGTTTAGGAATTGAAGGAGCTAAATCTAAATTAGGCTTTACAACTGTTTACAACGGAAAAGATTTTAATGCATTTGCAATTGATTTCGCAAAATTTGATAAAGTCATTTATGACGAAATTCCAACTGATGTAGCGGAAAACAATAATCCAGACAATTTATATTCTCTTTTAAAATCTTTTAAATCTAAAGCTGGAATTACAAAAGCAAATGAAGCTTCAGTAGAATTATTTGACAAAATCACTAATTCTCTACGCGAAATAAAAACTCCAGAAGAACTTGTTTTAATGCGTAAAACGGTAAAACTTTCTTGCATTGCACACAACGAAGTGATGAAAGCGGTAGGTTCGGATATGAGTGAAAATGAAGCTGACGGAATTCACGCTTACGTTCACAGACACTACGGTGCGGAAGGCGAAGGATACCCTCCAATTGTGGGTGCTGGAGCAAACGGATGTATTTTACATTATAATGACAACAATGCCACAAAAATGGACAATCAATTATTGTTAATGGATGTTGGTTCTGAATATCATGGTTATTCTGCAGACGTTACAAGAACAGTTCCCGCAAACGGAAAATTTACTGAAGAACAGAAAGCAATTTATCAAATCGTGTACGATGCACAGGAAGAAGTTTTTAAAATCTGTAAAGAAGGAACTCCAATTCAAGATTTGAACAAAAAAGCAAAAGAAGTTATCACTGCCGGATTGCTTAAATTAGGAATTATCACAGATCCTAAAGATTCTCGAATTTATTATCCGCATGGCTGCTCGCACTTTCTTGGATTAGACGTTCATGACAAAGGAAACTTCATGGGAAATCTAAAAGAAAACATGATTCTTACTGTTGAACCTGGAATCTACATTCCGCCAAACAGTAAATGTGATAAAAAATGGTGGAACATCGGTGTTCGTATCGAAGATGATATTTTAATGCTAAAAGATTCTTATGAAAACCTTTCTGCTGATTCTCCTAGAAAATGGCAAGACATCGAAGCTTTAGCGAAGCAAAAAAGCACTTTTAATGAAATGAAATTCCCTAAAATATAGTTTTTTCTTTTGCCACAGATTAAAAAAATTAACACAGATTTTATTCGCCACAAATTACACGAATCTCCACGAATTATTTACATCTATTTAAATTTGTGGAAATTCGTGTAATTCGTGGCAAAAACAAAAAATCCTTTAAATCAGGGTAATCTGTGGCGATAAAAACATTTTCAAAAAGCCTCTATTAAAATTTAATAGAGGCTTTTAATTTTTCCCGAACTTTACATTCTTAAATAAATTAAAAATGAAAGCACTTACCTTTTCTTCTTTTGGAGAATCAGATGTTTTAGAATATATAGAAATCCCAAATCCTCAATTAAAAAGTGATGAGGTTTTAATCGAAATGAAAGCCATTGGATTAAATTTTGCCGATGTTTATCGCCGTAAAGGAAATTATCATTTAAAAGGAAATCCGCCTTTTATTGCAGGTTATGAAGGTGCAGGAATTGTGGTCGACGCCAACAATCATTCAGAATTTAAAGTTGGTGATCGTGTAGCTTTTGCCGATGCACCATTTGCAAATGCAGAATTGGTTGCTGTAAATGTAAATCACATTATTCCGTTGTCTGAAGGCATTTCTTTTGAAACCGCAGCTTCTGTTTTATTGCAAGGTTTAACGGCGCATTATCTGGCTACAGACAGTCATAAAACTGCAAAAGGAGAAACGGTTTTAATACATGCAGTTGCAGGCGGAGTTGGACAAATACTAACTCAAATCAGTAAACTTTTAGGCGCTACAGTTATCGGATTAACTTCATCATCAGAAAAAGCAAAAATCGGATTTGAACAAGGTACTGATCATGTTTTTCTTTATAATGACGATTGGAAATCACAAGTTTTTAAAGTTGCTTCTAAAGGTGTTGATGTTGTTTATGATAGTATAGGAAGCACTTTAAAAGACAGTTTTGAAGTCACTAAAGAATGCGGTCAAGTTGTTTTCTTCGGAATGGCGGGCGGTGACCCAGAACCTGTAGATCCAAGAATGCTGATGGACGGCTCTAAAACTTTAACTGGTGGAGATTTGTGGAGCTATTTAAATTCTAAAGAAGAAAGAATTAAAAGAGCGACTCAATTATTTGGTTGGATTACCGAAGGAAAAATCAAACTTTCAGAACCTACTTCTTTCAAATTATCAGAAGGAAAATTAGCGCATGATTTCTTAGAAAGCAGAAAAAGCACAGGAAAAATTATATTGATTCCGTAAAAGTTTCTGCCACGAATTCACAAATTATATTTTTAAAATCTACACGCAAAGTTTTTAAATAAATTCGTGAATTCGTGGCAAATATTACAGCTTAACGACTTCCAATTTTGTCAATTCAGACAATTCCAGAATTCTATTCACTTCATTTTTATTCGCTAGAAAAAACAAATAACTATCGCCATACGTTTCACACGTCATTAGTTCTAAATTCCTTTTTTCTAATTCTGATTGTATGTACGGAAACAAATCATGACTATACGTTTCTTCTGGATATTCGAAAGTAAAATCTTCTTCTCCAAGCATTTCTCCAATAAAATATTCAGCATCTTCGGGATCAAATTTCCAGTCGCTATGCCATGAATTTATACCTTCAAAAAAGTCGAAATTATAATCAAATTCGTCATCATTTTGCTCTCTCTTCTCAAAAAGTTCTTGCGATTGGCTTTCTAATAATTCTCCTTCAATTTCTCCTCGAGAAACTAATTGCAGATATTCTTTAAACATTTCTAAAGTCACTTCTTCAGTTCCAACTAGATTTTCTTGAGACGGAAGCTCAACAGTTTCAGGAATTTCAATATTTAAATATTGGCAGATTCCTTGCAAAACCAATTTAAAATCTCTAATTCCGATTGCTTCACTTTCATTCTTCGGATCGTTAATATCCAAAAGTTCACTTTCCAACAATCCTTTTGTATAATCGAAGAAATGTCTTCCTGAATACAATATTTTAAAATCGTTTATTTCTAAACTATTCGTACAGCAGAAAAAGATCACGAAGTTTTTTATGGAACGTTTAAAGAACTTTTTCTCTTCTGGAGTCGGCTCCGAATAAAACTGAATATGTATAAAATCGTATTCTAAACCTTCTTGAATCTGTTCTTCAGAAAGAGTGCCAATATTCATTTTTTTATAAAGTTCATTCAAAACTTCATAAGCATTATTGAAACTTGCTTTTTTAATTTCTTCAATTCCTTCTTCATGATCAAATGAACCTGGAACGAAAAATAAATTCACCATAACATCTTCCTGAATTCCTTTTACTTTAAATTCAAGACTTGATTGTTGATTATATAGATAGGAATAAATAGGATCAATAACATCAAAAGAAATGATCGATTTTGGATCGTTATTGCGTCCAAATATGTTGGAGAAAAAGCTCATTACAACTAATCGTTAGAATATTTAAAACTTTGATTCATTTTATCAAAAGGAATCACTTCATTTACAATCGATTCTAATTCGAAATCTGTCAATAATCCTCTAGCCGATTCTACAATTTTTGGAGAAACATGTATTTCATAATCAATAATCTCTCGTTTTAAAATTCCCTCAAGAATTGAATTTTGGCGATCGGTTAAGTATTTTTTATGCGATTTAAATACCGATTCAATATCGTCTCTGAATTCTTCATCGCTTAGTTCGTTGTAAGTATCTTGCTTTGACATATCGATCAATAAAACTTTGAAGATAAAATCTTGTAGATTTTTTGCCAGATAATTCACTTCATTCATGTCGTGCCAAACGTATACAATTGGCACATCTCCATTATTTTCTTCATTTAAGAAAAAACAATAATGATCGCCGCTGCCGCTTTTGGCAAACGGAATAAACTTAAATTCCGGATTAATATTACGATAATCTTCTGGGTCTTGAAGTTCTTCGATTTCTTCGGCAACAGATTTTAAATTCAGCGATTCAAAATCATACGAATGCAAAAGTAAAGGCGGATTATCTTTTAAAGTAGGATAGACATCCGTATACCAATTTGGACCATATTCTCCAACATCGAGCATGCCATCGGCATCTAACTGCTTGTATAAGAGAGGGTATTCAAATCCGTATTTTTTTTCGATTTCTTGTATTGTCATCTTTGGGGGAATATTCTATTAAAATCAGAATACTAAGATAACAATCTTTACTGGACCAAAAAACCCGAAGCCAATTATTTCAAGGATTCCGCGATCATTAAGGCACATTTTTCGCCATCAATTGCCGCAGAAATAATTCCGCCTGCATAACCCGCTCCTTCTCCACAAGGATATAAACCTTTGATCTGCAAATGTTCTAAAGTCATAGCATCTCTCGGAATTCTAACTGGCGAAGAAGTTCTACTTTCTGGCGCATGCAAAATGGCTTCATTCGTTAAATAACCGCGCATTGATTTTCCGAAATCCTGAAATCCTTGACGCATAATCTGAGTTAAAAAACCTGGAAAAACCTGTCCCAATTCAACCGAAGTTGTTCCAGGAACATAAGAAGTTTTAGGAATATCTGATGAAACTTTGCTTTTTGTAAAATCAATCATTCGCTGTGCAGGAACTTTTTGAGTTTCTCCAGCCAAATGCCAAGCTTTTTGTTCGATGCTTTTTTGAAATTCCATTCCAGCTAAAGCTCCGAATTTTGCAAAAGGTTTAAAATCTTCCAATTTTAATTCGACTACAATTCCAGAATTTGCTGTTGATTGATCACGTTTAGATGGTGACCAACCGTTTGTAACCACTTCGCCTGGACTTGTTGCACATGGCGCAATTACACCTCCTGGACACATACAGAACGAATACATTCCACGGCCGTTAACTTGTTTTACAATTGAATATGGTGCCGGCGGTAAATGTTCTCCACGGAAATCACAACTGTATTGAATACTGTCAATTAATTCCTGAGCATGTTCTGCACGAACTCCTAAAGCAAAAGGTTTTGCTTCTATTAAAATTTTCTTTTTGTCTAATAATTCAAAAATATCACGCGCCGAATGTCCTGTTGCCAAGATCAGTTTATTGGCATGAATTTTATCTCCATTCTGCGTTACGATTCCTTCAACTTCATTATTCTTTACTAAAATATCGTCTACGCGAGTTTCGAATAAAACTTGACCGCCAAATTCTCTGATTTTATTTCTAATATCTTCAATAATTTTTGGCAATTTATTAGTTCCAATATGTGGATGCGCTTCGACCAAAATATCTTCAGAAGCTCCAAAAGCTACTAGAAGTTCAAGAATTCTAGTTACATCGCCACGTTTTTTAGAACGCGTATATAGTTTTCCATCAGAATACGTTCCTGCTCCTCCTTCGCCAAAACAATAATTCGAATCTTCGTTTACAATATGTTCACGATTAATTGCCTTTAAGTCACGACGGCGACCACGAACATCTTTTCCTCGTTCTAGAACAATTGGTTTTAAACCTAATTCAATTAATTGCAAAGCAGCAAAAAGTCCGGCTGGACCTGCGCCAACTACAATCACTTCTTGTGCATTTGAAACATCCTTATATATAGGAAGCTCCAATTTCGTTTCCTGAAAAGGTTCGCCTTTCAAATAAATAACAACTTTCAAATTGATTTTAATTGCTTTCTGACGTGCGTCGATAGAGCGTTTTAAAATCGAAACATGCTGAATTTCTTGAACCGAAACTTTAATCTGCTTAGACAAATGGTCTTTTAGCAATGATTCGTTTGCAGCAATTTCTGGTGTAACTTGAAGTAAAAGTTCTTTAGGCATTTTTGTGTATTTATTCTATTAGCTTTTCTTTCTATGAAAAGAACATGCAAAAGTACTATTTTGAAATGATATTTTGCAATTACATCTTCTAAACACGTTTTGTCACATTGAGCGAAGTCCAAATGCGCGCTGGTTCTCGACTCCGCTCGAACTGACAGTCTAATAAAGACAAAGAAAAAACTTAGAACCTTAGTATCTCAGAATCTTAGAACCTTAAAAAAAGACTTTGTACCTTTGTCCCTCAGAACCTTTGCACCTTTAAAAAAAATGTCTAGAAAAATAAAATTGATTTGGGATTTCCGTGGACCAGCTTCAGCTAAAACGGCTGAACATCACGAAATCCATTTGAAAGAATATATCGCAATCGAAAAACTACCTTTAAATATTACAGGATTTAAAATCATAGACGAAATGTACGCCATAGCTTTTATGGTGGTAACCGACGAAAATATGATTCAAGTAAGAGATGCTTTGAAACCGCATCGTGGGGAATTGTATGAAGGGTAAATAGTCGCAGTTTTCGGTCACAGTTTACAGCCTCTTACTAACTGAGACTGTAAGCCGAGACTGTAAACTTTTAATATACTGAATAAGTTAAAATTACAGTTTTCGGTCACAGTTTACAGTCCCACAACTGAGACTGTAAACCGAGACTGTAAACTTTTTAGTTCGCTACTTCGCTAATAAACTTAATACGCATTAAACGCAATTCGTCTATATCATAGTCGCCGTCAAATTCTTTTAGCGCATCTTCTATTTTATCTGATTCAGATTCCATGAAGTAATCGTGAATTTCTTCCTGCTGATCGTCATCTAAAATATCATCTAGCCAATATTTGATATTCAGCTTAGTTCCAGAATATACGATTTGTTCCATTTCTTTGATTAAAGCATCCATCGAAAGTCCTTTCGCGGAAGCGATATCATTTAATGAAAGCTTTCTATCAATATTCTGAATAATGTATAATTTATTGGCAGAGTTTACTCCTGTAGATTTTACTACTAAATCGTCTGGGCGAATAATATCGTTGTCTTCAACATAACGACTGATTAAAGCAACAAATTCGCTTCCGTATTTTTTAGCTTTTCCTTCACCAACACCATGAATATTGTATAATTCTTGTATCGTTATCGGATATTTCAAAGCCATATCCTCAATCGAAGGATCTTGGAAAACTACGAATGGAGGCACTCCCAATTTTTTAGCCACTTTTTTACGAAGTTCACGAAGCATTCCTGTTAAAACTTCATCTGCAGTTCCTGATGATTTTCCACCTGTTACAATAGTTTCATCATCTGCTTCAGTGTATTCATGATCTTCAGACATCATGAATGAAACTGGACTTTTAATAAAATCTAAACCTTCTTGCGTGATTTTAATAACACCATAGGTTTCAATATCTTTAGACAAATATCCTGTAACTAGAACTTGTCTCAATAAAGCCATCCAGTATTTTTCGTCGTGGTCTGAACCAGCACCAAAATAAGGTTGTGTATCTGTTTTGTGCGCTTTAATTACGGCATTAATACGTCCTATTAAAGTAAACACAATTTCTTTTGATTTGTAAATATGTTTGGTGTCGCGAACAATTTCAAGAAGTTTAACCACTTGTTCTTTCGCCTCCACTTTATGTTTTGGATTGCGAACATTGTCGTCCATATCGGCACCTTCACCATTTTCGCTGTCAAATTCTTCTCCGAAATAATGAAGAAGGAATTTTCTACGCGACATCGAGGTTTCAGCGTAAGCCACAACTTCTTGTAAAAGTGCAAAACCAATTTCTTGTTCGGCAACTGGTTTTCCAGACATAAATTTCTCCAGCTTTTCTACATCCTTATAAGAGTAGTAAGCCAAGCAATGCCCTTCTCCGCCGTCACGTCCTGCACGACCCGTTTCTTGGTAATAACTTTCAAGTGATTTTGGAATATCGTGGTGAATTACAAAACGAACGTCTGGTTTATCAATTCCCATTCCGAATGCAATTGTTGCTACCACCACATCTACATCTTCCATCAAGAACATGTCTTGATGTTTCGCCCGGGTTTTAGCATCTAAACCTGCGTGGTAAGGAACGGCGCTGATTCCGTTTACTTGCAAAACTTCAGCAATAGATTCTACCTTTTTACGGCTTAAGCAGTAAATAATTCCAGACTTGCCTTTATGCTGTTTGATAAATCGAATAATATCCGACTCAATGTTTTTCGTTTTTGTACGAACTTCATAATACAAGTTCGGCCTGTTGAATGATGCCTTAAAAGTATTAGCATCAGACATATCAAGGTTTTTCAGGATATCTTCCTGAACCTTTGGGGTTGCGGTTGCGGTAAGACCAATAATTGGCACTTTACCTAGCTGCTTAATTATATTTCTCAGATTTCTGTACTCCGGCCTAAAATCATGTCCCCATTCTGAGATACAGTGTGCTTCATCAATAGCAACAAAAGAAATTGGGACACTTTGTAAAAAAGCCACATATTCTTCTTTTGTTAATGATTCGGGGGCGACATACAAAAGTTTGGTCAATCCAGAAGTAATATCTTTCTTAACCTGAGCAATTTCTGTTTTAGTTAGAGAGGAGTTTAATACATGTGCAATTCCATTTTCAGACGAAAGACTTCGAATTGCGTCAACCTGATTTTTCATCAAAGCAATTAAAGGGGAAACAACTATTGCTGTTCCTTCTTGAATTAAAGCCGGTAATTGATAACACAGAGATTTTCCACCACCGGTCGGCATTATTACGAATGTATTCTTTTCGTCTAGAATACTCGTAATGACTTGCTCCTGCAAGCCTTTAAATTGGCTAAAGCCGAAATACTTCTTTAATTCTTTATGTATTTCAATTTCATTTGAATTCATTCTCTATATTAACTGTATTTTGTATAAATTTGCAACACATAAAGATACAACTTTCTTTTATACATACAAATTTTAAATATTCTGTTTTGATCACAAAAGAAAATATATTGGCGATTGCCAAGAAAACAATACTCTCTGAAAGTGAAGCAATTACAAAACTAATTGATTTTTTGGACGAAAATTTTTACGAAGCAGTCCAACGCATATACGAAACCAAAGGTCGTTTGATCGTAACAGGAATTGGAAAAAGTGCCATCATTGCACAAAAAATGGTAGCTACTTTTAACTCTACTGGAACTCCTTCTATGTTTTTGCATGCCGCAGAAGCAATTCACGGTGATTTAGGAATGATTCAAAATGATGACATCATTATTTGCATTTCTAAAAGCGGAAATAGTCCAGAAATTAAAGTGCTTGTACCTTTATTAAAAAGATTCGGAAACACTTTAATTGGAATAACAGGAAACATCACTTCTTTCCTAGCAAAAGGTTCTGACTATGTTTTGAATACGACAGTTGATGTTGAAGCTTGTCCAATTAATCTCGCTCCAACAAACAGCACAACGGCACAACTTGTTATGGGAGATGCCCTTGCAGTTTGCTTAATGGAAATGCGTGATTTTAAACCAGAAGATTTTGCAGTTTATCATCCAGGCGGTGCATTAGGAAAAAAACTATTGCTTCGCGTGAAAGATATGATCGAAAACTCACTAAAACCTACCGTAACTCCTGAAACTTCTGTCAAAAAAGTGATTTTTGAAATCTCTGAAAAAAGACTAGGTGTTACAGCAGTTGTGGAAAATGATAAAATAATCGGAATTATTACCGATGGAGATATTAGACGAATGTTAAACGATAGAGATTCTATTGCAGACTTAACAGCCAGAGACATTATGACGAAAAACCCAAAAATGGTTTCGTCTGAGACAATGGCAGTTGATGCTTTAAATATTTTAGAAGATTACTCTATTACTCAGTTAATTGTTTCTGACGAAGGAACATACAAAGGCGTTTTACATTTACATGACATTTTAAAAGAAGGAATCGTATAATGGCAAAAAAAAATCTTGGCGAAATGTCATTTTTGGATCATCTAGAAGAACTAAGATGGTTATTGGTTAGAAGTACACTTGCAACATGCATCATGGCATTTGTTACTTATTTTATTAGTGATTATTTATTTGATCAAATTATTTTAGGTCCGATTAGACCAACGTTCTTTACCTATGTTTGGTTTTGCGACTTATCACATTCATTGGGATTTGCAGACAGCATTTGTATTACAGAACTGAATTTTATTATTCAGAATACCGAAATGGAAGGTCAGGTTAACATCTTTGTTTGGATGTGTATTTTGGCCGGATTTATTTTAAGTTTCCCTTATATTTTATGGGAAATCTGGAAATTCATCAGTCCAGCACTTTATGAGAAAGAAAGAAAAAATGCAAAATTATTCATTTTCGTTTCTTCTTTACTTTTCTTTTTAGGAGTATTGTTTGGGTATTTTGTGGTAATCCCGATGTCGGTAAACTTCGTTGCTACATTTTCTATCAGTGATGTAGTAAAAAACCAATTCACACTGGAATCTTACATGGGAATGGTTAAAACAAGTATTCTAGGAAGTGCACTCTTTTTTGAATTGCCAATAGCTATTTATTTCTTAACGAAATTAGGATTAGTAACTCCTGAATTCTTGAGAAAATACTGGAAATATGCTGTAGTAATTATTTTAATCATCGCTGCGATTGTAACTCCGCCAGACGTTGTAAGTCAGACTATTGTTGCAATTCCGATGTTAATTATCTACGAAGTCAGCATTCTTATTTCAAAGATTGTTTATAAAAATAAATTAAAAGAAAATGTCTGATATCATACAAGAATTTAACGACTACCGTTCTAAAATGAACGAAAAACTGCTTGCTGACAATAACAAAATTGTAAAGCGAATTTTCAATCTTGACACCAACGCTTACGCGGAAGGCGCTCTCGATGTAAAAACAAAAGAACTTTTAGGTCTAGTTGCATCAACTGTTTTAAGATGTGACGACTGCGTAAAATACCATTTAGAAACAAGCTATAAAGAAGGTGTTTCTAAAGAAGAAATGATGGAAGCAATGGGAATCGCAACTCTTGTTGGAGGAACAATTGTAATTCCTCATTTAAGAAGAGCTTACGAATTCTGGGAAGCTCTTGAAGAAGCGGGAAAATAATTAGAAAATATGTCAATTAGATAATTAGATAATTGCCTTAAAACAGTAAATATCTGATTTTGAAAATGCAATAATTTGTTAATTCATTTATCTGATTGATTATTTTACTTTTAATTTGCCTCTTCAAATAAATTTTAAAATTGAATTTGAGTTAGTATAATTATCTCATTTTCAAATTATCTAATTATCTAATTGAACAAATGAAGCTAAGAGCCGATAATTTAATCAAAACTTATAAAGGACGTAGTGTTGTAAAAGGGATTTCTGTTGAAGTAAATCAAGGAGAAATCGTGGGACTTTTGGGACCAAATGGAGCTGGAAAAACAACATCTTTTTACATGATTGTAGGATTGGTAAAACCAAATCAAGGGAACATTTTTCTTGACGATTTGAACATTACCGATTATCCGATGTACAAGCGTGCACAGCAAGGAATTGGTTATTTGGCACAAGAAGCTTCTGTATTTAGAAAGTTAAGTATTGAAGATAACATTCTGAGTGTACTGCAATTGACTAAACTTTCTAAAGAAGAGCAAATTGCTAAAATGGAAAGCTTAATTGAAGAGTTCAGTTTGGAGCACATTCGTACCAACCGAGGAGATTTACTTTCTGGAGGTGAGCGTCGTCGTACAGAGATTGCACGTGCATTGGCAACCGATCCAAAATTTATTTTATTGGATGAGCCTTTCGCGGGAGTTGACCCTGTTGCGGTTGAAGATATTCAGCGAATTGTAGCACAATTAAAAAATAAAAATATCGGAATCTTAATTACTGACCACAACGTTCAGGAGACATTAGCTATTACCGATAAAACATACTTAATGTTCGAAGGAGGAATTCTTAAAGCAGGTGTTCCAGAAGAATTGGTAGAAGACGAAATGGTTCGTCGCGTTTACCTTGGACAAAACTTCGAACTTCGTAAGAAGAAATTGGAATTTTAATTTTAAGTATTCAGTCGCAGTTTTCAGTCTCAGTGAATGCTGAAAAACTGCAACTGCGACTGTAAACTATTAAAAAATGAATTCAGAAAAACCAACTCAGGAAGATTACGACAATTGGCATAAAGATCCAAAGAACTGGTATTTTTTTAATTCGTTTTACTACAATCCGAAAGACAAAAGACTTCTTCCTCCAAAAAAAATCAAATGGATGGGCTATACTATAAATTTTGCCAACCCATATTCTGTAGCGCTTTTGTTGCCTTTTATAATAATTGTTATTTTAGTTCTGTCAAAATAGTTTCAGAAAACTGTAAACTGAGACTGCGACTGAAAACTTACTCAACCGTAATAAAATGCAATTGTTCTAAATCGCCATTGTAAATATTAACATCAACACGATGTTTAATTCCTGGCAGAGAAGCTTTTTCTGTAAACTGCCAAAATAGCCAATCATCTTCAATTTTTTCTCTGTAGAAATTATAATTGGCAATCCAGAAAAGATATTCGCTAAATTCTTCTTTCAAAAAATCTGAATAATATCTTTCTCCAGAATAAATTATTGGGCGAACTTGATAATGTTTTTCTACTTTATTCAACCAACGTTTCAAACCTTTTTTCAAGCTATCCAAAGGCTGATTTTTAGGTAATTTTTCGATATCTAAAACTGGCGGAAGATCTCCTTTTTGCAATTTTACTGTTTTGATAAAAAGATCAGCTTGTTCTATAGAATTTTCGTTGGGACGATAATAATGATAAGCACCGCGCATGAATTTATTCTCTTTTGCGCCTTCCCAGTTTCTTTTAAATTGCCTGTCTACACGATCGTTTCCTGCTGTTGCACGAATGAAAACAAACTGAACTGGATATTTTTCATCTAAGATTTCAACTTCTTCCCAATCTACTTTTCCTTGAAATTCAGATACGTCGATTCCAACAACTTTTCCTTTATGATTTTCGAGAACACGAATATTTCGAACATCAGAAAGATGTTTATCTACCTCATCTTCATCTAAAACTTTTTCTGTTTTAAAACCTAAATAATAAGCAAGCCCTTTGCGATAATGATAAATTATCCCAATAAATAAAAGTCCGAAGAAAATCAATAAAATTGAACGAAAAAGCCTGCTCAGAAATGATCTTCCAGCGGGCTTTCTTGAATATGTTTTACGATAAGTCGTTTTTCTTGCCATTAAACAGAATTACTTTTTCAGAAACAGATTATTGATAATAGACAACAATACATAAAAAGCAATAATCAATGGAATTGCCATGTATTGAAGCAAGACAACCATTAATACAGAAATAATTAAAAACACAATTTGAAGTGCATTTTCTTTAAAGCTGAATTTTTTAATTTTTAAAGAGAACAACGGAATTTCAGCATTCAAAATATAAGCACTGCATAATGTTATTACCAACAAAACCCATTGATTGGTTAAAATCTCTAAAACCATCAAAGAATCTGAAAACAAAATAACCAAAGGAAGGCTTAAAATAAATAACGAATTTGCTGGTGTTGGCAATCCGATAAAAGAATCTGTCTGACGAGTATCGATATTAAAATTAGCCAAACGATAGCAAGATCCTAAAGTAATGATAAATCCTAAAAATGCAATTGCAGGATTTGTCCCTAATTCGTGGCCACTGTTCAAAAACATGCTATACATCACATATCCTGGAGCAACTCCACTGGTTACCATATCTGCAAGAGAATCTAATTGCAATCCAAGCGGACTTGAAACTTTAAATAATCTGGCAAAAAAGCCATCGAAGAAATCAAAAAAGATTCCCAGACAAACCATATAAAAAGCCATTAGATAATTATTTTCGGAAACAAAGACAATTGCGACACAACCGCAAAAAAGATTAATTAATGTGATTAGATTTGGGATGTGTTTTTTAATATTCATAGCTTAAATTTTTGATAATGGCAGAGAACAAATTTAGTATAATAACTCGATGCAAAACGAGTTTTTTAGAGAGTTTTTTATTTCAAAGTCCGACTTTCGGAATATTTAACTAAAGGAACTTATTAGATGCATAAAATATTATATTTTTGATAAAAATTTAAAACAGGCCTCGATCTGCAAAAACATATACGTTGAAGAAATATTTAGTGTTTTTATTATTTTGGAGTTATACTTTTCAGTATGCGCAAACCGCTCGAAAATATTCGAATGAATTTATGAATATTGGGGTTGATGCCGCGGCTCTTGGAATGGCAAGCGCCGTAACTGCTTCTACAAATGATGTAACTGCAGGTTACTGGAACCCAGCAGGTTTAACGCATCTTGAAGATCATCAAATTGCTTTGATGCACGCCAGCTACTTTGCCAATATCGCACAATACGATTACATAGGCTACGCAAGCCCGATTGACGACAGAAGTGCTTGGGGAATTTCGATGATTCGTTTTGGAGTAGATGACATCATGGACACCACACAGTTAATCGATAATCAAGGAAATATAGATTATAACAGAATTAGCCTGTTCTCTACTGCAGATTATGGCTTTACTTTTTCTTACGCAAGAAAATTGCCTGTTGAAGGATTTCAATATGGTGTAAATGCAAAAGTAATTCGAAGAATAATCGGAAAATTTGCCAACTCTTGGGGATTTGGATTTGATGTGGGACTTCAGTTTGAAAGAAACGACTGGAAATTTGGCTTAATGCTTCGCGACATTACCACAACTTACAATGTTTGGAATATTGATGAAGAAGAATACGCTAAAATCGCCAATGCAATTCCGGGAGAAAATAATACATTGCCAGAAAGCACAGAAATAACATTGCCAAAAGCACAATTGGGAGTTTCAAAAAGATTTGACTTTCATAACGAATGCAGTCTTGTCACTTCAGCAAATTTAAACATGCGATTTGAACAAACCAACGATATCATTTCATCAAAAGCTATAAGTATAGACCCAGCTCTAGGGTTTGAATTTGGTTATACTGATTTGGTTTTCGTACGCGCTGGTGCAGGAAACTTTCAGAATGTAATGCAGTTGGACAATACCGAAAAAGTAAATTTTCAGCCTAATATCGGTTTAGGATTTAGATATAAAGGCATACAAATTGATTACGCTCTAACCGATTTAGGAAATCAAAGCACTGCTTTGTATTCTAATATTTTTTCGTTGAAAGTAGATTTAGGTATCTTTAGATAATTAGAAACCATAAAACATTTAAAATTTTAAATCATGAAAACTGTCATGTTCAAAAAAGCACTTTTTCTTTTATTATTCTTATCAAGTTTTATTGGTTTCAGTCAAAGTTTGGCTTTAACGAAAGATGCAAAAATAAGCATTCTAACTTGTGGACTAGGAAATGAGACGTATTCTTATTTTGGACATACTGGAATTCGAGTTTCAGATCCTGGAAACAATTTTGACGTTGTCTACAATTATGGAACTTTCGATTTTAGAACTCCAAATTTTGTTTTAAAGTTTGCTAAAGGAGATTTGCAATATTTTGCAACAGTTCATTCTTATCCAGAATTTTTTGAAGAATATACGTATGAGAAAAGAAGCATTTACGAACAGGAATTACTAATTTCTCAAGATTTAAAACAAAAACTTTTTGACCAATTAAATGCTGTTTTAGCTTCTGAAGAGCGTTATTATACTTATAAATTCATTGATAAAAACTGCACTTCGATGGTTGTTGATGTCGTGAATAAAACTTTAGGCGGAAATGTAATTGCTAAAACAGAAGACACGGACAAAACCTACCGTTCTATTCTGTTTCCTTATTTTGATGGTCATTTCTACGATCAATTGGGAACGAGCATTATTTTTGGAACGAAAGTCGATCAAATGGGAACAAGAATTTTTCTTCCTTTTGAATTGAAAAATAGTTTAGATAAAACTACTTTCCAAAACAAACCTTTAGCTGCAAAAAGCAAAACACTATTAGAATTCACAAAAGAAACACCAGCTTCTTTGTGGAATAACATCTATACTTATCTCTTTATTTTACTTTTTGTAATCTTTGCCAGAAACAAAACGGTTGACAAAATCTATTTTCTGATTTTATCTCTTATTGGAACATTCTTCGTCGTTATGGGATTTTATTCTTTTCACCAAGAACTGGCTATGAATTATAATGTGCTATTATTTAGCCCACTTTTATTGGTTTTAATTTTGTTTTCGATTTTTAAAAACAAATTATGGACTTATAGATTTTCGCTAATCAACTTTGTGCTTTTAGTAATTTACTTTTTGTTTTTGATCAATAAAGCGCATTTCTTTATCACTTTACCGTTGATTATTACAAGCGGAGTGGTTTTAGTGCGAACAGCAATTCGCAACAAAAAACCAATTCCGATTATAATTTAAAATATTATTGACCTCTGTAAAATAAAACCGTAGTAATGGTTTTGAAAGTGATACTTAAGTCTAGAAAAACACTTCTGTGCT
This sequence comes from Flavobacterium sp. HJSW_4, assembly GCF_042436695.1. NCBI lineage: Bacteria > Pseudomonadati > Bacteroidota > Flavobacteriia > Flavobacteriales > Flavobacteriaceae > Flavobacterium > Flavobacterium sp. HJSW_4. Next base: position 249,457 of record NZ_JBHNPP010000001.1, read on the forward strand.
TGATGTAGTATAAATCATATTGAAGTTTAATCAAACTTTCATCAATAGATTCTCCGTACGAATAATTTACTTGTGCCCAACCCGTAAGTCCAGGTTTAATTACATGGCGCGTTTCATAAAAAGGCATTACAGCGGCGATTTCTTCAACGAAAAAAGGACGTTCAGGTCTTGGTCCAATCACGCTCATATCTCCTTTTAAAACATTAATAAATTGAGGTAATTCGTCAATTCTTGATTTTCGCATAAACTTACCAAACGGAGTAACTCTTTTATCATTATGAGTAGCGAAAACAGCACCATTGGTTTCTGAATTCTCTGTCATGGTTCTAAATTTATAAATCTTGAAAACAACTCCGTTTTTCCCTACTCTTTCTTGAGTATAAAAAAGACTTCCTTTGTTAGCAAAAAGATTTCCTATTGAAATTATCGGAATAAAAATAGCGCAGAATAAAAGTCCAATAAACGAAAAGAAAAATTCCATCAATCTAATTAAAGACAAATACAATTTATTACTATTGCTTCTGCTAAATGGAAAGAATCTATAAAAATCTCTTCCGATGTAATGCACAGGAATACGCTGTGTTTTACTTTCGTAAACCTGAGTATATTCTCTAATAATATGTCCCTTTTCTAATAAATGAAGTAATTGCTGGTACAAATCGGCGGTAATACCATCTGTTTTTTGTGATGCAATAATGATTTCTGAAACACTATGAGTAGATACAAAATGTTCTAAATCATCCTTTTTTATTTCTTTCACATAATGAAAATCTAAATTTTCATCTGCGATCGAATCGGAGTTTACAAAACCAATAATTTTAAAATGCGGATCAACATTTTCTAATCCTAAAACTAAGTCTTCGACCTCACTTTGGTCACAAATTAAAACTACGTTTTGAGAAAATCGATGAGATGCTAAAAATAAACAATAAAAAAACCTCCAAAGCAACAAAGAAAACAGGACAGCAAAATAAAGAATAATGATGACTAGCCTTTGTTTAGGAAGTTCGGGGGACAAAATTGGCGTAAACAGATAGACTGTTATCGCTGCAGTTGAAGTTAAAATAACACTTCGTAAAATCTGAAATTGATTACTGGAAGTTTGTAAATTATACATTTCGAAAATCGTTCCGAAGGCATAAACATATCCGACTAGCAAAAATGTTTTAAGGTATTTTCCATCTTCTAAAACAAAATATTGATAGTCGAAAAGCAAGCTCAATAAAAATAGAGCGACAAATATAAATGCTGCGTCAAAAAAAGAAAGAAGAACTTTTCTTTCCGAAATTTCGAAATGCATTTTCTTTTTTGAAAACATTACTTGTAGGTTTTAATTTGGTTATAGGGCGAAGCAAATGTATCGCAAAAAAATATAACTAACCTATTAATTTTCTGTTTCTTCAGGAATTTTAATTTGAACAAACAAAAGCGATAATGCATAAACAAATGCCGGCGCAGCCGTTCTCATTGCGGCATGATTGATGGTTAAAAGCCAAAAAATTAGAAATGAAAAAAAATAGAAATGCTGTTTATTGTTTATATAAACTACAAATGGAGTGATTAATAATGTCAAAAAAGCTAGAATACCAAGTACACCATGTTCGGCAAGCAAACGTGTTATTTCATTGTGTGCGGCAACTTGAATCCCTATTTTATCAAGTCTTTTAGATTTACCCATTCCAGCGCCTACGCCTAAAAAAGGACTATCTGCAAAAATAGAAAAATCTGCATCCATGATCTCTTCTCTTCCTCCTAGACGATCTTTTTTATCTCTACCTCTAGCATCTTCATTAGCATATCTCTTATCAATCAAACCTTTTGTTTTTAATGAACTGTACATCCATATTCCGGCTCCTAATAAAGCTGTAAAAATAAAAACCATAGTTAGCTTCTTTTTACCTTTCATATTAGAGTAGTAATATACGATAGCTAAAAGAAAAACTATCATTATCACAGCTGTAATAATCCCTCCTCTCGAAAATGTTACAATGCCTCTAAAACTTATAAAAGCTAACAATCCCCCATTAATCATAATTTCTAATTTAGATTTTGAGAAAAAAACTAATTGAGTAAAAAAAACAAACATTCCCAGCCCTAATACAGTTGAAACCTGATTAGGTCCAAATCCTCCTGATGTTTCAAAATTAGATTGAGTACCTGTCACAACATCCTGAATACTTGGAGTATACAAAAACAAATAAACTGTTATTGCTATAATTGGATATCCCATCATCAACATTATCCTTTGAAGTTGTTCAAATAAAATAGGCCTTTTAAACATATATATTGCACATATACCTAAACAGACGGGACCAGATAAATTAATCATCAGGGCTTTTTTAACATCTATATTAAAATCTGCCTCACTTATAGTAACAAAGATTCCCGGAATTAGCAACATTAAAAACAAGAGGTAGATTAAACCATTTTTAGAAAAGTTATTATAAACCATTCCAAACAGCATGAAAAACACCACCGAAAATTTAACATATTCATTATTTAAATTTCCTCCTGTCATACGCAAGAAAACCTCAGCCCCAACTAAATATGAACTAACATAGAGGACTTCGTTGTTTCTATTTTTGTTTTGATAAACATAATAAATCCCAACTATTAGAATTAACAATGCATAAATTTTTGATAAAAAAGGAATTACAAAAACTACTAATGCAATAAAAGCATGTAGTAAAACTAACAATAGGTAAATACTTTTTGTATTCTTCATTTTTCTATCTTACTATATTCTAGGATTATTTTTTCAACAACTTGAGCTGCTTGATAATTACTTACAACAGATTTCTTTAAATTAACGGATAAGTTGGTTCGTAAAGTTTCACTTTCAGTTATTATTTTAAGTTGAGCTAAAAGTTCTTGTTTATTCAAAGGATTAAACAGCAGTCCAGTTTCTTTATTTTTAATAATTTCTGAACAAAAACCAACATTTGTACTAATTACACCAAGCTCAGCATCACCATATTCTATTAATGTGACAGGAAAACCCTCAAACGTAGAAGCCAATATTCCTACCGAAGCTTGTTTTAAAATAAACTTAACATCATTCCTTACACCATATAAATGCACATGATCATACAGATCATTAAATTTTATAAATTCTTTTAAATTTTGCGAATATAAATCAAAGTAATCTTTTCCGATTAAATGAAGGCTCCAATCTAAATCAAATAATTTTAGTTCAAAGAAAGCTTCTAAAACTATAAGATGATTTTTAGGATTTTTTAGATTAGCAAGAAAAACAATTCGTTTCCCTTGAGTTCCCTTTAAAACAGTTTCTTGTTCAACAGATTGATTTTCCTGAATAAAATTTGGAATAAAAACAACTTTTTTACAATTCATATATTTTTCGCTCCATTCTTTTAATTGTTTGTTTACAACAAAAATTGAAGTGAAAAATATAGATAAAAATATTAAAGCCCTATTTTCTTTTTTTGATTGACCTATTCTTGGACCAAAGTGATCATGCCAAACTATCTTAATTTGGGGATAAATAAATTTCACTAAAACAGCAATAAAAAAGGACGAGCTGTGTGCGTGAATTATTTCTACTTTATTTTTTTTTATGTAATGTTTTAATCGAAAAACCGCTTTCAAATCAAAGCTGCTTTTCTTATCCAAAAATAGATAACTCACATTTTCATTTACTTGATTTAAAAGCTTACCTTCTCCACGAGTTGCAACCAAACCAGAAAATTCAATTTTTTGAGATAGCTCATTAGCATAATTAACAGCCATTCTTTCCGCTCCACCTATTTCCAAAGAGTCTATTATCTGAACAATCCTCATTAATCTGTTGTTATATTTGGCAATAATATCTTTTTAATTTCTTCCTGAAATACATTTAAAGTATATTTTCTTGACCAATGTAGTGCTTTAGCGCTTTTATCTTCAAAATTTTTATTGTCTAATACTACATTTTCCAGTTGTTGAACATCTTTATTGATATCCATTTCCAATAATATCCCTCTTTCACCACCATCTATCATATAAGGAACGCAAGAAACTTTTGTTCCAACTGGCACGCATCCCCAGAACATACCTTCGGCAATTGCTTTTGGCCAGCCTTCACTAATCGATGGCAATATTACGAAATGACTTTTTATATAAGCTTCTTTTACGGTTTCTTTATTCTGATTTCCTCTTAAAAAAATATGATTCTCTAAATGGTTTGTTCGAATATACTTTTCAAGAATATTTCGCTCTACACCTTCTCCATACATTTCTAATGTAACATTGTAACCTTTTTTTATTAATTCTGCAATTAACTTTACAGCATACATTGGATTTTTTCCAATTACTAAACTTCCAACAAAAACAAATTTTAAAGCTAAATCAATTTTACTTTTTTCTACTAACACTTTCTCAGATTCGTGATAAGTGGCAGTAAAAAAAGGTTTTATATTTTTAGATTGATTTTCCCATTCTCCATATACCAAAACCTGCATATTCCTTGTCAAAAAACTATTGCTTAAAATACGTTTTTGTAATTTATATGTCCAAGGCTGATTGCTCTTTGGATCCCAGTTTCCTGCATATTTTGCAGTTTTGTTTTTATATGGAAAAAAAACTTGCACAATACAGCCGATTAAACCAATATTTCCAGGACATCTTAAATGAATATGATCTGCTTGACGCATTGCCACAAAAATCTGCCAAAATATTATTGGTAATTTAAAAAAAGAAATAACTCTACTTTTTACAGTTGTAAAACTAAAACTGTCAACCTTTTTAAAATTAACATTATCAAACTCATAAGCCAAATCAATAGGTGTTACATCTCGCTTTTCCAGAGGAGCTAAAACATCTAGCTGATTTACATATTTTAACCAAATATTCATTTCGTTGATATAAGGCCCATATCCAAAATAGCGATTTTCGTCTTTCGTATGAATAATACTTGTAACGATGAGAAATCTCTTCATAATCCTATTTAATTAAACTACTAAAAAAAGACCAATCTCTCTCTGTAGCAATGTTTGTTTCATAGTTTTTTTGAAAGTGTTCAAATCCATTTAAAGCTAATTCATCTCTTAACGCTGGCTGCTTTATCACTTTGATAATTTTTTCTGCTAAATCATTTTCATTACTTGTTTCAAAAAGAAAACCAGTTTTATTATCTTGAATAATCTCTTTAATACCTGTATTATTTGAACCGATCACCATTGTTTTCATACTCATTGCTTCAATTACAGTAAAACCAAATCCTTCTGAAAGACTTGGAATTACAGCCAAATAGGATTCTTTAAAAGTAGACAATACCTCCGCTTTAGGTTGATTTCCTTTAAAGACAACATATTGATCAATCTTTAGGTCATTTACTAATTCCTTCAATTTTTTTTCTTCTTCACCTCCTCCAAGAATTATAAGTTTAAAATCTTGAAATTGCGAACAAACTTGAGAAAATGCTTTTATAAGAACATCAACACCTTTTTGACTATACAAACGTCCTACATAAACAATTGTTTTGCAATTATCGTCCTGAACTTGACTTATTTCTGAATACAAATTTTTAACCGAATTTGGTAAAACCTTAATCTTACTAGCAGAAACGTGATAATTTTTCATAGCATCTTCCTTAGTTGCTAGCGAATTTGCAATGACATTTGTAGCTAGTCTATAAATAAATGATTTTCTATACAATAGACTCTTTTTTTGTTTAAAATGAGTTGATATTGTACTAATCCATGCAACTCTCACTTTTACTCTGCATAAAAAGCCAACTAGTAAAAAAATATTTACCGAACCAAAAACTGAGATTGTCATTATCGGTCGATACTTTTTAATATTTTCATATAAAAATAATCCGTCCGCTAATTTTGTTGGGCGCTTTGAAGGCCAATATTTTATAATGATATCATCCGGAATAGAAACTGTTTCATTCAGTTCGACATCAGAAAATACCACTATCTGATAATCTTTTTTAAACTTTTCAGCTAATGAAATATAATAATCTGATATCGAAGTATTTCCTAGAGAAAAAGAAATAAATATTGTTTTTTTCATACTTAAAGACGAGGCTTATGAAGTAACAAACTAAAGAAACCAGCCAATCGACCTAATGTTTCTGTCAAAGCTTCTTTTCTATTAGAGCTGGTAATAATATTTGTACCTCGAATAAAGGTTAATAAAATAGTTATAGAATTCCATTTTAAACGATCATTAAATTTGGGGTTTGGATTTTTCACTCTCCATACATACCATCCATTTCTCACGACCATTTTTCCATATGTATACTTATTTGGTCTGCCCGATCCATCATGATAATGAAATAATTTTGCAGCTGTATTTAAGTACAATTTTCCTTGTTTTGAAACCCGCAATGTAAAATCCGCATCTTCATACAAACCATAACCTTCGAAATAAGTTGAAAATGAGAATTGCGAAAAAACTGTTTTCCTAAAAGAAGATATACCTCCCATTAACTGCTCAGTCTCATAAATTTTTCCACTTGGTGGCAAGAAACCAACACTTCTTCCATGAGAAAAATTAGGAGAAAAACCTGGTGGGCAATCGCTATCTAGATCTAGTTTTTTTCTAAGCACGAAACGACTCCCATCTTTTCGCTTCCATCCGTCGTAATAAAACTCGTTAATATTAGTTTTATAATTTTCTGGAATTTTTTCCCATTTAATTTCATTACAAGTATAACCTCCAGCGCCTAAAGCTTCGGGAAATAAGATATAAGTTTGTAATAATTGCTCAAAGTAATCAGGTTCTAACACCGTATCGTCATCTAAAAAACATACAATTTCTGTATCATTTTCTACCTTAGAAATTCCAAAATTACGTTGTTTGGTTAATCCGCGATCTTGATCTGAAACTAAAAAATATTTTAAATTCTTAAAACTATTTTTATCCAAAGCGATTTTAGTTTCTTCATTTAATGATCCATCAATGATTAAAATTTCATCTGGATATTTACTTTGAATGTTTACTGAGTTCAATAATTTAACTAACGACTCAGGACGCATATATGTACAAATAATCAGTGAAAATTTCATTTTTTAGTATTTAATTTGTTTGCCCAAAATTGACTTTTTTTCCATTGCTTTTTGTAACTAGAATAATATCGAATTGGATTTTTAATCTTTTGAACTCTGTAATACTTAAAAAACAAAATAGTACAATAACCATCGATTTGCTCTTGAGTTAAATGTAAAACTTTATAAAGCATTACAGTAGGAGAAGGTTTTGGCTGTACTTTTTCATCTGCCCAAGCTTGAATATGTTTTGTTCTAAAACCACCAATTGGAGCCTTTAGATGAAGAATTTCTGGCTGTGGGGAATAGAGAATATCATGTCCTAAATTTCGTAACTGCGTTCCGAAATCACCGTCTTCTCCATAACCAAATTCAAAACTCATATTATAAGAGAGTGTTTTTATATTCTTCACCTTTACGATACTGCAGCCTGAACCAAAACTCCCCCATTGAATTTTCTGATTTATTTTTTTATGTGAAGGATAATCTGGCTGATAGCAGCCTAATGTAATCTGTTGAAAACCTTCTTTTTCAATCACATGAAATGTTTTTTCTAAGAAATCTGGTTCTATTCGAATGTCATCATCTGCCATAAACACCCATTCACTCTTTACTTCTTTTAAAGCCAAATTTCTTGCATTGCAAGCTCCAGTTTGATGCGTAAAAATATGTTTAATTTGGAATGACCAATTCTCATTCAAAATATAGTCAAGTTCTGTAATGCTATCTTGAACAGGATTCTGCTCTACAATAACGATATTTAACGGCAGAAATGTTTGTACAGAAAGATCTTTTAGAGTATCGTATAAATATTTTTTTCGCCCAATTGTTGGAATAATTACATCTATCGTTCCCTCTTCAATTACTATATTTTTAGATTTAGTTTCAATTTGATGAAATGTATCTTCGTTTAAATGTCTATTCTTTTGAAAAAAACACATTAAAAAAGGACAAATAGCCCATGTTCTTTTGTAAAGAAACAGATCTAAAAAAAGTAAAAATACCCAACGTGTTTTATAATGTTGTTTTACAAATTTGAACAGAAGGTATTTATCCTCCTTATGCTTTGGAAAAATCTCAGTACAATCTTTCAGCAGTTTCGGATCGGAATAGCATAAAAGCCCAAGAGACATTCCTAATTTTGCTATTGAATTTAAAAAATAATCAAAATTTTCATCCGTCTTGATCTGATTTTTTAAAAGCAATAAAATAGATGCATTAATTCCTCCTACATTGCTACTCATCATCCAAGTTGGATAACTTGCTTTTTTGTTTATTTTTAAAAAAGGCGATGAATCTACATATCCTATACTATCAGAGATAAAACTATTGGGCGCCAAATTATAGGAAGCCATTACCTTATCTTGATGAAAAATTTCATTAATTTTCTCGATATTAAGATATGGCTCTAATGAGATATGGCTCCAAATAATCAAGTCATTCGGAAATTTTTTTGCGATTTCTATTAAGCCCTCGGCAATGCTTTTCTTTTCAGAAAAAACATCCTTTGTTTTTGCTTCAACCTTAACTATTCTATTATTTTGATGATAAACAATTATCACGTTGTCTTTTTATTGGGGTTTATAATATTTTCGTAAAAATTAATATTTGCAACAGCAAGGCTATCGATGTCGAATTTTTCTTCAACGCGTTCTCTAGCTTTTTTTCCTAACTTAAAAACCAATGACTCATTTTTAAATAATTGAATAATTCTCTCAGCATACAAATCATGATTTGAAGGATGCACAAGATAACCACTTTCTTCATCTATAATAAGTTCTTGCGACCAGCCAATATTGCTGTTTACAATTGCCTTCTGCATAGCCATGGCCTCTATTGTAACCATTCCTAAAGTCTCTGCAAAAGTTGGAAACACACATACATTTGCCTTTTTTATATGCTCCTGAATCTCATTGTATGGAATTTTGCCAAGATAATGGACATTATTTAAATCATTTTTAGTGAATGAACTTTTCATTAATTCCCAAGTTGATTTAGAGTTGGTTTTTATATCGAAAGAATCACTTCCTATGAGTAGAAGTTTTGTTTCTGGAAAAACATTGCGCACTTTGTTGAAAATTTCTGGCAGTTCTAAAACACCTTTCTTTCTGATTAAAGTCCCAATGTAAAGAATTGTATTTGTTTCAAACTTTTCTGGTTCCTTATTTTCAAATTCTTTAAGACCTATACCATTATGAATTGTTTGAATCTCTTTTCCTTTTATTTTAAAAAGCCTTTTTGAAATTTCTCCAGCAAATGTGGTTGGGGCTATAAATGCCTGTGCCTTATTTATTGCTAATTGTTCAAACCAGAAATTTTTAAGCTTTTGCTTTCTATTTTCTAAATGGCAGAAATAAGTATCACTTCCGTGAAAACGAATCACTAAAGGAATTTTAAAATGCATAAATGCTGTAATTCCAGTCCAATCTGCAGCTTCAATTATTGCAATATTCTCTTGCTTTATTATTTGAGTACAATATTGCTCAATATGCTTTCGATAGAAATACCATCCAAAAAATTTATACTTTTTTCTTTGAATACGATGAATTTTAATTCCGTTATCATTTATAATTTCCTGTACAGGCTGATCATAAATAAAAATAGTAATATCATTTACTGACTTATGCAGTGAAGTCGCCAGATTTTTAATACTTGTTCCAATCCCAGCCGATTTTGCAATACTAGGATGTGAATATTCTGGAGTTAGAAAAGCTATATGCATTATTTATTAAAAAAGTCTTTTATAATTTTTGCTGTAAATTTTTTTGCTCCCATATCATTCATATGACCACAATTCGAGAAATACTTATCTTCAATCACCTTATTTTCATAATTATAAATTTCAGGATATAATTGATTTACCTTCTTAAAATAATCCTTTCCGACTGTATTTTCACATACCGGAGTCATAACGGCAATAAGCTTAATATTATTTAATTTGCATATCTTTTTTATTTCCTCATAATATCTATTCCTTTTTGGTTGAAAATCAAAAATTTCAGGCTTCATATTTCCATTCTTATGAGTCAATGCATTATACCCGCCATTATCAAGTGCTTTGTTTTTTTTATTTAATGCATAAAAAAACACTTCTCTAAAACCAATTTTTGTGTCAAATTTTAGATATCTGTAGAAAGGGATATAATAAATGCTATTAAAATCATTCTGGCTCTCGAAATGTTTTTTAATAGATTCTGAATCATACAAATATGGCAGAAATTTCAAAGACATTCCTTCCGATTTTTCTTCAGATTTTAAAGTCACATCGACATCAATTATTACATTTTTGATTTTATTTTTTTTCTCTAAAAGCAATTTCAAAATCAAATCAGATTCAAATAATTTTGATCCTTGCATTCCAAAATTAAATGCTTTTAGACCTTTATCAGTAAACATTTGTGTCACAAAATGATTATTTGCTCTTGACGAACCTAATATTACAACATCATATTCTGTTGGTGGAGAGTTATAGATAAAACCTATTTTATCTCTTTTATTAGATTGAAGAAAAAAATAAGAATAAATCTTATCCATTACTAGCATCAAAATAAAAGTCAAGATCAAGATCTTTAGAAGATAAAATAAAAATTTTTGTATATCCATATAATTCTTTTACAATAGAACTGAATTATTACTATTTCTGAAAAAAATCTTTAATAATTCTTCCAGTAAACAATCTCGCTCCCTCATCTGTCATATGCCCACATGAAGAAAAATATTTGTCTTCAATAACTGAATTCTCGTAATTATAAATTTCTGGATACGCTTTTTTTACTTTATCAAAATAATTCATTCCAACAACATTTTCACACATAGGGGTCATAACAGCAATGAAATTGATATTATTCTTTTTGCATATTTCTTTAATCTCTTCGTAGTATTTATTATGTGGCAAAGGATTTAAATTGACAATATTATTTTTCATATTGCCATTTTTATGCTTCCCCAAAGGATAATACCCTAAATTATCTAGAGCATTTGTTTTTTCTTTTGATGCTACTTTATAGATTTCACGAAAACCAATTTTAGAATCAAATTTCACATATCTGTAAAAAGGGATATAATATAACTCTTTAAAATTTTCTTCTGCCGAAAAGTGATCTTTTATAACCTTAGAGCAATGTATGTAGGGTAAAAACTTGGCCGCAACCCCTTCAGATTCTTGATCATTAGAAAGATTTAGATCCGCTTCTAGGATTACATTTTTGATTTCATATTTTCTTTCAATCATCAATTTCAACATTAATGAGGCTTCAAACAAATGTCCTCCGCTCATTCCGTAGTTGAATGTTTTTAATCCTTTGTCTTCAAACATTTTCGATACAAAATGATTATTAGCTCTTGAAGAACCTAGAATCACTACATCATATTTTTTTGCTGTGGAATTAAAAACGGTTTCAATTTTTCCACGGTTTCTCGACTGCATAAAAACATAAGTATAGAATCCGTCTAGAATAACCGCTACCAAAACTGTTAAAAAGAAAACTCCTAAGATGTATAATAAAAACTTCTTCATTAAAATTGGAAATAAATAAATTCTTTATAATCTGAATACGTTCCAAAAGCGATAATAGCCATGATAGCTAAAGCCATTTTTAGCATGCTTCTTTTTCCTGAAATTGGTTCAACTTTAGTTTTATTATTCCATTCAACTAAGACAAATAAACCGATCATCAATAGTAATTCATAATTATATCGTTCGTTATCTAAATACTGAGGGCTGAATTCTCCATTAGTAAATATTCTTTTTAGATATAAAACGGCATCCGTTATGGTACGTGCTCTAAAAAATACCCACGCAACACAAGTCAGTAAAAAAGTCGTTAGAATGCTAAGAAGCACTTTTACCGAATCTAAATTCCATTTTAAAGTAACAGAATCCATGTTGTTTCGATTGCTATTAGACAACAATAAAGGGAGGAAATAGACTGCATTTATGAATCCCCAAACAATGTATGTCCAATTGGCACCATGCCAAAATCCACTGACAATAAAAATGATGAATGTATTTCTAATTTTCATCCAAAGTCCGCCTTTGCTTCCTCCTAACGGAATGTACAAATAATCTCGAAACCAAGAAGAAAGCGAAATATGCCAGCGACGCCAAAACTCGGCTATGTCTCTTGAAAAATAAGGGTAATTGAAGTTCCTCAATAAATCTAAACCAAATAGTTTAGAAACCCCCAATGCAATATCCGAATATCCTGAGAAATCTCCATAAATCTGAAATGCAAAATAAACTGCTCCCACAATTAATGAGAGTGAGTTCATTGAAGGATAATGATCAAAAATAGCATTAGCATACACTGCGCAAGTATCTGCAATAACTACTTTTTTTACCAGTCCCCAAACAATTTGATATACTCCTTCTTTTGCTTTATCTAAATTAAATTCACGTTTAACTTTTAACTCTGGCAATAAATGCGTTGCTCTTTCTATTGGTCCAGCAACTAAAAGTGGAAAATAGCTTACAAAGAGTGAATAATCAATAAAGTTGTATTCGGCTTTTATTCTTTTATAATAAATATCAATTACATATGACAATCCGTGGAAAGTGTAAAATGAAATTCCGACAGGAAGGATTACATTCAATAAAAATGGACTTACTTTAAACCCAAACGAAGTAAACATTTCTGCAAATGAAGTTGCAAAGAAATTATAATATTTAAAGATTCCTAAAAATCCTAAATTCACTAAGACACTAAGCCAAAACCAGAATTTTCGCTTTTTTTCTGAGTCACTTTTTTCAATTTGAATTCCAGTGAAATAATCTAAAAATGTAGAAAAAACTAACAGAAATAGAAATCTCCAGTCCCAACATGAGTAAAAATAATAACTCGCAACAATTAACAAAGCATTTTGTGTGCTTTTAGTTTTATTGAAGACAAACCAATACAGAAAAAAAACTATTGGTAAGAATATGGCAAAAGCCAAAGAGTTAAAAAACATAAATTTAAAATCAGTTTAAAATAAAACAAAGCAAAAGTCTCTCAAGCATTTAGCTATGCCATTTGTTAATGAATTCCTGAATTGGAAGATAAAAATCTTGGATATTTTGCTCCACTTTTTCAGGTTCCCAATTCCACCATGCAATTTGCTGCAGTTTACTGATGGTTTCAGGATTATATTTCATTTTTATTATTGTGCCTGGAATTCCGCCCACTATAGCATAATCAGGAACATCTTTAGACACAACAGAGCCAGCCAAAATTGTAACTCCATTTCCTATTTTAACGTTTGGCAAAATAATAACATTCATTCCTATCCAAACGTCATTTCCAATTATCGTTTTACTTTCTGGAGTTACGATATTTTGTTTTAGTTTGTTTTTTGATTCTCCATCCAAAAACAAACTATTATTTCTCAAATGATTAAAATGCGGAAAAGTAGTAATCTCACTAACTTGATGGTGCCCAGAATCTAATATAAAATTAACATCGTTTGCTATCGAACAATATTTTCCTATTTCTAATGCTGAATTATTGTGCCATTGCCAGACAAATGCTCCATTGTGATAGGTTTTATACCCTATCGAAACATTTTTTGCAAGATGCAAATAGTGTTTATTCTGCCCCTTCAAGAATGTATAATATTCATTTCCGAGGATTTTCCATGCTATTTTTCGTAAAAAGTTTTTCATTTTACTATCTGCATTATTGCTTCCCATGTGCGTTGCGAGGCTAATTGCGGCGGATGTTGATTGATTATTTTAAACCACTCTTTTGCTTGAGCTTTGATTTCATTACTATCTTCCAATACTTTTTCAATAGAATCAGCAATAGAAATTGGACTATCCATAAAAAACACAGGATTTTTTTCAGGCATAGATCTAAAATGAACGTATTTGTAGCAAGTAAAGATATCCCAATTTTTATCTACTTGATTTTCTTGATTGTATCGAAAATATCCGCATGGCTTATCATGGCAAATAAAATCAAAAACCATTGAAGACCCCATGTTTACGACCATTTCAGAATGATAAACAGTATTGGTTAACAAGTTAACATCTTCTCTTGTTGGTAAAACAGTATTCCATCCTTCTCCTATTTTTTCCCAACTCGGATCAATTGAAACAATTAAATCTTTATTCTTAGCTAAAACCTCATCATATCTACCTGAAAAATCAACAGGACAACGTCTAAATATAATGCCTAATGAATGATTCTTCTCTTCATTTAATTTTCGTACTGCATTAGCAAAGTCAGATAAATATTCCGGATCATCCGGACAAGTAGTTGCGTCATCTCCAGAATAGCAGATGTATTTTTTATTTAAATCCATCTTATATCTACCAAAGAATTGCGCTTTATCTTCGATAATATCTTGATCAAAATGGGTTTCAAATTGTGGTGTTCCTACAACAAAAATCTGATTTTCATTTATATATGGATAATACTTTTGAAGTTCAGCCTTCATGTGTTCGCTCCAAACAAAATAATAATCCGTTTCAACCACCATTGTAGCTTTTGGAAGGTTATCCCAAGAAAAAATAAAAGTTCCTGTTGGTATTTTAAGTTCGTTGGCGGCTAATAAAGGGGCAATTGCCAAAACAGGACGCTGGTTGGTACAAAACACAAAATCAGGCTTTTCCTTTCGGAGCGTTTCTAAACAGCCTTTATAAAACTCCGTTTCCCTTTCTTTTATTTTTATCTTTTCTCTAACTTTTTCTAAACCTTTTTCAGAATTATTTATTGAGATAAAGAATTTTGCAAAACAATTTTTAACCGTACCTTTTATAGTTTTAAAAGAAAAAGGAAAACGATAGGAATCATAAACAGTATCTTTTTCTTTTTTTATACTAAGATTAAGCTCAATATGTTTTCGAGCATTTTTGTAACTATCTGTTAATGGATTTGGTTTGGCATTTTTAATTTTAATTTCATTAAAACCAATTTGTTTTAAATCGAATGGCGTATTATTCCAATACGTTATATCAAAATTTTTCTCCAATCCAATTTTATAAAAATTAGAAAAAGCAAAATTTCTAAGTCCAACTCCGTCTGGCAATAAAATAAAAATCTTTTTAGGTATCAACTGTCTCTAAATTGTTTTTGGTGATTGAGCTGCCAAATATCCGATTTCTGAAGACAATTAAGAAATAATTCTGCACTATTTCCTTGTCCAAAATCATTGTCTGATTTTTGCACTTTATGAGAGTCTATAATTGAAAGAGCTCCTTCGATTTCTTCTTCAGAATAATCCACATTTATTATATCTGCGTGTACTGCTCTATTTTGCTGTCTAGTACCAATATTAATAATCGGAATACCATAATAAGGCGCTTCGCGAATACCCGCACTACTGTTTCCAATAATGAATTTACTATTTTTTAAAAGAGTTAAAAAGTACTCAAAACGAAGTGAAGGAAAAATTTTAAATCGTTCATTATTTTTTAACTTCCCATAGCTATCCAAAATAAACTGGCTTCCTAAATCATTGTTAGGATAAATAACTACATAATTGTGGTTATCATTAAGCAAAGCAGAAACAAAATTTTCTGCATATTGTTTCATTGCGTTTATCTCTGTTGTAACAGGATGAAACATTACAATTGAAAAATCAACATATGGAATATTATAATATTCTTTTACCGTTGCCAAATCTGGCAGTTCTTCCGAAAACATGATATCAATATCTGGAGAACCGATTGTAAATACCGATTCTTTTATTTCCCCCATTTGAATCAATCTTTTTTCGGCTTCAGCATTAGATGTAAAATGTATATGACTCAGTTTACTTACACTATGTCTAATCAATTCATCAACAGTTCCCGAAACCTCGCCACCTTCAATATGTGCTACCAGAATATTGTTAAGAGATCCAACTATTGCGCCGGCCAGAGTCTCAACACGATCTCCATGTACGACTATCATATCTGGTTTTATAGTGTTGCAATAACTTGAAAATCCTTCTATAGTTTTTGCAAGAGTAAGATCCATTGTGGTTTCATGAGTATGATTCACGAAAGTATGAATGTTTTTAAAATTGCATCGTTCAATTTCAATTAAAGTGTAACCATATTCTTCTTGCAAATGCATACCGGTTACGAAAACAAAAACCTCAAATTCCTGATGTTTTTCAAGAATTGTGATTAATGATTTTATTTTCCCAAAATCAGCTCTGGTACCCGTTAAAAAAAGGATTTTTTTCATTGATATTATTGAATATCTTCCCAAGTTAATTGTTCATCATTCTCAATATCTCTTGTTGCCGTTTTACCAATTATATCATTAAAACTTTCAGCTAAAATTTTTCCTGTTCCAGGTCTTTTTACCCAGATATTTTCTTTAGTAAAAACTTCTCCTTTTTTGATTGAAGCAATAGAGCAAACTGTTGCAAAAGCAAAATCTATAGTTACTTGCTCTTCATCAGCAGGTTTTTTTGATCCTCCGCGCATTTGGGCAATTTCTGCACTTGAAATGATTAATTCGCGACAAGCGCTTTCATCCATACTGCAAACAATATCTGGACCTGTACGTTGCATGTGATCTGTAAAATGTCTTTCTAAAATACTAGCTCCTAAGGCAACAGCTCCTAAACATGCATTGTTATTTAAAGTATGATCGCTTAAACCAAAAACCTTATTTGGAAAAGCTTGATTCAATTCGACCATAGCACCAAAACGAACTAAATGAATTGGTGTTGGATATAAATTTGTAGTATGCAATAAAGCGACAGGAACATTATATTTATCAAATACCGCTACTGCTTTTCGAATGCTTTCAATTGTATTCATTCCCGTACTTAAAATAACAGGTTTTCCAAAAGAAGCGATATGCTCTAAAAGTGGATAATTATTGCATTCACCAGATCCTATTTTGTAAGCTGGAATATCAAACTTTTTTAATCTTTCAGCTGCTGCACGAGAAAATGGTGTCGAAATAAAAATCATGCCTTTGCTTTCTACATAATTTTTAAGTTCTAATTCATCTGCTTCGTTAAGCGAACAGCGTTCCATAATTTCATATATCGAAACATCTGCATTTCCAGGAATGACTTTTTTGGCAGCACCAGTCATTTCATCTTCAACAATATGCGTTTGATGTTTTACAACTTCTACACCAGCTCTCTTAGCGGCATCTACCATTTCTTTGGCAACTTGAAGAGATCCTTCGTGATTAATTCCGATTTCGGCAATCACTAATGGCGGGTAATCTGGGCCGATTTTACGACCTGCTATTTCGATATATGGATTCATTTTTTTTGGTTTTTATATAAATATTGAGCGTAATCAAAATCTTCTTGCGTATCAATATCAACGCTGGCAAAAGTATGATTTATCTCAAATGGTAAAGCATCTTTTGATATAATTATATCATTTAAAATTTTTTCAGATTTTGTAATATAAAGTAACCCATTTTCAAAGAAAAGAGGTTCAAGATCTTGGCTTCTTTGTCCTATTTCATAATTAAATGGCTCGAACTTGCCTTCATTTATTTTTCCAAATTTCTGATGATTTCGAGAAACTGTAAATAAGCTATCATGATTTTCTTTTACATAAAGATCAAATGCATCTTTGAGTAAGTTCTCTGGACGCAACGGATTTGTTGCCTGTAATAGAATTACATTTTCAACTTCTTTTTCAATTGATTCTAAAACATGCTTTAATGCTGTTACTGTCGGTTCCAAATCTCCAGACAAAGATTCTGGGCGATCAATCACTTTTGCACCATATTCTAATGCAATTTTCTTTATTTTATCATCGTTTGTTGAAACATAAATCTCATCAATTATTGCGCTATTTTGTTTTGCATATAAAATAGAATGAGCCAATAGAGGAATATTACCAAGTAATTTTGTATTTTTTTCTGGCAATCGTTTTGAACCTCCTCGCGCAGGAATTATTGCAATAGTTTTCATTAGCTAAAATTCTTTTTTGCGTTTTCAATAATTGTATTCATTCCTTCATTCCAGCTTTTTGTAGAGTATAAATTTTCAGGAATCGAAATATTATACGTTTCTTTTTCCTCCAAAAATGATTCTATAGCTTGTACCCAATCTTCAATAAAATTGGGGTTTTCAATCAGTTTTCCAAGTTTTCCGTACTGTAAAACTTCTGGAACTCCTCCATTTGCAGAAGCAATGCAATAACAACCAGAATGTAAAGCTTCAATTAAACTCAAGCCAAAACCTTCATGCCAAAGTGTTGGGAACAAATAACAATCTGCCATTTGATAATACTTCGGCAAATCATTATTGGGAATTCTTCCTAAAAAAGACACACCTTCTATTTTTATATCCCGATTTGCACCGATTACTAAAAGAATGGCGTCATTCTCGATCGCTTTAATTCTTTTCCAAACGTTTAAAATAAAATCTAATCCTTTTTTAGGACGATCCTGAGAACACCAGATAAATACTTTTTTGTTTGTAATGCCTAATTGGTTTCTTAAACTTTCTCTCTCTTCAAAACTTACTTTATGAAACTTAGAAGTATCAATTCCGTTATGTAAAACTGAAAATTTTGTTGGCAAAACAGTGTAGTAGTTTTTATGCGCTTTATAGGAATCGTGAGTCAACAAAACCATTTCATCTATACCCTCAAAAAACCATCTGCCATAAAAATTTTCATGAAAAGGTGGAAAACCGTGGTAAAAAAACTGAAGATAGCACTTCTTTTTTTTCTTATGTTTTTCCAAAAATTCCATTAATGGTTTTACAATTCCGAAATTATCTATGATTTGAATTATGAGTTTCTCTTCTTTTTCAAGAATCTTTTCAAGTTGATTAAAATAACTTACATACTTATTTTTTAAAACTCTTTTTTGAAATTTTAACCAATTTGTATTCTTAACGATTCCGTATTCTATTTGAGGATAAGTCGTTTCTGGTTTTCCGCAAATTATATAATCCACTTTATGATCATCACTTAAATAATTATGATATAGTGTCGTCCAACTTCCTATACCTGAATATGGTAAAGGGATTTGCGAGATTAGAATAACTTTAGACATTTAGTGTGATTTGAGTAAATTATAAATCTATTATTTTTTGATTCTGAAATTAATGCTTTTTAAATCACTACTTATTTCATAAGAATAAGGAAAAACATGATAAAAGGAAATAATATGAAGCAATAACATATCATTTATTTCTTTTAAAGAATAGTATTTAGGAACTGTTTTCCCTACTATTTTTTTTACTTTATATTTTAATGTGTTTTGAAAAGAGTCTTCTACAAATTGAACTGACAGGATCTTTTTTTCATTTCTAGGCAATTCTACAAATATAAAATGATCAATTACTTCTATCTTATTCGTCAGAATTATTGAAGAATCATAGTTTTCTAATTCATAATAGTCTTTTTCAGAAATAGGTATCCCCCAATTTTCGCTATTAACTTTAATCACTTCATTATTTCGATTGTTGACTAAATGCTGTTGATTTAATTTGACAACTCCTTTCAATTGAAGTTCTTTCGTTAAAGAATTTCTTTCACTTTTTCGATAACTTTCATGCCATTGATGTAAAAGCAAGATTTCCTGATCATAAAAAACACTTTTAATACCAGCTCTTATTAATCTACTATGAATATCATTGTCTTCTGCCCCCCAAAAATGCAAAAATTCATCAAAGGCTTGAATATCATTAATCTCTTTCATAGGAAAGAATGACAATCCTTGGGCTCCAGCCTCACTCGAAACCAAAATTTGATAATCTAAAAAATCTTTAGCAAGACTTGTTTCTTCTTTACTTAAAAAACCTACTTTAAAATAATAAGCTTTTTTCGGATTTTGCAATTTGAAAAGAATATCTATAAAATCATTTTTAAAAATAAGATCGATATCCGCAATAAAAACAAAAGGAGTCTCTGTTAACTTTAAACCTACATTTATTGCTTTAGAGCGAGACCATGGCTGTTTATTGTTGTAACTATAAAAATATTCTGCAAAACTATATGAGTCAACTAAACTGCGAACCTGATTTGAAAATTCAATTTTAGAGCCATAATCAATAAACAAAACTTTAAAATTTTGATTTACTTGATTTTTCAAAGAATCCAACGATTTTTTAATTCTTAGTAAATCTCTATCGCGATAAGGAAAAATTACCGTTATCATTTTTTGAAACTTTTTTTAATCATTCTTTTAAATCTTTTCTTCCAATTGAAAAATCTTTTCTTAAAAACAATCACATTTTTCATGTTTAGAGATGCGGCTTGGATTTGAAATTCTTTCAAAAAAGAATCAATCCTTATTGTTTGATCTTCATAAACTTGATATGCTCGAGCATACCAACTGTGAAAAGCAATTTTGTTTCCATTAGCATCAAGAATTATATTCCCAGTCTCATCATCTTTAACTGGATTTATAGTATCAAGGTATAGAATTTTAAAATTCTTGAGAAGAGCCCAAAAATAAAAGCAATAATATGGTTCCTTAAGGCTTCGTATATCGTAATTATATTTTAAAAAAGAATAATCCTTATTATTATAAATTTCAGGAATAAATTTTTGATGTTCTTTAACCAAATCAAAATTATACTCTTTCGCCAATTTTTTTAAATTTATTATGGAGAAAAAAGTATTAATCGCTTCAGGATTATGGAATCTATGTTTGATCAATCCTCCGTCCCTAACGCCACATATCTGATAATCATTTTTATCCATATGGTCAATTAAATCAAAAACAAGATTTGAATCGTAAAAAAACACATCTTCATCTGCCATTATAATCCATTCGTATTTTTTATTTTTAAGTTTTTGAAACATAAAATCAATACTATTTAGACCATACACTCCAGTAGTACCATCAATAACTATCTTATCGATATTTTCCGGAAAAATTGTTGCCGTCTTTTTATACAATTCAAAATTTGCGACGGTAGTAAGAATAGCAATCTTCTTTTTATCAATCATATTAAATAATTTTCAGCATCTTTCGATGGTAATCCTTTGAAGATTAAGAAGTATTTCATTATTTTTTTATTTAAAATAAACTTACCAAAAGCTTTATTTTTAACAATATAAAGCCATTTTGGACTAGACCCTATCGATTTTAGTTCAAAATCAATTTCTACGGCATCTTTTTTTAATTTCGACACTTCATCATACATCCATTCTTCTACGACATTCCCCATATGAAAAGCATAATTATCTTCCGTTGATAAACGCCAAAAACCATTCTGTACCACCGGAATATCTAAGATTTTACTTTCGCTGTCTCCTCCTAATTTATAATTAGAATATTTCATCCCCAAGCTGTCAAAAATCCCCCCCCTATATGTTCCTACAAAATGTCCAGCTCCAATAACAGCTTTATTGCTGTTACTCGACAATGTAAAATATTTTTCTAAATGAGCTCTATTGTAAAAATCAGGATTTCCAACACTAATGGCAAAGTTTTTTAAAGCTGACGGGGTTTTAACTTTTGAAAAAGCCAATTTTTTTGAAAAAAAATTATCCCAATAAATATTGGAAGTATGGGTTCTTAATGAGCGAGATGATGGCGTAGGGCAAACTACTCCAGCTTTAGGAAAATTTTCAAAAATAGAATACGTCGCTTTTTGCCAACCATTCAGAAATAATACATCTGAATCTGTAATTGTAATTAATGGAAAATTATGCCCAACTATACCTTTTAAAATCGCATTTAATTTTCCAATGTTTGTTGTTTCTAAAATTTCATGGATTTTTTTCTCCGAGTACAATTCCTGCAAATAATTCTTCACCTCATCGCAACTTCCATTATTGACAACAGTTATAAAAGTTCTTTTATGAACCGTATGAAATAATGACTCTAAACATAACTTAAGAATAGCCAGACTATTTTTAAAATAATCATTTTGGTTTGGAATATAAACTGGAATAATAATTTGATGAGAATATGTCAAACTAGCCGATTCCTGATCTTTGTTCGGATTAAAACCTAATCTCATTTTATTATAGTTTTATACATTTCAACAACCTTCAATTTGTTCTCAAAATAATCCAATCTTTCGTTTGCTATTTTTTGATTTTTCAATGATGCGTTTTCGAGCAAATTTAAATTTGAAATTGCTTTTAGAATATTTTCTTTAATTTCTTCGATAGATTCTGGATTTTGAATTAAAAAACCATTTTCGTTATTGATAATTATTTCTTCTGTAACTCCCCCTGGATTTGACTGTATTGGAAAAGCTCCCATAACAATTGCTTCTAACAGAGTATTTGGCATTCCATCTGAAATACTATTTCCAATGTAAATTAAAGATCTTCCCATTAGTTTGGTTAATTCTCCATGCGAAAGTTCATGCCTATCAAAAAAATTAAAGTTTAAATGATTGATTTTTATATAATCTTTAACTTTAGAATGTGAACCAAAAACTACTATTTGATATTCTTTTATTTTTTTTTCTATTGAATGAAGTGCCTTTACAATATTTAGACCTCTTCCTAAATCATGTTCATACCCTTTGACTAAAATAATTTTTCTTTCTAAAACTGGCAGCCTGAAAGATTCCAACTCTTTTATTTTATAACCAGTTCCGCCAGGAATCACACCTAAAATTTTTCCAGAAAAATTTAATTGAGTAGCTAAATTAAAATCTCGTATGCAATCTGTGTGTAGAAAATCAACTCTTTTTAAAACATTTTTAATTTTATAATTATGTCTCTTAAAGTTCTTATAGTAAAAAAGATCACTACCCCAGCAAGAATACAGCCATTTTACTTTTGGAAACTTTCGCATTGTTTTCAAAATAGGATATGAACAATTCTGCATTTCAAAACTGTGAACCACATCAGGGTTTATTTCTAAAATTATTTTTTCTAAAGCTTCATTTGCTGTCACTTCAAGATATGGAAGAATTTTTTCATATAAATCAGGATATTTTTTTCGTAGAAAACTCTCCCCTTTTATATGTCTCGTCTTCCTTTTTTTCCATCCTGTGAATTGTGTAACTGAGTTTAAAGTCTCAAGTTTTCCTCTTCCTAAAACATCAAACCAAAATAGCTCAAAGTTTGTGTCTTTAAGGTTTTCTATCCATCTAATTACGTGAAGAGAAGGCATCGAAACTAAGAGGATTTTCATTGTAATATTTTTTTTAAACTTTAGGTTAATTCTATAAGAATCAATTATAACTCAAAATAAAAACTATAAAATTATTCTATTTAGAAAACCTAAATTCAAAGATATAAGTAAATCAGCAATTTTATTTTTTCGATATAAAAAATTTGGCGCTCCCCATTTCGTATGATACTTTACATAATCATCAAGAACTTTTTTATCTTCTAATAGGTATTTATTACCTGCTGTTAGTACATAACTCGGCAGTTTGCTTGTATCTAAATCCACATTTTCTTGAAGTTTTTTATATCCTTCACTTAGATCTTCTCGATTTTTTTTAACTTTTTCTCTTTCTAAATGTTCAACTTTAGAAGAATTAACCAAAGCGTGTTTAATATTGTACTTTTTCAAGGTCATTGCATAATCATTGTCTGCATATCCAAAATTGAATGTCTCGTCTAAATAACCTATTCGCTTCAAAACATCTTTATAAATTACTAAACACCATCCTTGAATATGGGTTCTAATTTTATATCCCAATTCGAAGTCCTTCAAAAAATCAACATCATTTACATTTCCACTTGGAGAAAATGATTTTACATTTTTATTATTTTGACTTATTTTGTAGATTGCACTAAACCAGTTTTTATAAAAAATTAGATCATTGTTACACAATGCTACAAATTGTCCTTTGGCTTCTTTTATTCCTATATTCAAAAACTTATGAAAATTAAAATCTGAATCAGGAACAATAACTTTTACAAATTCAGGATATACAAATCCCGAATTAAAATAATTTTTATTTGATTCAACTAAAATAACTTCAACACCGATAGCTGTTTCAGATTCTATTAAAGAATTAATACAATTGGAAGTCATTTCGAACAGTCCATTTGTTGTTGTATATGCCAATATTATAACTGATAATTTCATAATTCTAATTCTGCTACTAACTAAAAAGATTATCCTTAAAAATTAGTTTCTTCTTAAGTTACTTTTTTATTATCCTTATTAGGAATGCTTTAACTAATTGAAAAAAACTTATTCCCTTAAGCACTTGTTTATTTTTTTCTGCATAATGCTCTATGAAATCATCTATGGAAGAAGCTGGCATAAAATGCAACTCATTCCATAAATCTGGTTTCATAGGATGTATGTCTTTATAGTTTCTGTAATTATTAATATCTAGATCTCGCCAAAGCTCAAAATATTTTTGTGTATCAAAATCATCTTTATGTCCCCAATTTTTAATCTTAAAAAATATTTCCTCCTCAGATCTTGCCCAAGATTGATGAATAGCTTTTGCATTTATAATATGGTTACTAATGCTGTAATTTGTTCTTGGACCATCATATTTTTTGCAGTTTGTAATAAAAGGGAATCGCTCATTATTTTCTATATAAAGATATCCCTCTGGAAGTTTTTTAAATAGTGTTATCCATATTCCTCTAAAAATGACTGGGGTAAATTTTGGAAATATTGTTAGATACCAATGCTGTTTTAAGAATTTTCTAATTTTTTTGAAATCATACATATATTCATCAACATCGAGTTGGATTAACCATCCATCACCCATTTTCTTCAGCAACATGTTTCTTTCCCTAGTGTCACATTGTATCGGAGATAATCCTGGGACATAAAAGTCATCAAAGTAAAACTCAATTTTATTTTTAACATCAAAACGCTTAATTTCTTCAAAAAATCCTTCTTCAATTTCAAACGAATTTCCGCTCCAGGTTAGATAATTTTTATCAATAGCTAAAAAAATTGTATCAACATAATCATACAATTGTTTAACTGAAGTTAAAAACATTTCGTAGTCATACGAGACAAGGTAACCAACTTTTATTTTCATTTTATATTGTTAATTTTAAAAAAAATCTAGATTTTACAAAAGTTTATAACCTTTTTTAAAAATACTATATATAGTAAATCCAATTATTGTCTTTATCATTTCTGATAACTCAAAAAGCTTCATTTCTGAGACCAAAAGTTCTTTAAAATAGTAAGATTTATGCTTGTTATTTTGAACAAGTGCCTCTCGAAGTATAAATTTGCAACGATTTTTCAAGTGCTTTTTTAAAACATTCGGATTTGCTTTTTTATTTTCTTTAATTAATGATAGATGCTTTTTAATTGCTTTAAATTCTGACTTTATTTCTTTAAAATTTAGCTTATTGATTTCATGAGATAAAGATTCATAATGCACTCTGTATTGAATATGTTCTACATCTAAATATATCGCTAAAGGATTCATATATAACATCCTCAGATTAAAATCCCAATCATCCAAATTTGTAATTGTTTCGTCAAATACATATGGTCGCGTATTTACAAAACTTTTTTTCCATGTAGGAGTAAATGTATAATATGTAATTTTTCCTGTCAAATAATCTTCAATTACATTTTCAGATAAGAAAATGTGTTTCTTTTCGAGTATATTTTTATTTGAATCAACATATTGCAAAGAAGATACAATTACATCAGGGCTTTTTGAAAAATATCTACTAATATCTTCAAGAGCTTTTTGCAATAAAATATCATCACTGTCGAACCATTTAACATAATCACCTTTACTTAATTCAAATCCATAATTTCTACATGAATTCGGGCCCTTCATTCTTTCTGAAGGCCTGCTGTGATATTGAAACCTATTATCTTTCTCAATATATTTAGATACAACCTCAGCTGTATTATCAGTAGAGCCATCGTCTACAATTATACATTCCCAATCTCCATAAGTCTGTGTTAATATACTATCAAGTGTTTCATTTATTAAATGAGCCCTATTGTATGTTGGAATTATTATTGAAATAACAGGATTAAGCATTAAGAGATTTTTTGAAATATTTTTCGAATTTGAAACTTCCTTTATTAATTAAAATAAAAAAACAAGCACTTAAAAAAAACTCGATACCTATTTTTTTATTTATTGAATAGAATTGAGGAGTAGCTTTTCTTACAATAAAAAAACAATTATAAAAGTCTTTTTGTTCTAATCCTCTAAAAAATGAATCTAGTAAACCAAAACAAAATGTGCCTGTTAACTGTAAGTCATTTAATTGAATACCTTTTTTTAAATTCTCAAGTGCAATTATAATTTTTGATTTCTCGAATGATTTTACATATTCAAGATTTTGGTGTGATTTTGTATTTACATGTTGTCGATATAAAAACAAAGGTTTGTTTAAAACTTCGTACTTATCCGAAGTAAGATTAAAGAATAGCCTCGAAAAAAAATCCTTTTCCTGCCCTCTTAAAATTTTATCATTAAACAATTCTTTATTTTCTAAAAAACTCTTTCTAATAAGAACACAATTTGTAATAATCTGAAATTTCCATAAGAGATAATCTTTAAACAAATAAGATTGTATTTCTAAATCAATATTTTTCAATATGTTCAAATTCTGATCAACATACGTTCCAGAGCAAATAACTAAATCAATCGCTTCAGAAAATAATTCAAGCTTTCTACTAATAAAAGTATCAATCATTATATCGTCGTCATCGAACCAGTTAATAAATTCACCTTTACTTAATCCAAATCCATAATTTCTAGAAGCATTTCCTCCTTGTAATCTATCTATAGGGCGATGATGCAATTGAAAACGACTATCTTTTTCGACATATGCATTAATTATTTCAACAGTATTATCAGTTGAGCCATCATCAACAATAATACATTCCCAATTTTGATAAGTTTGTGCTAATACACTATCCAGTGTTTCGCCTATTAAGTGTGCACGGTTAAAAGTGGGAATAATTATAGAAACGAGCTTTTTACTCCTATTTGATAAATTATTGCTCATTTCTTAACTAATGATAAATTAAGGAAAGCATAATCATTATGAATACTCTCTTGTTGAATTCTCTTTACTAGTTTATAATTTTTTAAAGTCTTCCATAAATAAGTAAAATTATATGTAAAATCTCGTTTGTTAAATGATAGAATCGATAATATGCTTTTACTTAGAATAGACTTGAGCATTCGATTTACTGTCCATGAATTGTTAGGATTTAAAAGCTTTAAATCATTAAAATTGACAAAAGTTTTCAAAGTAAGTTTTCTATCACTCACATCTCTATCATGTAAAGCAACTGATTTAGGTACAATACCAACTTTTAATTTTTTAAATTGGCATCTATTAGTATAATCATTATCTTCTGCATAGTGAAAAAAGTATGGGTTAAAGCCTCCTACATTATGCAATGTTTCTTTTGACAGCAACCAGATTGCCGCATTAACAAAATTAACATCATAAATATTTTTCAAATCATTCCTTAAAAAAAGGTCTGAGTAAAAATCTTTACAGTTATTAACATTAACATAGGTCTGAAACAACAAATCCATTGTGTTTCCTTTACCATTTAAATGTACAGGACTTAAGATGCCATATTCTGGATTTGCTTGCATTTGTTCAATCAGAAGCCCTATTGTATCTTCTTTTAAATAAGCATCTTGATTCAATAAAACAAAATACTCACCTCCTTTTTCTAAAGCGATATTTAGCCCAATATTATTTGCTGCCCCGAAACCTAAATTTTTATTTTGCTGCACTAAAAGAACATTTTTGAATTTTAGTTCAATAAATTCAACGGTACCATCTGTGCTGCAATTATCAATAACAATAACATTAGATGATACTGCACTATTTAAAATACTATTTAAACAGTCTTCAATCCATTGCATTCCATTAAAAGTTACAACAATGACAAAAATTTTATTATTCATATTTTTATTTTAGTATTCTTTTCAGAAACTTAAATGGCAACAAAACTGCATGTCCCACTTTATAGGTATTACTTGTTCTGATATCGGCTAATAATTCATCTTTAATAAAATCTCCCCCATCAAAAAAAGAAATATTCTGTTCTTCAAATACAAAATCAGACGCAATAGCGATTAAAAACATTGGATTTATTGTTCGCCTAGAAATCATAGTATAATTACCATAGAAATAGTTTGAATTTTCTACAACAGTATCATCCTGAATAATTGAGCTTCCATTGTTATAAGTTTGAGATAGTAATTGAAAGTTATTGAAATGATTAGAAATTAAACTAGTAAATTCATTTTTATATAATTCTTTAACATGGAATTCATTTGCGATATCTCGAAGCTCAGAATAATATAATTTATCAGGAGTAGATATTATTAATATACCTTCTGATTTTAAAACTCTTTTTATCTCTGACATCATTTTTTCATGTTCATCATGATGCTCAATTGTTTCAAAACTAACTATTACATCTACACTGTTATCTGCTAAAGGAATATTACTTGTACTTCCTTCTAAAAATTCTATATTATTCGCTTTATATTTTAATTTAGCACGAGCAATAGATTCCTTATCAATATCAACACCATACACAAAAGAAGCATGTTTACTAATTAAATTAGTACCATAACCTTCACCGCTAGCTATATCAAGTACAATTTTATCTTTTACAAAAGTCTCTGTAATTGCGTACCTATGCAAATGCTCAATTGCAACTCGGTTATATATAAAAGTTTCTAATCTTTCTCCTGTCCAGTTTTTCATAAATATTCTATTTCCAATTTAAAATTGGCCTCACAATTCCTGGAAAATTTCCATTATAATTCCCTCGAGCTGTATCGCCTCCAAATTCATCAATTACGTTAAATCCTACTATATCCATCTCATGAAATTCAACAACAAATGGATTATATCTCATGATTGCAAAACTACATGTATAAGTCCCTTCTGCTAATAGATTCCCTGGAATTATTATTTTTTTTGAGTAAATTCCTTTAGCTGGTGATTGCTCTAACGTCAAAGATTTTTTATCGTGAGAGCTCAGAATATGAATGTTTTCATTGTTAAATAAGTTAAACCCATGTGTAAAAATATGTCCTTCCTCTAAGATTTCGTATGTAAACTGTATTGTTATAGAGTTTGTTATTGAATGGTTTAATTCTAACTCATCATTTTCATTTAAGACTTTTGCATTTAATAAACGTAAAAAGTTAGTTTTTGGACTCGATTCTATATTCCACTCTTTATGAGCAAATTGCTTTTCATCATCGAAATATTTGTTAACAGCTTCTTCAACATGGCCCTCAAAAATTACTTTGCCATGTTCTAAAACTATTCCTCTCGTACATAAACTTTTCACTGCTGCCATATTATGACTTACAAACAAAACAGTTCTGCCTTCTCCTTTAGAAATATCCTGCATTTTTCCAATAGCCTTTTTCTGAAATTCAGCATCACCCACTGCTAAAACTTCGTCGACTACTAAAATTTCAGGTTCTAAAAAAGCTGCAACAGCAAATGCCAATCGAACTGTCATTCCAGAACTATATCTTTTTACTGGAGTATCAATATAACGTTCGCAACCAGAAAACTCTATAATTTCATCAAGCTTAGAAGTAATTTCCTTTTTGGTCATTCCTAAAATGGCACCGTTAAGAAAGATATTCTCTCTTCCTGTCATTTCTCCATTAAAACCAGTTCCAACTTCTAATAAGGAAGCTATACGCCCTCTAGATTTTATACTACCTGTTGTTGGTGCTGTAACTTTCGAAAGAATTTTCAAAAGTGTAGATTTTCCTGCTCCATTCTTTCCAATAATTCCTAAAACTTCTCCACGTTCAACTTCAAAGTTAATGTCCTGTAAAGCCCAAACGTAATCTGAAGTTCCTTTTGTAGAACGATCGTTGGTATCGCCAATTTTTAAATATGGATCTTCTTTTCCACGAATTTTATGCCACCAACGGTTTATATCATGACTTAAAGTTCCTGTTCCAACCTGTCCTAAGCGATATTGCTTAGAAATATTTTCGGCTTTTAATATAATATCTTTCATTTATACAGTGTCTATAAAGCTCTTCTCTGTTCTATTAAAAACCAATAATCCAATAAAAAAAACAGTTAATGTAACTACCATTGTATATACTAACCCTAAAATCGATATATTACCAACATTTAAAAGCATATGTCGAGAAGTTTCTATTATATAAGCTAATGGATTGTACTGCACAATCCAGCCTAATTTTGGCAATTTTTCTTTTATTAATTCCATCGGATACATTACAGCCGACACATACATTAATAATTGGACTCCGAAGCCAACCAGATTATTTAGATCACGATATTTTGTAACCATAGAAGAAATTACCATTCCTAGTCCTAGCCCTAAAATGCCCATGAATGCAATTAATATTGGGAAAAATATTATCGAACTATTTAAACTTAAATCTGCACCTTTCACATAAAAGAAAATATAAAAGAAAACAAATATGAAAAACTGAATTCCAAACTTAATCAAGTTTGAAATCACTATAGATAATGGAGTTATAATTCTTGGAAAGTATACTTTTCCAAATATACCAGCATTAGATTTAAAAGTATCTGAAGTTCCATTCAAACAAGCAGTAAAATAATTCCAAACCATAATTCCTGCCAAATTAAATAAGAATGGCGGTATAGAACCTGTCTTAATTCCAGCTACATTATTAAATATAATCGTAAAAGTTATAGAAGTAAATAGAGGTTGTATTAAATACCATAGAGGCCCTAAAACAGTTTGTTTATAAACTGTAATAATATCTCTTTTAACAAAGAGCATTAATAAATCTCTATATTGCCAAATTTCTTTAAAATTTAGCGAGAA
Organism: Flavobacterium sp. HJSW_4; assembly: GCF_042436695.1. NCBI lineage: Bacteria > Pseudomonadati > Bacteroidota > Flavobacteriia > Flavobacteriales > Flavobacteriaceae > Flavobacterium > Flavobacterium sp. HJSW_4. The sequence continues at coordinate 280,076 of NZ_JBHNPP010000001.1, forward strand.
AAATTTATTCTTGGGTGTTATTTCAAACAGCCAATCATTTGTGTTTTTAGAATCCATTAAAGAAGAACTTACAAACCTTGTTTTAAAATTTTAACAAGATTTTTAACATTTTAGATTAGGGTTAAAAATGTCAAAAGGCGTTTTAAAAAACACCTCTTGATTATATTTGATTTTATAATTTTTTATAATTCTATTTGTCTAAAACTTCAAAAGTAGAATTCATACTCTTAAATTCTGGAACAATTTTTTTCATCTTAGCAACAATATCATCATTCTCATAAAAATCGGCAATACCGATTAATTCATCAACTTCATTATGAAGATTCTCATATTCATCTTGAATTTCTTGTGCAATCATGATTTTATTATGGTACGTTGGAAGAGTCTTAGAAGTATCATTTAACAACTCTTCATAAAGCTTTTCTCCTGGTCTTAAACCAACGATTTTAATTTTGATTTCTTTATCAGGTATAAAACCAGCTAACTTAATCATTTTTCGTGCTAAGTCAATAATTCTAACTGGTTTACCCATATCGAATATATATATTTCACCTCCATTACCCATTGCTCCTGCCTCTAGTACAAGCTGACAAGCTTCTGGAATAGTCATAAAATAGCGTATAATATCTTGATGAGTAATCGTTACAGGCCCACCTTCAGCAATTTGCTTGGTAAATAATGGCACAACAGATCCATTCGAACCTAGAACATTCCCAAAACGAGTCGTAATAAACTTGGTTCCACCTTCTACATTTTCTCTTTGATTTTTTAAGAATAAAGATTGTACATATTTTTCTGCAATACGCTTACTAGCTCCCATCACATTACTTGGATTCACAGCCTTATCTGTAGAAACCATTACAAACTTCTTTACATGATACTTACAAGCTAAATCAGCAAGATTTTTAGTCCCCTTAATATTAGTCTGAATAGCTTGTGAAGGATTTTCTTCCATTAAAGGCACATGCTTATATGCTGCGGCGTGGTAAACAACATGAGGATTGTAATTTTTGAAAACTTTCTCAAGTGCTTTTTTACTTCTTACATCTGCAATTACTGCTACAATTTTTGTACTGAAATTCATGGCTTGAGTTTCTAAACACAAATTATGTAGCGGTGTTTCAGCATGATCTAAAACAATTACATTTTTTGGATTAAAATTAAGAACCTGTCTCACAATCTCACTTCCAATAGACCCAGCAGCACCAGTAATTAAAATTGTTTTATCTTTTAATTGTTTCGAAATTGATTTACTATCTAGAACTATAGGTTTTCTTTCTAATAAATCTTCAATTTGTATATTTTTTACTTTCTGAGAAATCTCTTTTTGGTTTTCCCAGTCTGAAATCAAGGGAACTGTATATACTCTATAGTTAAACTCTAAACATTGATCAACAATAATAAGTTGTTCATCTTTAGTTAAACTTTTATCTGCAATAATTACTCCTTCCGCTGCAACAGACCTCATTAGTGCAGGAAGTTTTTTTCTTAAAATTAAAATCGGGAGATCTAGCATACGCTTAGATGCATTCTGATTATTTTTATCTACAAATCCGACAATTTTAAAACGTGAAGGAGTTTCAAATTTTAAAGCGTTTGCTACTGAAATTGCGTTTGCATCAGTACCATAAATTACTGTCCTTACAAGTTTAGTTGTCGCTTTTTCTGAAAAATACATCTCAAAAGTCTGTTTTACGATAACACGATATAAAAACAGTCCGCAAAAAGACAAAACCAAATTAATAAAAAGAGCAGTATTTAAAAATGCTTTATGCCCAGTATACAGTTCAAATATTAAATTTATAAACAGAAAGAAAACCAAAACTGACATTTGAGAAAAAAGCAGTTTTATGGCATCAATATATGATGAGTGTCTAATAATTCCTGAATATGTCCTAAAGAGCCAAAAGAAAAATACATTTACAGTTATTAGACTTGCTACAAAATAAAAATCATGTGACGTTATGATATAGCCTATTGCTGTTCCATCAAAAAGTAAATACGTAAAAGAAAAGGAAAAAAACAAAACCATTACATCAATAGCAACAATTATCCACCTAGGTAGATAACTTAAATTATTGATATTTGCTCTTAGATTTCTTGCAGAGAAGGTGTTATATAACAAAGAGCTTATGTTATTTGGTTTTTGTGTATTCAATTTAGCATTTTTTAAGTCAGTAAAATTTGAACTTTATACAAAAATACAAATTAAAGGTTTTAAATAATTACTTTAGCGGTGCAAATTAAATTTTAACACCTTTTTTCTTTTGCTTCAAAAATTCCAATAAATAAGTCCCATAACCTGATTTTAGTAATGGTTCAGCCAATTCCTCAAGTCTTGCATCATCAATAAATCCTTGTCTCCAGGCAATTTCTTCAATACAGCCCACTTTTAAGCCTTGCCTTTCTTCTATAACCTGTACAAATTGTCCTGCCTGCATTAAACTATTAAAAGTTCCAGTGTCTAACCAAGCTGTCCCCCTGCTTAATATACCTACTTTTAAATTTCCTTTTTCAAGATAAACTTTATTAACGTCTGTAATTTCGTATTCACCACGAGCACTTGGTTTTATGTTTTTTGCTATCTCTACGACAGAATTATCATAGAAATATAAACCTGGAACAGCATAATTCGATTTTGGCTCTAGAGGTTTTTCTTCAATAGAAATAGCATTTTTATTTTCATCAAACTCCACAACTCCATATCTCTCAGGATCAGAAACATGGTAGGCAAAAACTACTCCTCCTTCTGGGTCAGCATTATCTTTCAAAAGTTGCTGCATATTAGTTCCAAAGAAGATATTGTCTCCAAGTACTAAAGCAACTTTATCTTTACCTATAAATTCCTCGCCAATTACGAAAGCTTGTGCCAAACCATTCGGATCTGGTTGTTCCGCATAACTAAATTTGCAACCAATTCCACTACCATCCCCTAAAAGCTTCTTAAAATGAGGTAGATCATGGGGCGTAGATATAATTAAAATTTCATTGATTCCTGCCATCATCAAAGTTGATAATGGATAATAAATCATTGGTTTATCATAAACAGGCATTAATTGCTTGCTGACTGCTAATGTTAACGGATGCAATCTTGTGCCAGAACCTCCAGCTAATATAATTCCTTTCATAAATTCCAGTTTTTGGTTTTAAATTTTAGGTTTCTGATTTTTCAAACTTCTAAAACTCTAATATTATATTTTAAACAAACATTTTTTTTAAACTTTCTTTATAATTTGGCACAGTTAAATTATAAATTGTTTTTATTTTTTCTTTATTCAGTAATGAAAAACTTGGTCGTTTTGCTGGAGTTGGGTAAGATGATGACGGAATCCCTTCTACTTTACAATTATAACCTCCTAGTTCTTTAATACTTAATGCAAATTCATACCAGCTAATTTCGCCTTCATTTGAATAATTATAAATTCCAGAAACCCATTTTGAAGATTCTATGACATTAATCATTGCTTGCGCTAAATCAGCTGCATACGTTGGCGAACCAATCTGATCGTTCACAACGTTAATTTCCTCTCTCTCTTGCATTAATCGTTGCATTGTCTTCACAAAATTGTTGCCAAACTTACTGTAAACCCAAGAAGTTCTAATTATAACCGCATCAGTATTTTCTTTCAAACATGCTATTTCACCTGCCAATTTGCTTTCGCCATAAACATTTACAGAATTTGTTTCGGCATCCTCATTTAAAGCAATTGAAGACTTGCCATCGAAAACATAATCTGTTGAAATATGAATTAATTTAGTATTATTTTCTGTAGAATATTTTGCAATTAATTCTACTGCCAAGTGATTTATTCTAAAAGCTAAGTCTTTTTCTAATTCTGCTTTATCAACAGCCGTGTAAGCCCCGCAATTAAATATAATATCTGGATTAATAGCTTTTAATTGAGATTGAAGTAATTCTAAATTATCTAATGTAATTTGAGTTCTATTTGCGAATACCCATTCATATTGAGGATACGATGGCGCTAAAACTGAAAGCTCAGATCCTAATTGTCCTGTTGCGCCAGTAACTAAAATTTTTTTCATTAAAACAAACTATTACAATTTTCAATAAAAGGCAAAATTTGATCTTTTTCTGAAACTATTGCTTCATCCAGATTCATACCCCAACCAATATTTAAAGATGGATCATCATATTTAATTCCTCCCTCAGACGCTTTATTATAAAATTGATCACATTTATATATTACCGAAGCTGTTTCGCTAATAACAGAAAATCCGTGTGCAAATCCTTGCGGAACTAATAATTGTTTTTTATTCTCTGCTGATAATAAAATGCTGAACGCTTTTCCATATGTAGGAGAATCTTTTCTTAAATCTACTGCGACATCAATAATTTCCCCTTCTAAAACGCGAACTAATTTTGTCTGCGCAAAAGGAGGATTTTGATAATGTAGCCCTCTTAAAGTTCCTTTTTTTGAAAATGATTGGTTATCTTGAACAAAATCAATATCAATGCCTAAATCTTCTAATTTAGTTTTACTATAAGATTCAAAAAAGTAACCTCTTTCATCTCCAAATACTGTTGGTTCAACAATTACCAGGTCTTTTATAAATGTTTCTTCAATTTTCATTTTTAATTTTATATACATTCAAAGAAATTAATAATAACTTCTTTTATTCTGTTCTTATCTTTATCAGTTAAGCTTGCCCCTGATGGTAGGCACAACCCTCTTTCAAATAACTCTTCAGCAACTTTATTCCCATAATATGGATATTTTTCAAAAATTGGCTGCAAGTGCATTGGCTTCCATAATGGACGGCTTTCTATATTAAATTCATTAAAAGCAAGCCTCAAACTTTCTTTTTGTTCTTCCGTTTCTAGTAGTATTGCATTAAGCCAATAATTAGAAAAGAAATCAACATTTAGATTATCAAAAAATTTTACGTTTTCAATATCTTTAAATATTTCTTTATAAAATGAATGATTTGCTTGTCTTAAACTAATATTCTTTTCTAAAATTTTCATTTGCCCAAGACCAATCCCTGCGCAAATATTACTCATTCTATAATTGTAACCTACTTCGCTATGCTGGTAATGTACCGCTGCATCTTTTGATTGAGTAGCATAAAAAATTGCTTTCTCTTTGATCTCTTTAGACTTAGCAATTAATGCACCACCGCTAGAAGTGGTGATAATTTTATTACCATTGAAAGACAAAATACCAAAGGCTCCAAAACTACCACATTTTTTTCCTTTATAACTACTTCCAAGTGCTTCAGCACTATCTTCAATAATTGATATCTCATATTTATCAGCAATTGAATGTATTTCGTCTACTTTATAAGGCATACCGTATAGATGAACCGCTATAATTGCTTTCGGTTTTTTTCCTTTTTCGATTCTATCTTTTATAGCTATTTCAAGATTTTCTGGACAAATATTCCAAGTATCTACTTCACTATCTACGAATATCGGATTTGCATTCTGATATAAAATTGGATTTGCTGAGGCAGAAAAAGTCATACTTTGACAAATAACCTCATCGCCAGCTTTAACATCCAACAAAATTAAAGCTAAATGTATAGCGGATGTTCCAGAATTTGATACTGCTACAAAATTTTCATTTTCAAAATAATTCTGAAGTTCATTTTCAAATTCATCAACATTGGGTCCCCCAGAAGTTATCCAATTTGATTTTAGAGCTCTCTGAATATATTCTTGCTCATAACCGCTTTCTTGAGACAATGATAAATAAATTCTTTCGTCTTTCATTATTTGAAAAGCCAATAATCTGATGGATAACGAACATCATCATCGCTTACATTTGCTAATGGCAATGTAGAAAAGGATATTAGTTTTGAATTTTCTTCAAGAGATTCTATTGCATTTGCATAGCCCGCAGGTATATGAACAATTTTGCTTTCAGATTCAGAAACGAAAACAGTCTCAATAATTAACTCTTTCGAAGGATTTTCCCAATTATCAATTTTTATAAAATGAATATTAAAAGATCCTGAAAGACAATAAAAATTTTTAGCATCTATTTTGTGTCCCTGCCAAGCTCTAACTGGATTTTCCTGAGAATTACTGATAATGTAAAACCTTTCAATATCTGCAAAACTAAAATCATTCACATAAGATATACTCCCTCTGTGATCTGAAAATTTTCCTCCATGAATTAATTTAGGCTCCATGATTCAATCGTAAATTATTCTTGTTTAACAAATAAAATTTTGAGGAATAAATCAATAATAAAGGCAAAATTACAATTAAGAATATAAGTGAATCTTGAACTTTCTGATAGAGAAGAATTACTAATAAAGAAATTCCTGTTTGCGCTAAGGCGTAAAAAAGAGATACTAATCTATGCTGTATTTTATATTCATTGCTTAATATTTGATACAAGTGCAATCTATGTGCTTCAAAAATATTTTGCTTTAGATAAAGTCTATGCATAATGGTGCAAACAGCATCAACACCATATACAGCTAAAAACAATAGCCAGATTAGCGATTCCGTTACAAGAATTAGTTTTACAACAAAATAAATTACCCAAAAAGCTATGGCAATACTTCCTACATCACCAGCAAAACATTTTGCTCTTTTTCTATAATTAAAAAATAGAAATACTAAACTCGCAAGCATTGCATATTTTATAAACATTCCATCAGTAAAAAGCTGGATTTTTGTATTGACATACAATAATGATTCCATTACGACTAAAGTATATAGTCCTGTAATACCATTAATTCCATCCATGAAATTATAAGCATTTATTAGTCCGATAGCCAAAGTATAAGAAACTATAACTCCCCAAACAGGCATTAAATGGAATAAATTTAGATCATAAAAAATCAAAGTGATTGAAAGAAAATGAATTCCAATTCTAATTTTATTTGATAAGCTTTGGATATCATCCCAAAAACTTACAAGGCTTACTAAAGTTATACCTGTAAAGAAAAAGTAATTATTATTTATGTGTCGTACAAAATAAAGTAAAGCTGAAAACCAGAAAATTATTCCACCTCCTCTTAATGTAATTTCTGTATGAGAACTCCTTTGATTTGGTTTGTCAATAATATTAAAATAATCGGCTACTTTGAAATATAGTAACATTATAATCATTAAGAGTATTCCTAAAATTGTGTATTCCATTATTTATTTGTAAAACTTTTTATAGTTTTTTCAAGTCCTTGCTGCGCTGTATTTGGTAACTTCTCAATTCCAATAGCTTTTTTTATCTTTAGATTTGAAACCCTATAATTCTCTGTTAATTTTTGAATGCTTTCTGAATTTAAAGGAATTTTAATAAAATCTCCTATCTTACCCATACAATTAATTAATTTCTTAGGAACAGCAATGGAATTATCTTTTTTATTTAATACTGAACATATAATTTTTACAACTTCATTTGTTGACAAAACTTCATCATCTGAAAAATTATAAATTCCCGAAGGTACATCTTTGTTGTCAAGAATTTGCTTAACTAAAAAATTAAGATTATCAATGCTCAAAAATGATCTTTCATTTTTAAAAGATTTTAAAGGATAAGGAATCCCCTTTTTTACAACATTAAAAAGTAAATTAAGATTTCCTTTATTTCCTGGGCCATGAATCATACAAGGCCTTATTATGAAAACTCTTTTATCTTCTGGAATTTCTTTTGATAAAATATATTCTTCCGCTTTTAATTTAGATTGTCCGTAGGGTGTTTTAGGATTTGGTTTTATGTCTTCATACAAAATATCAGAGACATTATCAGCAGCGGCCTTTACACTGCTGAAATATATAAAATCTTTAATTTCACTTTCTAAAAAAACATCAAATAAATTTTTAGTTAGATCTGTATTTACTTCAAAATACTCTGAAGAATTATTTATTTTTCTTGTGTCATGCGCTTTTCCAGCTAAATGTACTATTGCATTCCCATTCAAATTATTTTTCCAATTAGGGTTTCTTAATAGAATAGGTTCTATGACATAAGACTGATTTGATAAGTGTTTTTGTAAATTTTGGCCAACAAATCCTGAAACTCCAGTAATGTATATTATTTTCATCTAAATTGTTTAAGTGCTTCTTCATTTATTTTTTTTCTATCAGAATCGAAGAACCAGCCCCATTTATTAAAATAAGTAATAGCAGAAATTATGAATATCTTAAACAATCTAAAACTTTTATTTGCTCCCGATTCGTACTCATGTGTCACTGAAACTTTAGGAAAATAAATAGTTTTATATTCTTGATGCACTCTTCTGGATAAATCCCAATCTTCAAAATACATAAAAAATTTATCATCATACATACCTACCTTTTGTATAGCATTTAAATTTAATAACGTAAAACATCCTGAAAGTAATGGGCTATTATAGATTACATCTTTCGATATTTTTCGTAATTCATATTTGTTAATGAATTTTTCATACTGTTTATTAGGTCTCTTTATTTTACGCCACAAAATGCTTAGAGGATTAGGTAACAATTTTGGCAAATTTTGAATAGTTCCGTCGTTATTCAAAATCTGTGGCATTAGCATTCCTGTAGTAGGATCATTTCTCATAAAATCCACCATTGGTGTTATTATGTCTCCCTCAAAATATATATCTGGATTTACAATAAAATGATATTCTGAACCAAAAAGCAAAGCTTCACAAATTGCTACATTATGCGAAGATCCAAAACCAGGATTTGCAGGGTTATGAATATATTTAATCCTGATATTCACTACTAAACTTTGTAATTCTGTAGTTGGTGAGTTATCAACTATAAAAATTTTATCAATTTTATTGCTATTCAATAAAGATTGAATAGCATTTTTTAACGTTATGACATCATTTTTGTATAATACGATGGAGCAAGTTGTTTTTATATTCACTCTTTTTTATATATTAAGCACTTAAACACTTTTTTTATTAAATATTTATATAGAAACTAATTACTTTCTAAAATTATTTTTCTGTATAAATTTAAGTAATTATCGCCCATATTTTTCAAACTATATTTTTGAACAACTTTTTCATAGAGATTATTAGAAAACTCTTTTTTACTTTTTTCAAGCATTAGAATTGATTCTTTTAAAGAATTAGTATTGTCTAATTCGAAATATGATACTTCTTTTTCATTAAACAACTCTCTAAAAACAGGTAAATCTGAACAAAAAACAGGTATGTTATTTTGAGCTGCTTCCAACAAACCTAAAGGAAATCCTTCTGAATAAGATGTCATTGCATAAAAATCAAAAAAAGTTAAATATCGATAACCATCAATTCTATATCCTAAAAAAAGACATCGATCTAAAACATTAAGTTTTGTTGCTAATTCTATTAAATTGTCTTTTTCATCACCATCTCCAATTAATACCAATGCATATTCTTCCAAATATGGCAAAACTTCAATTACTTGAGAAAAACCTTTTATTTTTTTTAAACGAGCGGAAGCACCTATGATTTTATATTTTAATTTTATTAAATTGATTTTTTCTAAATCAACCTGATCAATTTCAATTCTGTTTATTTTACAAAGATCTCGGCCATTAGAGATGACTGACATATTAGCTTTTTTGATAGATTTTGAATATTGAAACTTCATATTTTCTGACAAAACAACAACTGAATCAAATGAATTTAAAGACTTAATCCATATTTTTTCAACAATATAGGCTAAAAACCGGTTATGTGAATCTTTTAAAACTTTAAAAATATCATTATGCAATGTAGAAATACATCTTGCAGTTTTGACTTTTCGTCTATTAAACCAAACAAATAAATCTGGTCTGAGCATATGTGAATGTACGATATCATACTTATCAAAGTCAATTTTATCAAAAAAAGAGATTTTATAGCTATTGCATGCAAATTCAACTTCTTTTATATCGTCAAAATAATAAACATCAATTAAAGTAACTTCCTCATTTATCTGATTAATTAAATCTTTTACAACTATAACAGGCGCTTCATTCACTAGTTTGGGTAAGATAAACGCAATTTTCATTTTCTATTTTTTTTAATCCTTTAAAATCAATACATCAAATCTGGCAATAATATTTTGTTTAAAGTTCATTAAACTTTTTTTCTAAAAAAACATAATACATAACCTAAAATCGATTTTATTTTAATTTTTATCGATTGATGATGAAGAGAGATTAAATATTCTTGCCTCGCTTCTTTAAAATTTCCTAATTGATGATATATACGAGCTTTTCTTAAGGATAAAACTTTTAATGCTTGCTTTTGCTCTTCTGAATTTAGCAACTCTTTATGTTCGTTTAAAAGACAAATTTCTCTATCAATTTGTTTTACTGAAATTGACATATTCTCACCTACCCAATAAGATCCAAGACTTAAATCAATGAATTTAAAACGATCAGTAATTTTAGCGATCCTCATCCAATAATCCGAATCTTCAATTGCAACAAATCTTTTATCCTCATTAATTTTCCCAATTGCATCCACAATTTTTTTACTAACAACAACACTCGAATTAGGAATACAAAACCCATTGGTTAACAAATCCTTGCCAATATTCTTTTTTAAATATCTTCCTTTTATTCTACCATTCACGGTATCTACTGAGAATCGCTTATCCAAGTTATGATAAATAAGATCATAATCTTCTAAATATTTAATAGATTCTTCCAATTTATTTGGATACCACCAATCGTCAGAGTCTAAAAAACATATCCATTTACCATTTGCTTCCACAATTCCTTTGTTTCTAGAAACCGCAATAATACCGCCATTTGCATTATTAATTAATCGAATGCGAGGGTCACTATATTCTTCAATAATTTGTATCGTATTGTCTTCTGAAAAATTATTCACAATTATTGCTTCCCAATTCTGATAAGTTTGATTGATCAAACTATCCAAACAACGCTTCATAAAATGGGCATGGTTGTATGTAGGTATGACTACTGAAAAAAAAGGAGTTTTATTATCCATTATTGTTGTTCTAAATAATCAAAAAGATCATTAATTCCATCATTCAAAGACCATTGAGTCTCGAACCCTATGCTACGAATTAAACTATTATCTAGTTGATAGATTATTTGTTTTGAGCTATTTTTTTTCTCTGCCGTTATCAATTCTAAATCCACTCCATATCTCTGTGCAAAAACTTCTTTTATTTTTTTTGCAATTTCTAATATCGAAATTGTAATTCCAGATGACAAATTATAAACAGTATGTTTTTTATCTGTTTCAATAATAGATTTGACACCTGCACATACATCCCAACCATGTATGAAATCTCGTAAAGGAGACCCGTCAGACTGCAAAACAATTTGTTTTTCATAATATGCCATTCGACACAAATCATTAACTACTAACCACCAACAATTATTTTCTTCAAATATTGGTGCTCCATAACTATTGGATAATCTCACAACATGACAGTTAACACTTGAAGTGTTATTATAATATTGACAAATTAATTCCCCTATCTGATGAGTTAATCCGTAAGGATTTTGACTTGAAAGCGATCTACTCTCTGTTATTACTTCTTCTTTTAAGATCCCGTATACTTGTGCAGTTGAAAAATAGATAAACTTTTTCAACCCTTTTTTTGAAAAAATATCCAATAGTGACCATACTGGAGTAATATTAATTGAGCTTACATGTGCTGGATTTCCATTTGATTGATGATGATCTAAAGAAACTAAGTGGATCAAACAATCATACTCATAATTTGCTACCTCTTGTAAAAAATTCTCATCTCTCAGATCACCAATTAAAACCTTATCCATCTTTTCGTTCCAATTTTTATCTGAAGGAATTTTAGAATGGCAAAGAGCAGTTACTGCATAACCCGCTTCAGCTAAATACAAAGAAAGTCGCGCTCCAATATAACCGACACCTCCTGTAACTAGGACTTTTTGTTTTACCATGAATATTTAATTTCAGATAAATCGTCTTTTCTTTCTATTTCATTAGAGTCATGTTCAATATTCGCTAAGTTTAAAAGCAAATTATAATTTTTACCTACACCACAAAATGCAACCCAAACACCTGGTGGTATTGTGATTCGTTGATAATTGCTTTCTCCCAAAGTCACATCAAAAAAAGCACCTTTTGTTTTGCTGTTTTCTCTATCATCATAAATAACGAAACGGATATCACCCAAAGGAATAACAAAATTTAGTGTCATCTCGAAATGTTTCTTCCATGGTTTAATATCTTCAAAGTGAATTGTTGAAAAATAGGCCTCTCCAAAGCCTGCATAACCTAAATCAGATTTTTTCATTCCATGAAAAACATCTCCTTTTGGATTATGTATTCTTTTTAAAGGCGTTAATAAAACATCTTGAACTGTTATCTTGTCCATGCTATATTTCCAAGTTTTGCTAAATCCTCATATCCCTCTATTTGCGATTGAGTATAAATATACATATCCCCTTTATTTTTATAAAACTCATAATACCAATCACTAGTATATTCAATTAAAGTAGTATAATCTAATGTTGGTTTCCACTGAAAGTGAAATAAAGCTTTATCACAATTTAATTTTAATAGACCAGCTTCATAAAATTTAATATCTCCTGTTACCTGATAAGCATCTTTAGAATTCTCAAAATGCCAACGCACACTCATGTCTTCTAAAATTTCTTGAACAGTGTGATTGTATTCTGGTTTTGGTCCAAAATTGAAACTTTCACCATTCAAAGAATGATTATTATATAAGCGTTCACCTAATTGTAAATAACCGCTAAGAGGCTCGAGAACATGCTGCCAAGGACGAGTTGCTTTTGGACTTCTAATCTCTACAACTTTACCTAAACTCCAAGAACGCATACAATCAGGAATTATTCGGTCTAAAGCCCAATCTCCTCCACCTATTACATTTCCGGCACGAGCAGAAGCAATCTTAACAACGCCTTCATCTTTTTTAAAGAAAGAATGATAATAAGATTTGAAAATCAATTCAGCGGCACCTTTACTCCCACTATAAATATCCTTACCTCCAACAGCATCGGTTTCCTTGTAACCATATATCCATTCTACATTATCATAACATTTATCACTAGTAATAATAATAGCTGTACAAGGTTTTTTGTAACTTCTTAATACTTCAAGCACATTTGCTGTACCCATTACATTTGTAGAAATCGTATCAATTGGCTCGCTGTATGACAATGAAACTATTGGCTGTGCTGCTAAATGAAAAACAAACTCCGGTTCAACATCATTAATTATTTTTTCAATAGCGTTTAAATCACGAATATCAGCAAAAAAATGTTTCATTTTATTTTCCAGCCCAAGCTCTACAAACATTGATGGAGAGGTAGGAATTTCATTTGATATTCCATATACATCAGCTCCCAATGAAAGCAACCAAGTACACAACCATGATCCCTTAAATCCTGTATTCCCAGTTACTAAAACTTTCTTTCCACGATATACATTTCCAAATACTACTTTTTCTCCCATTTTACCCAAGGTGCTTGATTATTATTATAAAGTTCATTCAATAAAGAATACTCTCTTGAAGTATCCATTGGCTGCCAAAAACCATCATGTTCGAAAACTTTCAATTCTCCCAATTCAACAAGTTTTTTCATTGGCTCTTGTTCTAAAACCAAATCATCGTCATCGCTTAAGATATCGAAGAATTCTCTATTACACACAAAATATCCGCCATTTATTCTTCCACCACTTGCCTGCGGTTTTTCATTAAAACCAGTAATAGTTGATCCGTCTTCAGCAATTCCTAATTCTCCAAAACGTCCAGGGGGTCTCACTCCTGTTAAAGTAACCATTTTTCCATGAGATTTATGGAAAGCTACTAAAGCATCTATATCAATATCTCCAACTCCATCCCCATATGTAAGCATAAACATAGGATCATCTCCAATATATTTTTTAATCTTTTTAACTCGAGCCCCTGTCATTGATTTAATTCCAGTTTCTGCGAGAGTTATTTCCCAACCATCTTCATCATGGCTAGTTTCTGATATTATTTGCTCAGCTTTTTCGCCTAGTTTTATTTTAATATCAGCACTTCTTAGTTCGTAATTAACGAAAAAGTCTTTAATCACTTCACTTTTATATCCCATACACAATACAAAATCTTGATACCCAAAAGACGCGTAGGTTTTCATAATATGCCATATAATAGGTCTTCCTCCAATCGGAATCATAGGCTTTGGTATGTCATCTGCCACATCACGAATTCTAGTTCCATACCCCCCACATAATATTACTGCTTTCATATTTTATAGATTTATTTTTTTATTTATTTTATAACTTTTCTAAATTTATTATTACTTTTTTATAATTATTATTCTCTTTCGGATAACCATCTACAAACCAAAACATTAAAAATAAGCAAAGGGGTAAACAATACCACTACACTATTGAGCCATAACAAATTAGCTATCATGTAATATTTTGATTTATAAGTGCAATAGATTACAAATATTAAAATAAAAATGGTTACAATTAATCCATTTTCAACTAAAGATTTTACTATTGGGTTTGATTCGCCACGATCACTATTTTTACCAATAAAACCAGGTCCTCTTCCTAACACTAGTTGTGTTGGTGAAGCTGTTAACAAAAAAAGTGATGAAGTATCTAATCTATTTGTCCTATCTTCAGAAGAAGATGGACCTAATGCTTCGAGCAACTTATCCTGATTTACGAATGTGAATGTGATACCTATTACACCCACTAACATTAAACTATAAAGGATATTCGCTGTTTTTTTCCTTAATCCTAAAATTGCCATCAATTTAAATCCGAACATTGAAGCAAATACGATTATAAAAACAACCCAATTCATTGTTGAAAAAGAACTTATTGCTCCCAATAAAACGATTATTTGACTTAATATCAAATATCCCCTGTTCTTAATCCATTTTGGCAACAGAAAAAAGTTTGTTGATAAAAACCATCCTTGATAACTTGGCTCAAACAAAAAACCACATACCCTACCAATAACTCCCGATTCAAATAGCTTTGGATTTATATAGCCTAAGAAATAATTATGAAAATAATTATACACATCATCTCCTTCTCCAACAGGTTTTAAAGTATAAGGGACTAAATCTAAATTGAATGAGACAAATGAGACGAATGATAATATCGAAAGAATTAAAACAAGCCCTAAATAAAAATTAATTAACAAATCTTTAAGGCTTTTGTTTCTTTTGACACTTACCAAAAATACAATCGCTAAAAGAGCATACAAAAAAGTGTAGATAACTTCTGAAATAATTGCCCCTACAGCAATCCAATATAAAGATGAAACAACAAAAAATGCAATTATAGGCAAATAAGTATTGATAAAATATTTTTTCAATGCCACAGTAAAAAGAGAGAAGAAAACGATAGAAATAAACAAAAATCCCCTGATATACATAGGTACATAAATCGAAAGAACGAATGGAGGATGCGTTAATATAAATAAACTTATTAGTAAAATTAATATTAAAGCTATTTTATTATATTTTACTTCTTCCATTAAATTGATTTATTCGGATGAGATTTTTTATTTAAGCCCAACTGTTTTTTTTCGAACAAAATAGTTTGTCGAATCGCTTCTTCAAATTTTGTGAATTTAAAATCTCCTAACGATTGCATTAATGAAATATCCAGACAAAAATCCTTAACATCTGTTTTTATTGCGTCTACATACTTTACCTCTAAGCTAGGCAAATGATTCCTAATTATATCTAAAATTCCGTTTAGTTCATAAATCTCTCCTGAACCTACATTAATCGTTTTGTTGGTAATTCCTTTTTTAATTAGTTGGAAAATAATGTCTACTAGATCATCCGCAAATATATAATCCTTAGACTGCATTCCATCTCCCCAAACTTCAACAGTTTGACCTCTAAGAGCCCTTCTAACTGCTATATTGATTATTCCTTGATTTTCTGATGCATGAAATTTCCCAAATGGGTTCGAAACTCTTAAAATCAAATAATTGATGCCAAATTGTTTCTTATAAAGTCTAATGTAATTTTCAATAGTTAGTTTTACAACTCCATACGAACTTACCGGATAGCAGATTTCATCCTCAGAAATTTTTCCTGTCTTTTTTTCACCATAAACTGCACCTCCTGACGATAAATATATTATTGAATAGCAACCAAAATCTTTCATTACATCTAATAGTCCAATTGTTGCGATTAAATTGCCATTTATGTCACGTATAATATTATTATTCGATGATAATGGTGTTGTTGATGTAGCACAATGAAAAACCTTTGTAAAATTCCATTTAGAGAACAATGATATCAATACATTTTTATCTCCATAATCGCCAATAACATAATCAAATTTTTCATTAGTATTTATAACATTAGAACGTGATAAAACAACAAATTTATAGTTAGAAAACTCATCACTTTTAGCAATAAAATTTATTATATTACTTCCTATGAATCCATTTCCTCCTAGTAATAAAATTGTTTCTTTAAATTGCATAAATCTGTTCATAAATCTGTTTTAATTTTTGACCGTAACTTTCAGGATTGTAATTTATGAAGCTTTTTTTCGCATTCTTACCCAATAACGATCTAAAGTTCACATCATTTGACAAGCGCAAAATCTCAGATGCCAAACTTTCAGTAAATGTGTCTAAATGGTTTTCTATTAAAATACCATTTACATTAGATTCTATCACTTGGGCGATTCCTGCAAAATTGGTTGAAATTATTGGTTTTCCATATCCTAATGCAGATAATATAACTAACGGCATATCCTCATCTCGTATAGAAGGTAATATAAATAAATCGGATGCAGAAATAAAATCTTCACTATTATTACGATACCCCAAAAAGAAAATATTAGAATTTAAATTTAGTTTATTGCAATAATCTTTTAAAAAAACTTCATCTTCACCATTCCCGATAAAAGCACAATACACGTTTTCTTTTAAAAGTGTATTGTTGTCAAAAATTTTTGACAAAGCATCCATCAAATACTTTTGCCCTTTTCTTTCAGAAAGAAAAGCAACTTCAACAATTAGAAAACTTTCTTTTGAAATATTTAATTCTGCAAATATTTGATCTCTATTTAATTTTATTTTTGGCAAAGAGACACAATTATTTACAACAGTTATTTTATTTGAATCAAAATTTCTTTTCTCTATTAATTGTTGTTTTGCTTTATTTGAAGCATTTATAAAAAGATTTACATTTTTGTGAACAAACTTATCATAAATCCTCTCCAAACTGCTTTTACATTCACGTGCTTGGTTATTTACTTGATAGATAACTTTCTTTCTTATTGTTAAAAAATTAGCAATAACTAGTATGTTACAACTTTTTGCGGCTGGATATCCTCCATTGTTAATATGAATTAAATCAGGTCTTGTTTTTAACAGTAAATAAATCAGGACTAGTAAATTCCACAAAAAATAAATTTGACATTTTTGTAAAATAAAAAACGGTAATTTTAGAATATTTTTAAATAATGAATAAAATGATAATAGATTAATTTGATGAAATAATGTTTCATTTGACAATAGTATTAAAGGATGATTTCCTTTTCTATTTAATAAATTTTCATTTTTTAGTCCCTCTTCATATCCTTTGTGTTTTCTATAACTATATAAAAGATCAAAATTTTGATTTAAAATTTCATTTTTTAATAAGAAAGCCATAAGTTTTTCACTCCCTCCATATATATAACAATCACTAAAGATTAATATTTTTAGTTTACTCATTTTAAATTGCTCATGAAATATTCTATTCCTTATTTCTAAGGATTGAAAAAGTTTTTCCTATTTGTGTACGCCAATTTTCTGAAACAAAATATTGTATTACAAAAGAACACAACACTATAATTCCAGTTATAAATGCTATTGTTAAAAACCCAATCTTAGATTTTTCATGGGGTAAAAATTTTAAAATAGAGAATGTAGTTCCAATCAAAAATATTAAAGGAAAAAACATTGGAAAAAAAATTCTTTTTAAAACTTCAAATACCGACAAGCCTAAGTAGTTAATCATTAATTTAGATAGCACAATTCCAGAAATTAGAAAAGCAATAAATTTAAACAAGGCAAAAGATTTTATCCCAAGAAAATTTATAGTAGCTAAAATTCCTACCCAAAAGATAAATGGAAGTAACGTATTTACAAAATATAATGTTTTTTGACGTTCTTGTGCTACTAAAATAGAGTTTGTAGGATAGGTTATGAAAGCTAAAATGTTACAAGAAACCAAAAATTGAATTATAAAGATAGAAGAAGAATATTTCATACCAACCCAAGTCAAAACAATAGGCTGTGCCAACATTGCAATGGCTATAATAGGAAAAACAACAATTGGAGCTAGTATTGTAACAACTTGTAAGTAGAAAGATTTTAAGGTTACTTCGTCACCACTTCCAATAAAATGGTTAAAACGAACATTAAAAGGAGAGAATAGAATTCCTAAAATACTTCTAAAAAAAGCAAGAACTGTCAATCCTAATGCATAGAACGCCACCTGATTAGCTCCTAATAACTTACCAATAGCAACTGAATCTAATTCATAATATAATATCCAAGAAATTGTCATAAATAAACTTGCAAGTGCCAAGCTTTTAGTTTTGTCAAATATATCTTTATTAAAGTAAATTGAACGGAATAACAATTTAAAATTATAATTATATCTACGTCTCGCAATAAATAAGGTTATTAAAGCAATTATAAAATTTACAATTTGTGTAAATAAAAAATAGCCCACAATATCATACTTTCCTGATCTAAAAAACCATAAAACAGATAAAATTTTAATTATACTTCCAACAATATTACTACGTTGAATAATAAAATCCTCCATCCTTAAACTAAATATCATTTGTAATAATCTTTGTAGTAAAGTAGTGGGAGTAAATACAGCTAAAACAAGAAACAAAGAAGAAGCTATTCTTTTGTTTTCTAAAGTATCAACCCCCTTAACTAATAATTGAGGTTCTTGGCTTAATAAAAAAAAGAACACCGAAAATAATATTAAAAAAACAAATAAAATAAAATTAGTAAAACCTATTATTTTAATTTCTTCCGATTTTTCTCCTTTTGCAAAACATTCAGCAGCGTATTTTTGTCCTGCCCCCATAAATCCCAAATCAGCATATGCTAAGAATATAGAAAATGAAATGCAAACAGAATAGATTCCATAAGTAGCTGGTTCAGATGTCAAATAAGGAATTACAACAAACATTGACAAGAAATTCAAAATCATAGAAACTCCTTGCCAGAAATAAATTTTTAAATAATTTTTTGTATAGGATTTTTGCATTTTTTAGACTTAATTTTATTACTAAAAACAATAATATATTATTTGTTCTTATTCATGATGCCCAAAAATTTTTCCTCATCATTAGAATCAATACTTAAAAAATTATTCAGTTCATGATAACTTATGTTATCATTAGGATTATTTATATTGTATTTCATTTCTTCTAAGCTGTTAGACAACTTAATAAACGATTCTCCTGTAAATGGAGAAACTAAAGGCATACCCTCTAATGTTAAACCATTAAAAACAGGGTCAAACAATATATAATTCTTACCCATTTTTATGGCGTCTAAAACCATTGTTGATGTAGGGCCAATAACAAGTGAACATTGATTTAGAGCATCATCTTTTGAAGATCTGTCTATAGTAAAAAAGTCGTCTGGTAAATTTTTCAAATAGAAATCTTCGTTCTCAGACGGATGCAATCTTAAAGTTGCTTTATTTACACCTAATTTTTTTAAATTTTCTTTAACTAGTTCAGTATAATGCAAGGTAGTAGATCTATCTGTCAGAATAAGTTGAGATGATTCACAAGGTATGCCACATGTAGCCCTAGAAAGAACAAGTACATTTGAAAGATTTGATTGTAGCTCCAAAGCCGAAAAAGATGAATATACCGGGTGCTTAAAGGTTAATATCTTATCTTCTTTAACACCTGCATCAATATACAATTCCTTTATTCCTTTACCCCAAACAATTAGATAATCTGCTCTGTTATCATCTATATCATTATATCTCGCAGGTAAACCATGCAAACACACAAAACTTGGTATGTCTTTTTTCTTTGCGACTCTTAAAGCTAGTTTTTCAAAAAAAGCCATATCATTTGGAACCACCACTGCCGACAACTTAAATTTCACAAATAAATTACCTAATTCAAGCTCAAATTTATCTACTAAAAATTTAAAATTTTCTGATAACAGAAGCTTAATACTTCTTTCTTTCAGAATAAATTTAAGCTGATTTATTATAAGGATTATTTTCCAATTAGCAAATGATTTTTTTTTTGGAGAAAAAATCCATGGAGGTAAAAGAGTAACCGAATTAGGAACATTTAGAGGAATGTAAGCATTGCTTAAAATAATCATTTCTCCTGTATATCTCTTTTTAAGCTTATTCAATAAATAAAAACCAACAAATAATCTATTAATCAAAAATTGTTTAAATTTCGATTTTAAAGGTAATTTATTAGACTTATGATGATCACTATAATCGAATAAGGCCGCATTAACATCTGTCAATAATAAATCATAGATTTCTCCATCAAGATCTTCAGAGATAATATTATAATAATTATTACCTAACTGCTTTTTCATTTTATCATATTTAAATCAAATCTCTCACCTTTTTCCAGTTTTCGAGTAACTTTCTTGTTTAAAATTTCGTTGAAATACTTAGGATGCAAGCCAAAACCTGGCCTAATAGAACGCACATTTTTCTCTGTTATGACATCTCCCTCCTGCATATCTTCAACAACATATAGTGATCTTGAAAAATCTTTCCCTTTTGCTTGTTTTTCTGTTAAAGAGTAATCTACCAAACCTATAGCGCTTTCAGCTTCACGAACTGATTTTACCATTGCTGTAAATTCTTCTTCATTCATAGAAAATGATGCATCTGGACCACCAATAGCTCTATCAAGGATAAAATGTTTTTCAATTATTTTTGCCCCAAAACAAGTTGCCACAATCGGAACAGTAGCTCCCATCGTGTGATCAGACAATCCACTGATGACTCCATATCTTTCTGACAAGTCTTTTACCATGCACATATTTGCTTCCTCGATTGGAGCTGGATAGCTTGATGTACATTTCAATAATGCTATATCATTATTTCCCATTCTTCGACATGCATCTAAAGCCAATTCGATATCTTCTTGCTCTGCAATCCCTGTTGAAATAATAATAGGTTTTCCTTTTGAAGCTACATATTCAATAAGTGGTATGTCTGTAATCTCAAATGAAGCAATCTTGTAAGCAGGCACATTCAATTCTTCCAAAAAATCGACTGCACTTTTATCAAAAGGTGAAGAAAAACAAACTAGACCTTCTTCTTCAGCTACTTTAAACAATTCCTTGTGCCATTCCCATGGAGTATATGCTTCTTGATATAAATTATAAAGATTTTTACCTTCCCAAATAGTGCCTTTAATCAAAAAGTCCTCCTTTTTTGAATCAATAGTTATAGTATCTGCCGTATAAGTTTGAAATTTTATACAATCAGCACCTGCTCTTTTAGCTGCTCTAATAGTTTCAATTGCTGTTTCGATGCTACCATTGTGATTAGCAGAGAGCTCAGCAATAATAAAAACTTTACTTTGTTTGTCGATATTAAATTTATCTATTTTCATTTTTTTTTTATATAGTGAAAACTATTAAAATTCTCATATTCTAGCATTTTTTGAAATATGAAACCTGCTTTTTCAAAAGCATATTTTGAATTTAAATTTTTCTCTTTGATAAATGCATTTATAATAAAATCTGGATTAGTATTAAAAAACCAATCCGTGGCAATTTCTAACATTTCTTTTGCATAACCTTTACCTCTATGTTTCGCATCAATAGAAATGCCAATTACAGCTTGTTGATCACTTTCTTTTTGAATCCTAATTTGCCCTACCTTTAAATTATTGTCATTTTCAAAAACAAAAATTAAACACGATTCGTCATTTAATTTTGCTTGAAACCACTTCACATGATCTTTATATTCAATAATCTTTGAACTATAAGAATTATCTCGTACAAATGAATCATTTGCCCACTCAAAAAAAAGTTCAAGATCTTCTAAAATTGCTTGTCTAAAATTTAGCATATACTACTGATTTTAGAATGTATTACGACATCAATAAATTTATTCTCAAAAAAACAATGTTGATTAAGTCGTGCATCTTCAACAAAACCAACTTCATGTAATGCAGTATATAATTTGGGCCTTAGATCAAATGCATATGTATAAATTTTATGCAATTTCAATTCTTCAAAAGCTAATTGTTCAATAAGGCCTAAATATATTTTCCAGTATGACTCAAAATAATTAGTCTCTAAAATGGTATTCATAATGAATGATATTTCAGCATTTTTATCAATCCAGTTGATATGAACTAAACCTCCATATCCGACACAAATTTCATTTTCTAAAAAAGAGAATAATATTTGGCTTGGCTTTTCTTGGCTAAAAAGAACTTTCACTACATTATTAAAATAATAATCTTGATTTGCAACAGTAAGAGGTTTATCTTGTCTCAAATGATAAATTTGTTCATTCCTCCATTTCATTATATCAAGTCTATCTTCATATCGAATGGGAACAATTTTAAAAATACCCATTTCGAAAGATTGCCTTTTTAAACAACTATAAATTGCCATATTAAATTAGTTTAATCTTTTAAACCCTCCATGACATATAGGTCCTTTCAATAAATTTTCTACTTTTAAATCACCGCTTTCACATTTTGCAATCAAAGAATACACTTCTTCCAAAGCGTTAAAATAAGACTCTAAATCGGCATCAGTATGCGTTGTTGCTGCATAAAAATTTGTACTCGCTAAAAAACCTTTATTTAACATTTCCTGAGCAATAAATGTTTTGTAAGAAAGAGCATCAGGACTATTAAAACTGTAAGTACTCAAAGCAGAAATTCCAGAAATCGAAATATTTAACTTGTGTGAATCGGCTAATTTCTGCCAACCATTACGCATTTTATTTCCAGTCGCTGTAATGATTTCCCAAGATTTTACTTCTTCCATCACTTTTAGGGTAGCTAAAGCTGCTGTTGGTCCAATTCTTTCGGTCCAAAATGTACTGCTGATAAAAGTATTTTGTGCCGCTTCCATGACTTCTCTTCTTCCTACAACTGCAGTTAGTGCATAACCGTTTCCAATTGTTTTCCCGTACATTGCGATGTCAGGTTCAACTCCAAATTTTTGATAAATTCCACCAAAAGTTTCTCTAAACCCAGATGTACACTCATCAAAAATTAAAACAATATTTCTTTCTGTAGCGAGATTTCTAACCTTCTGCAAAAAATTATCTTCTGGTCCAAAATTCCTAAGTACTTCCATTTTAATTACACCTATATCATTGTTATTAACTATTGAAAGCAATTCTTCAAAATTGTTATAATTAAATGGGTAAACTGTATCCTTTAAATTTTTTGGAACTCCTTTAGGGCTTAATCCCGCAAGTAAGTGACCGGATAAATCGTCCCCTCCATCATTATGATTCGCTGACAAATACCAATCATGCCAACCATGATATCCGCAAATAGCAACTTTATCCCTACCTGAAGCTGCACGAGCTATACGAATTGCAATCGAATTTGCTTCACCGCCACTTCTTGCAAAACGTACCATATCTGCCCATGGATTTAATTCAACTAATTTTTCAGCTAAATAAACTTCTTCAGGACAATTTAGAGTGGTCATATTTCCTTTCTTTACCGTTTCCAAAACAGCATTATCAACTTCTTCATTACCGTACCCAAGTGTATTAGTTCCAATTCCCATGATAGACATATCTAAGAGCTCTTTTCCATCTAAATCCCATATTTTACAGCCCTTTGATTTTGAAAAATAAGATGGCCATAAATCAGGCAAAAACATTTCTGGTCTTTTAGATAGCAACATAGTACCACCTGGTATTAATATTTTAGCTTTTTTATATAGTTCTTGTCCTGTTCCCATTATATATCTTCTTTTAATGATTTTAATAATCCTTCGTTTCTAATAATTTGATCATTTACTTTGATTAAATCATTTTCAATAATATAATTTACATACTCAATCCAGGATTTATCTGTTCCCAATGAGTTTATAAGCATTTCAATTAAATCAAAATCCCTTTTTTCATCAACAGTCATTCTAATATTAGAAAAAACTGAATCACATGCATAATTAATAGCCGAAAACAAATGCCCTCCATTAAAATCTGAATTATTCCTCATATACAATGTAACATGTTCTCGTTCTGAAAGCAATTTTGATTCTTTCCAAGATTTCTCCAGTGCTGAAAATTTAAATACCTCAATATCTTGTCCATCAGGAAAATTTTCAATTAAGACATTTGAGCCATAATCTTTATCATTTTTTTGTACAAATGATACCACTTCGTCAACTAAACCTGGATCAATAAGAGGGCAGTCAGCAGTTACACGCACAATCCAATCTGGTTTTTCATTTTTAACCGATTGATAAAATCTGTCTAGTACATCCGATTCCGATCCTCTAAACGAATCATAGCCCCATTGCTTAACTTTATTATAAATCAAATCATCAGCTTCAACAGTTGTAGTAGCAACAATTATTTTAGAAATTGCAGAGCATTTTTTTAATCTTTTTAAGTGAATTTCAAGTAAAGATTCCCCCTTTATTTCCTTTAATACTTTTCCAGGCAGTCTAGTACTCCCTAATCTAGCCTGAGAAATTAGAATTGTTTTTATTTCCATAAGGATGGATTTAGCAAATCTAGGTTTGTAACCTTTATAGCATTAATTTTGTCTATAAGTCCTTGATCTAGATTATAATTTAGTGCATTTAAATTATCTATTAGTTGTTCTGGAGAATCAACTCCTATTAAAACTTCATCAATTAATTCATTATTTAAGCAATAACTTAACGCTAAATTAGAAAGATTGGTATTTTCAAACTCTGCATAGTTTTTAATAGCAGTTAACTCTGAAGACAATTTTTGGGAAACTTCATTATCGAAATTTTCTTTAAAAAATAATCCTTGCAAAAAAGCAGATCTAGTATGAATTATTTTTCCTTTTTTCTTAAGAGCTTTCATCACACTACCCCGTAATGAATTGTTATCCAGCAAATTAAAAGGCATCTGAACAACTGTTATATTATCATCTAACAGCAATTTTTCAATTTGCTCATTAGTATATACAGAAACACCAATATGATTAATAATTCCCACTTCTTTTAATTCTTTTAGAACTAAATTACATTCTTCTTTATTGTTCAAATATGATTCAAAAGAATGGAACATTAAAACATCTAAATACTTAACCTGAAGATCCTCTAAATAAATATTTACCTTCGATTGAATATCTTTAATATCCCCATGCGGAATCTTAGTAATAATATTAAATACAATATTAGGATTTAATTTGTGAAAATCTCCTATTACATTATGAGCGTTACCATAAGCCTCCGCAGTATCTAAAGTTCTAATACCCATTTCAAAAGCTTTACTCAAAATTTGACAACTAGTTTCAAAGCTTAATTTTCCGTTGGTATTATTGATACCATAATTTAAACCCATTTGAACCGTTCCCAGTACTAATTTATTATTCAATTTATTAAATTTTAAAATCTGCTTTAAACCTTACTTATAACTGGCGTTTATATCTTTTTTTAGCAAAGAGATACTATATTTATCAAAATAATTATCTGTTGCATCTAGAATTTTATTTGAATGATTCCAAGTAGACTTATCTAAAAGATAATATAATTTAGAAGACGTAAAAATTTCATCATAATTTTGTTTAAATGAAAATGCAGCAAAATCATTAATGTGTTCGTAAACATTTCGTAAAGATCTTTCCGAGAAAAAATCAACAATAATTAGTATGCCTCCGTTTTTTAAAATTCGGTCTATTTCAGAAATAACTTTAAATAAAATATCTCTGTCAATAACATAAAAAACAAAACCAACAATAACTATATCAACAGATTGATTTTGAAAATCATCTAACTTATCTGCAGTACCATGTATAAAATTAACATCAGAAAAATGTTTTTTGCCATATTCTATAGCATCAACTGAAGGATCAATCCCAAACACCTCACAGTCATTATATATATTCTTTAAGGCATTAATTCTATATCCCGCTGAAGACCCTATTTCGAGAATTTTCGTTGGCTTAAGATTGTATTCTTTAATCAAAGTAATAACTCGATCACGATTAGCATCATATTTTTTAATGACACTTAGATTTCTCTCAAACCAAGCATTTGCCTCATAAGCAAGAAACGATTCTTTCTGATTATTGTTTTTCATAATAAGAGTTTATGCTCTCTATTACAAATTCCTGTTCTTCCTTTGTTAGTGTTGGATACATCGGCAAACTGATACAATTTTTATAGTATTGTTCAGCAACTGGCATATCACCTTCTTTCCATCCAAATTGCTTATAATAAGGCATAAGATGACAAGGAATGTAATGAATCTGCGCAAAGATGTTATTTTTTCTAAGATAGTTATAAAGTCCCAATCTGTCTTCAACTTCAATTATATACAAATGATATGCATGACCTTCGACTACACCAGATTGTCCTTTAATAAAATTTTTATTAGTGAAAGCTCTATTATAATTGAAGGCAATTTCTCGCCTCTTAACAATTCCTTCGTCAGCTCTTTGTAATTGACTTAATCCTAAAGCTGCCTGAAAATCAGTTAATCGGTAATTAAATCCTAATGTTTGCATTTCCATATACCAAGATGGGTAAACATTTTCTTCTGTTTCGCATCCATTAGCAAAATCAGCCGAATTGACATATTCTGAATTATTTTTAGTAATTCCATGTGTACGTAAAGCCAAAAGCTTTTTATAAAGCGTCTCATCATTCGTTGTAATCATACCACCTTCCCCACACGCAATATGTTTTACGGGATGAAAAGAGAATATAGCTAAGTCAGCAAAATTGCCATTCCCGCAATTTTCCAGTGTGTTTTTAGGATTTAAAAATCCTCCACCTGGTGCGTGGCAAGCATCTTCAATAATCCACAAACTAAATTCGTTAGCCAGTTTTTTAAAAGCCTCCAGATCTACAGCTCTTCCGGCAAAATCAACAGGAATAATTCCTTTAAATGTTCCTTTTGGAGAAGATTCTAGTAATGACCTAACTTTATTAATATCTAAAAGATACGTTTTTGGGTCAATATCGGAAAATATAACTTCTCCTCCACAATAGCGAACACAATTTGCAGATGCTGCAAAAGTAATTGGTGTAGTAATTACTTTATCACCTTCTTTAACATCTAAGGCCAATGTACATAAATGTAAAGCTGCTGTACCATTCGAAACAGCAACAGCAAATTTACTTCCTGCATAATCTGCAAATGCTTTTTCAAACTCAGCTATTTTTGGTCCTTGTGTTAAATAATCAGATTTTAATGCTTCGATAACAACATCAATATCTTGTTGAGTTATATTTTGACGACCATATGGTATTATATTGTGTCCCATTATATTTCAAAAGTTGGATCTAAATGTTCTTTTATTAAGGCTCTTAAAGTATCTACTGTTTCCCATTCAGTATTTGTCCCTGAATTATAATTAAATCCTGGTTCAACTAATTTAGCATTAAATTTATCTATGAAATCATCGACTTTAAAATTAGGAACTGTTGGTAAGATTGTATAATACTTCCCTAAATCATATGTGTAGAAGGCATCAGATGATGTAATCATTTCTTCATGAATTTTTTCACCTGGTCTAATCCCAACAATATCTAAAGAGCATTCAGGAGCTACAGCCTTAGCCACATCAATAATATTATAAGACGGAATTTTTGGTATAAAAATTTCCCCACCCCATGCATACTCTATAGCGTGCATAACCATATCGACTCCTCCTTGAAGAGAAATATTAAATCTCGTCATTGTAGTCTCAGTAATTGGTAATTTCCCTTCAGACTTCTTTTTCATAAAGAATGGAATAACTGACCCATTAGATCCCATTACATTTCCATAACGCACGACTGAAAATTTAATTGGATTTTCTCCTTTTATATTATTTGCAGCAACAAACAATTTATCAGATGTTAATTTCGTAGCACCATACAAATTAATTGGCGCACATGCTTTATCTGTTGATAAAGCAACTACATTCTTAACATTTGTCTGTAAGGCTGCATAAATTACATTTTGAGCTCCTCCAATATTAGTTTTAATACATTCATCAGGATTATATTCTGCCAAATGCACATGCTTCATTGCTGCAGCATGAATGACAATATCGACACCTTGAAAAGCTCTAACTAATCTCTCCTGATCTCTAACATCTCCAAGAAAAAAACGTATTTGAGGATATTCTTTCTCTGGATATTCTTGAGCCATCTGAAATTGCTTTTGTTCGTCTCTAGAAAGAATTATAAGCTTTTTTATATTAGGATGATTTTTAAAAATATGAGCAGTCAGTGCTTTTCCTAAAGAACCTGTACCTCCTGTTATTAGAATTGTTTTATTTAAAAGATTCATATTGTACTATTTTCTAAATAATTATTATTTGTTAATCTTAAATTTATGAGCTATTTTCTACCTATAAGGCGTTTTATGAACCTTTTAGCAAACGTTTCACAATCAACCAAAAGACAATCAGAAATCCCCCCAAAAATCCACCTAAAATGATTCCTTTGAGTTTTCCAAATTTTTCCTTCTTTAAAGGCAATATTGGCCTGTCTATTACTTGAATTAATGGTGTCTCTTTACGTAAAGTTACTTTAGATAATTCACTCTGTTTTACTAACTCTGTTAATATCGCTGTATTTGCTTGAACATCTACTTGTCTTCTAGCTGAAGGAGCCCGTCGAACATTTAAAGCAGGATTAAGATTGAATGTATTATCATTAGCGACTGCTACTCCCGTAATAGCACCATTTAATTCAGAACGTACCGAATCAACCTGATGTTCTAAAATAGCCATATTAGTTCGGGCTTTTTTACTCTTTGTTTCGATATAAAATTTACCAACTTGTCTTGCTAAAGTCTCACAAAAAGATTTTGAGAATAATTCATTTGTAGATGAAACGTCTATACTTATAATTGCAACTTTTTTATCCTTTTGGCCAACCGTAAATCCTGCTCGAGACAAATTCTCATACATAATTCCTATAATACTATCTTGAGTCCGAGTAAAATTTTTCTTATCAGGATTCGGCGTAAATTGTATATTTTTTATCTTGGGATCATCTTTCCAATTCTCTCTCCAATTATTGTTTTCAATATACATTTCTGCTAATGAAATAACTTTACCATTAACATTAACTGGAGATAATAATGTTTTCTCAACCATATTGCGAGATTTGAACAGCTCAGTTAAATTAGATCCGGTAAATATACCGCCTCCGCCTCCGCCTAAATCTAATCCCAAAGTACCTGCCAGTCCTAGTGCGCTACTAAGCCCTCCTCCTGAACTACCACTATCCTCAAGTGCAAAAGACAAAGTCGCGACATAAATAGGTTTTTTATTTAATGAATAGAATACTCCTAAAATTGCACCTAAAATTGCAATTATTACAATAACTTTCCAATTCTTTAATAAATAAACACACCACTTTCGAGCATCCTGTATTAAATCCTTTAACGATATTTCATCATTAATCTCAATTTTTTTTTCCATTAAAATTTATTTAAACGCAGTAACAATTAACAGTGCCAAACTAGCAAATGCAGTTCCAATTCCAGCCCACTCTCCAGCACTCATCTTTTTCTTTTCAGGCTTTTCAGGCACAACAATTTGTGAATCCGGTTCTACTCTAGGATATGATCTAAAAAACAAAAAAGAACCAGTCACCGCTGCTTTCCCATTTGGATAAATAATATAAGCTTTTTTCTTCCATCCCTTACTATCTACACCTCCTACTGAATTTATATAATATTTAAATCCTTTCCCACTTCTATAAGGAATTTCAGACGTCAATAATACATTCCCAGTTACCTTTACTCCTTCATTATAAATAGCAACTTCTATTTCATCACCTGGAAATAAGGTAACATTCGAATAATGGTTTTTATCTTTAACAATTTTTTCCCAATTAACAGGAATAGTTGTGTATTTCAACTCATCTCTTAATTTTTTTGATAACTTAGATTTGAGTGTATCTTTAGTTTTAATATTTGATTCTTCTTCTATTCCCTCTTTTACTTCTTTTTTCTCCAAATTAAGATTTACAGTTTCTAATTGTTCTAATTGTTCTTCTTTGATCGGTCTTTTTATTTTCATACCATCCAAATTTGCAATAGATGTTAATCCGCCTGCTCTCATAACTACATTATAGACCCTTTCTTTTTTATTGGCTAATACGTATTTTCCTGGATAAGTAACAGCACCACTTACTTTAACCATTTCTGGTTTCTCATAAACTGCCATTCGACGAATATTAATAACATCGAAGGGTTTTAAAACAAAATTCTTAATTTGTTCATTATTATCTGCTGTTATTTCCAACTCAACTAATTCTATACGCTTAGGATCAGCGTCATCAATAGCATCAGATTTAATCATCCTAGCAATTTCAACTCTTTTTGAAGCAGAACCTGTTAATCCTCCTACCTGAACCACTAGGTCATTTAACGTTAGATTCTCAAAATATTCATATTCACCAGGATTTTTTACTTCACCAT
Organism: Flavobacterium sp. HJSW_4; assembly: GCF_042436695.1. NCBI lineage: Bacteria > Pseudomonadati > Bacteroidota > Flavobacteriia > Flavobacteriales > Flavobacteriaceae > Flavobacterium > Flavobacterium sp. HJSW_4. The sequence goes on from NZ_JBHNPP010000001.1 coordinate 310,618, forward strand.
CTATAGTAACTTTATACTCTTCTCTAAAGTCCAAAACAGAATAGACAGTAACTATATCTTCCCTCTTTAGCTCAATATCTGCACTTAAATCACCTGATAAAGCGGCTCCTAAATCTACATTAACAATTTCTGTTGTTAAATCTGTTTTTAGACGTATAATTCTTGCTCGTTTACTATACGCATCTTCTTTTAATCCTTCTGCTCTCGTAACAAGATCTGAAATTCTCATTCCCTCTGTAAAAGAATAATAATCTGGTCTAAAAACAGCTCCTTCAATTTTAATACGATTTTCAAATCGATTCAAAATTTTTGTAACCTTAAAAACATCTCCAGACTGAGGCTCATAAGAATTGTATTCGCTTTCGTTCACATCATGAACTTTAAATTCTTTCCCTGTTTTTTGTAAAACATTTACAGAAGCAGTATAAGCAAATTCATTAAATCCAGATGCAAAATTCAACAAATCAGAAAATTTTTCTCCTTTTCTCATTTCAAAAATACCTGGACGTTTTACTTCTCCTTCTACTACTACTCTTTGAGTATAAGCAGGAATTCTGATGACATCATTATCTCTTAAGTTTACATTATCGGATTGATCCCCTTTTACTAAAAATTTATAGATATCAATATTTTTATAAATCTTATTATTTCTAATTAATTCTATATTTCTGTAACTACCATTTTTTCCAGGACCACCTGCTAAATGCAATGCATTGTAAACAGATGCTAAAGATGATATTGAATAATTTCCTGGTTGTTTACCTCCAACAATTGTTACTTTAATAGTTCTTATATCACTTAAGCTAACACTGACCTGAGATTGCCCAGATCTAACAGTACTATATACTCTGGCAATTGCTGCCCTGATTTTTTGCGTAGCTGCTTCAATAGACATTCCTGCCACAGAAATTTGTCCAACATTAGTTATCGAAATTTTACCTTCAAAATTTACAGGAGCTGTATCTTCAAATTGCTGAATACCATATATACTAACTTCTAATTTATCTCCTGGCCCTAAAACGTAATTTATTGGAGTAGCCATTTTTAAATCTGGTTCAAAATTTAATGTAGGTTTATCAAATAACTCGGAACCAAAAATCAATGCATTTAAAGAGTCTTTAATTTTCTCATTCTTTATTTTTTCTTGCTTTCTTCCAAACTCTGAGTCCTTATCAGTTTTTTTTAGTTTGTCTTCATCCTTTTTATTTTTGTCTTTATCTTTATCCTTATCAGAAGTATTCTTTTTTTCGTATTCTGTAATACGAGTTTTTAATTTATCAAATTCGCTCTGACTCATTCCTTTTGACAAAGCCATAGATTCAACATCATTAATACTTGCATTATTACTTTTTAATTGAGCAATAATTTTTGCAATTTCATCATCTGACAAATAATCTACTTTTACAGTACTAAGGTCTTTAGATTTTACAATATCTTGGGCACTAGCATTAAAGGACATTAAAAACGTAAAAAATAGGGCAAGAACGTATATTATTTTTTTCATGTTTATGATAAAATTATTTAAAAGAAATTTATTGTTTAAGTATCTCTTTTACGAGTATTGTTTTTGATAATAATCTTTGTAAGCCCCAGAAGTAACATTTTGAAGCCATTCTTGGTTATTTAAGTACCAATTTATAGTCTTTTCTAATCCCTCTTCAAAAGTAACTGAAGGTTTCCAACCTAATTCTTTATTGATTTTTGAAGCATCAATAGCATAACGCAAATCATGACCTGGCCTATCTTTTACGTATGTAATTAATTCTTCAGAAGTACCTTCTACTCGTCCTAATTTCCCATCCATTATTTTACATAGCAACTTAACAAGATCAATATTTTTCCATTCGTTAAACCCACCAATATTATAAGTTTCATGATTTTTACCTTCATGAAAAACTAGATCTATTGCAATTGCATGGTCTTCAACAAAAAGCCAATCACGTGTGTAATTTCCATCGCCATAAACAGGCAATGATTTATTATTTATGATATTATTAATAAAAAGGGGGATAAGTTTTTCCGGAAAGTGATATGATCCGTAATTATTTGAACAATTAGTTAAAACATATGGTAGACCATAAGTTTCTCCATAAGCTCTAACAAAATGATCAGAACTAGCTTTTGAAGCTGAATATGGTGAATTTGGATCATAAGGAGTCTCTTCGGTAAACAATCCTGTTGTGCCTAATGAACCATAGACTTCATCTGTACTTATATGATAAAATCTTTTACCCTCAAAATTGTCTTTCCATTGATTCTTAGCAGCATTTAATAAATTCATTGTTCCAATAACATTGGTTTTTACAAATGCTAATGGTTCTTCAATTGAACGATCTACATGAGATTCTGCAGCTAAATGTAAAACTCCATCAAATTTGTGAAGATCGAAAAGTTCATTTATGAAACTTTCGTCAACAATATCACCTTTTACAAAAGTGTAATTTGGCTTGTTTTCAATATCTTTTATATTCTCTAAATTTCCTGCATATGTTAAAGCGTCTAAATTGAAAATTTGGTATTGCGGATATCTATTTACAAAACGTCTTACTACATGAGAACCAATAAAACCAGCTCCACCAGTTATTAGAATTTTTTTCATTTTTAAATGCTTCTTATTAATTTAATAAATCTGAATTTTGTTTTTCCAATTCGTTATATATATCTTTTACATCTTGCGAATTTTCTTTTTGCAAAATCAAATTAGCAGTATCAGTATGTACAAAAATAGTATTTTTTAAACCTAAAAAAGTTGTATGACTATCACAACCTATCACCATATTACCATTAGAATCTACAGGATGCCCTTTTGAAACTAAGTATTCGTATACTGATTCAAAAGAACCTAAATCAGACCAAGAAAAAGATGCGGGAACAACTTTAATTTTTTTACTCCTTTCCATCACAGCATAATCAATACTTATTGATGGAATTTGCATTGATAATTCTAAATCTAAAAAGCCTTGTTTGGAAGCTTCCCAAACTGCTTTAGATTTTTCATAAATATCTGGTTGAAATTGTTTTAATTCATCCAATAAAACACCCGCTTTAAAACAGAACATACCACTATTCCATAAAAAATTTCCTCTAGAAATAAACTCTTTAGCTGTTGTTTCATTAGGTTTTTCTCGAAATGATAAAACTTTATCTCCTTTAGATTCAATATAGCCGTAACCTGTTTCTGGTTTGGTTGGAATAATTCCAAAAGTAATTATAAAGCCATCTTTAGCTTTAGAAATTGCCTCTTGGATCGCATTATTGTAATCGTTTATTTTATCAATTATATGATCAGAAGGAGTAACAATCAATATATCTTCTGGATTTGAAGCAAAAGCTGCAAAGGCAATGGCCGCTGCTGTATTTCTAGGAGTTGCTTCTACGATATTTACATAGGCAGTATTAGTTTTATCCATAACTACTCCACTCAAATGATGATTATCAACATTTCCTACTACCATCACTCTATCCGCTAAATGACTATTGCGTTCTACCGTCATTTCGAATAATGATTTTCCTTCAAATATCTCTAAATATTGTTTTGGTCTACTTTTACGCGAAAGAGGCCATAATCTACTGCCTACTCCGCCAGTTAAAACTACATGTATTATTGAATTTTTTGTTTCCATTTTCTCTAAAAATAAAAAAAGACTTCTAGTTCTATAACCTATTATCAGCTATAGCACCTAAAACCCCTTTTACATCATATAATAAACTATTTGATTTTTGCAATTTAGCAAAATCCAGCTCTAAAAATTCAGCATGTGAAACTCCTAGAACTATTGCATCAAATTTATTGTTTGGAATAGAGTCTAATGTTACTAAATTATATTCTTTTTTTACATCTTCAGCATTTGCAAGCGGATCAAATATGGTTACTAAAATTCCATATTCTTTTAAAGCCTTAACAACATCTACAATTTTAGTATTTCTTACGTCTGGACAATTCTCTTTGAAAGTAATTCCAAGCATTAGTAACTCAGCACCATTAACTGAAATACCTTTTTTAATCATTAACTTCACTATTTGTGAAGCTACATATTCTCCCATACTATCATTTAAACGTCTTCCAGCCAAAATTATTTCTGGGTGGTAGCCGAACTCTTGCGCTCTTTGTGCCAAATAATAGGGATCTACACCAATACAGTGCCCTCCAACAAGGCCCGGTTTAAAAGGTAAAAAATTCCATTTTGTCGAGGCCGCTGTTAATACTTCTTGGGTATCAATATTCATTAAATTGAAAATCTTAGCTAACTCATTAACAAAAGCAATATTAATATCTCGCTGTGAATTCTCAATAACTTTTGCTGCTTCAGCAACTTTTATTGTTGGTGCTAAATGTGTTCCAGCTGTAATTACAGATTTATATAAAGCATCTACTTTTAAACCTATTTCTGGTGTTGAACCTGATGTTACTTTTAAAATTTTTTCGACTGTATGCTCTTTATCACCTGGATTTATTCTCTCTGGCGAATATCCTGCAAAAAAGTCTTCATTAAATTTTAATTCAGAAACTCGTTCTAAAACAGGCACACATTGCTCTTCCGTTACTCCGGGATAAACAGTTGACTCATAAATAACAATATCTCCTTTTTTTAAAACTTTACCAACGGTTTCGCTAGATTTGTATAGAGGTGTTAAATCTGGTCTATTGTTTTTATCAACTGGAGTAGGAACAGTAACAATGTAGTAATTACATTCAGCTATATCATTTAAAGAAGTAGTACAGTACAATCCTGTTGTTTCACTTGGTTTATCTACTAAAACCTGTTGTAAAACTTCATCTTCTACTTCTAAAGTTGTATCGGTTCCTGATTTTAAAGAACTAACTCTCGATTCATTTATATCAAAACCAATTACTGGATATTTTGTAGCAAATAATCGCGCTAAAGGTAATCCTACATAGCCTAAACCTATAACCGCAATTTTCACATTATTTTCCAATTTCATATTTTTTAATTTAATCTGGTCACTAAAACTCACGGCTTCGCCGTTCTCAGTCACACAACTTTGACTCAGATACCTAAATTAATGATTTTCGCGCAAATATAGTACAATAACTCTAGTTATTCAATACGGTTTGCCGTATTACTCGAAAAACCAGCCATTATATAAAAACTAACATTTACAATGACTTATTAATCAGACTGTAAATAAATACCTTATAAAAAAAACAGAAGAAAAAATTTCTTAAAAAGACTTTTTCTCCTGTTATTACTGCTTAAAATCTATAAACTATTTATATTTTATTTTCAAAACGCACCCCAAAGCTTCCAATACTAACACATAATAATTGTTAGAAACTTCTTGTACGATTGCATTTTGATTGCTAAATACTCCTGATTCTAATTTTATTTTATCTCCAACCTGAATACTCGAAACTGAAACGTCACTTAGATTGGGGGCTTTTAAACTTTTTTTAATAATTTCAATCTCTTCGTCCTTTACAATTGCTGGTTTTCCTAACCAAAACAAATACCTAACGATTCCTTGTGCTTGAAAAACTAAATTACGATCTGAATCGGGCAACTGAACAAAAACATAGGAATTAAAAAGAGGAGTTTCAACTTTTTTTTTGCGATCTGACCATTGCTTTACCTCAGTAATCAGCGGACAATAGCATTCTATTCCCAGTTGATTAAGTTTATCCGCAACTTTCTTTTCCCATTTCGGTTTTGTATAAACTACGTACCAATTCATTTCTTTTTAATTATGAAGAAGCAAATATCATTCCTTCTTCTCTTTATACACACCAAACCTTTTATGATCCAATACCATTATAAACGAATCCTATCGCTTCTAATTGTTTAGCATTCAAAATATTTCTTCCGTCAAAAATAAAAGCTGGCTTATGCATAGAATCGTAAATCTTTTTCCAGTCATAAGTTGTGAATTCATCCCATTCTGTTAAAACTGCAATTGCATGCGCATCTTTGCATGCTTCATATGCATTATTAAATACATTTACTGCTTTTGCATTTTCTTCCGTTGATCTTGTTTCTAGATAATCAAGATCACTCAACATTTTGCCTCTTGAAACTTTCGGATCAAAAATTGATATTTTTGCTTGCTCATTTATTAAATCATCAGCAACATAAATTGCAGCTGATTCTCTCGTATCGTTTGTGTCTTTTTTGAAAGCCCAACCTAAAAAAGTAATTTTCTTATCCGCTACAGTATTATATAATGTCTGAACAATTTTATTAGAAAATCTTCTTTTTTGATGATCGTTCATAATAATAACTTGTTCCCAGTAGTCAGCTACTTCGTTCAATCCGTATGACTTTGCTATATATACTAAATTCAGAATGTCTTTTTGGAAACAAGAACCACCGAATCCTACAGAAGCTTTTAAAAACTTAGGACCAATTCTGCTATCCATACCAATTGCTTTCGCAACTTCATTCACATCTGCACCAGTCTTCTCACACAATTCCGACATTGCGTTAATTGAAGAGATTCGTTGAGCTAAAAATGCATTTGCAGTAAGTTTTGATAATTCTGATGACCAAACATTTGTTGTCAGAATTTGATCTTTATTTACCCAATTTGAATAAACTTCTACAAGTGAATTAATAGCTTCCTGCCCTTCCTGAGTTGTATCGCCACCAATTAAAATTCGGTCAGGATTCAACAAATCCGTAACTGCAGTTCCTTCTGCTAGAAATTCTGGATTAGATAAAATTTGAAATTGAACTCCATTTCCAGTATTATCTAATATACTTTTAATTGCTTCAGCAGTTCTAACCGGCAAAGTCGACTTTTCAACTACAATTTTATTTTGTTTTGCTACTCTTGCAATTTGTCTTGCGCATAACTCAATATATTTTAAATCTGCCGCCATTCCTTTTCCTTTTCCATAAGTTTTGGTTGGCGTATTTACAGAAATAAATATCATTTGGGCTTCGTCTATTGCTTTATCTACATCGGTCGAAAAAAACAAATTTCTTCCTCTTGCTTCTGCTACAATTTCAGAAAGTCCTGGTTCATATATTGGAATATTTTCAGGATTTGGATCATTCCAATCTGCTATTCTTTGTTCATTTAAATCAACAACTGTAACTTGAATGTGCGGGCATTTTTGAGCAATGACTGCCATTGTAGGTCCACCAACATATCCTGCACCAATGCAGCAAATTTTTGTAATTTCCATTTGATCTATATTATCTTGATCTTAAATTTATTTTAAATTATTCCAATACCATTCAACAGCTTCTTTTAATCCGTCTTGCAAAGAATACTTTGGATTGTAACCTAGATTTTTTTTTGCTTTTTCTATACTTGCCAACGAATGCGGAATATCTCCCGCTCTATTCTCTCCATAAATAACTGGCACATCTTTTATTTTTGGATCAAAATCTGCTAAGAATTCTTTTAAATATTTTACTAAGTCATTTAATGTATTCCTGTCTCCAAATGCCGTATTATAAACAGAATTAATAGCTTCTGAATTTTGACAAGTCATTGCTAATTCATTCATTTGAATAACATTGTCGATATATGTAAAATCACGAGAATAATTTCCGTCTCCGTTAATTATTGGACTTTCATGATTCATAAATTGCTTCACAAACTTCGGAATTACCGCTGCATAAGCCCCATTTGGATCTTGTTTTCTTCCAAAAACATTAAAATAACGAAGTCCAATCGTCTCTAATCCGTAGGTCTTGCTGAAGATTTCAGCGTACAATTCATTTACATATTTAGTAATTGCATAAGGCGACAAAGGTTTTCCAATAACATCTTCAACTTTTGGCAATCCTTGCGAGTCTCCATAAGTTGAAGAACTTGCTGCATATATAAATCGTTTTACTTTAGCGTCTCGAGCTGCTGTCAACATATTTAAAAAACCAGAGACATTTACTTCATTTGTTGTAATCGGATCTTTAATCGACCGAGGAACAGAACCTAAAGCTGCTTGATGCAAAACATAATCTACTCCTTCAGTTGCCAAATTACAGTCAGCAAAATTTCGAATATCTCCTTCAATTAATTTAAAATCTGGATTATCTAAAAAGTCTTTTAAATTATGGCGATGACCCGTCGAAAAATTATCAAGACAAATTACCTTATAATTTAAGCCTAAAAAATACTCAGTCAAATTAGAGCCTATAAATCCAGCTCCTCCTGTAATTAAAATTGTATTTTTTGTTTTACCTTCCATCTGTAAAAGTTTAGCTTTTTCTTATTCGATTCAAAAATGTCTTCCAGTATCCATCTTTAACTTCCTCTTCATGATAACCATTTGAATAAGCTCCGTAACCGTAGCCATATCCATAACCGCTGCCATACTTAGCTTTGTTTTCATAGCCATTCAATACAATACTTACGTTTGTTAACTCTCCACGTTTAAGTCTAGTATTTAACAACGTTATCATATCTTTCTTAGTATAATTCTGTCTCACAATGTACAATATTACATCTGCAAACTGAACCAATTCTATCGAATCTGCTACTAATCCAACTGGAGGAGTATCTAAGACTATATAATCATATTTTTGCTTGAGCTCATCAATCAATTCTTTCATTCCATCGCTTAAAATTAGCTCTGAAGGATTTGGTGGAATTGGTCCAGAAAGTATTACATCTAAATTTGGAATTGGCGTCGGATTAATAATTTCTTCTAAATTATTTTGTTTTATTAAATAATTAACGACTCCTAAAGATGATTTTAATTTAAATTCATCTGCCAATCTTGGCTTTCTTAAATCCAGACCAACAATTACTGTTTTCTTTTCGCTTAAGGCAAAGACAGTTGCAATATTTATAGAGCAAAATGTTTTTCCTTCACCACTAATTGAGGAAGTTATCATTAATGTTTTAGATCCACTAACCTGTTGTTTTTTATATAAAAACTGAAGCGAAGAACGTATCCCTCTAAATGATTCTGAAAGAGCTGATTTTGGTTTTTCAAAAACGGCCATACTCCCTGAATCCTTGTTTAAACCAACTACACCAATCAATGGAATTTGAGTCAGTTTATTAATATCTTCACTATTCTGAATTGAATTATTAATAAAGAAAATTACTAAAACAAACAATAGTGGAATCAAAATCCCTAAAAACAAAGCCGTTACATAATTCACAGAGGTTTTGGGACCAATTAAACCTCCACCTATATCTTTTGCAGGATCAATAAAGTGAATATCTGACAGATTAGAAGCTCTTACGATTTCTGCTTCATTTCTCTTTTGAAGAAATGCTGTATAAATATTATCATTTAAATCATATTTTCGCTTGATTTTTAATAGCTCTTGCTGTTCAGCAGGGAGTTTTTTAACAGTACTTTCGGCCTGTCCGATTTTAGCATTTATCAAAGACAAATCATATCCTAAAGAAGCTTTTGCTGTAATAATATTCTCTTGAAGAACATTTTTCACTGCAACCATTTGATTGTCAAAATCTTTAAATATTTTTTCACTTTTTACCGCATACGCCATTTCTGATCTTTGAGTAGAAAGAGCTATAAGTTTCGAAACATTGGCCATAATATTTGGATCCTCAATTCCAGCAACAGAAGGGGCAGGCAATCTAGAATAATCGACACTATTATTTAAATAGGTTTTCAACGAATTATAATAGGCTATTTTTCTTGTAATCTGATCTTTTTCGACATCAAAATTCATTATTTTATCCGAAACCTTAGCACCGCCATCTTCGATTTCGTAAATATTTTTATCCTTTTGAAAAGACTTTAGTTCATTACCAGTTTCTTTAAGCTGAGATTCCATTGCTATAAGCGTACTATCTATAAACCTAATTGTATTTGTTGCAAATTGATTCTTCCCATCCAATTGCATTTTCATAAGCATTTTTACAGTAGAATTCAAATAATCAACCATTCTAGCTTTATTGGTGCCTTGCATTGACAAAGTTAATAATGAACCGCCAGTTTTACCAGCATCAACATTTATCCCTTTATATCGAGATACAGTTCCATCAAAATCATTGAATCGAACAAAATATTCTTTTCCCTTATAAAAACCTGGATTATCTACTATTTGAAGTTTCCAATTCAAAAATGGAAGATTCACACTTTCTCCTGTCTTATACTTTTTATTAAAAGTTACAGGTTCAACTGATGTATTACTATAAGAGTTGTCATTATAGGTAATCAGGGAAACTGAATTATTTTCAAATGGAATTTGAATTTGATATTCGTTTTCACTTAGAAACTTTACACTAATTAATGAGCCTACAAGCTGTCCCTTTGTTTTGTCAATATCGATATAAAATGGTACTGCTCCGTAAGAATCTACCAAATTATACTTTCCTTGTTCTAAATAATCAATATAAAATTTGAGCTTATCTACTACCTTTTCATTATGGGATCTTGATTGCAAAATTGTAGAAATTCCATTTACCTGATCTGAAGTTCCTCCCCAATTAAAAACCAAACTTGTATTTGATGTAAAAAATGGATTACTTTCTTCTTTTATAGAAACCATAGTCTGCATTCCGTAAATTTTTTCTTTACGAATATTCACCTGATAAGCAATTGTAAACGTAATGATCAAACTTACAAGAAACCATTTCCAGTAACTCGCTATTTTCAACAGAAACCCTTTAAAATCAAAATGAGAATGATTTTCGAAAATGGCAAAATCTTTAATGTCTAACATTCTAAAAAATCTATTTTTATTTTATAATTAGATAAACCGTTGTAGCCAAAGACAATAATGTAATTATTGTTCCTATAGACTGTATCCCTGTTTGGCCTGTTCCCCAAGTTTTTTGCCTCAGGGGTTTCACATAGATATAGTCGTTTGGCTGTAAATAATAATATGGTGATTTCATTACATTTACATCTGTAAGATCAATATTATGCATTTGAACCCCAGTAGGAGATTGACGAATAACCATCACTTCTTTTCTATTACCAACAGTGGTTATATCTCCCGCATTTGCAACAGCTTCCAAAATAGTTAAATTATCTTTAAACAATGTCTTTGTTCCTGTACTACCAACTTCTCCATTAATAGTATATCTAAAACCGGCCAACTTAACCGTTACAAATATATTGGCTTCACTTTTAAAATATTCTTCCAATAATTTCTTCTCAATTTTTAAACGAACTTCTTCAAGAGTATAACCAATCACATTAATTTCCCCTAGAATTGGCATTCTAATATTTCCATGATCATCAACTGTAAATCCATCAAAATAAAGCCCCGTCTCTGACTTTCCTATTTGTCCCTCTGTTGTATTAAAAATAGAAACCAATTTGGGATCGATTGCTTTTAGATTAACACTTATAACATCATTGACTTGTAATCGATATGGTTTTGATTCTATTGCTGCAATTGTTGCTTGTCCATCGGAACCATTTTTATCCTGAAGGTAAACCAAATCTTTAATAGGAATACATGAGGTAAATAACGTTGAAATTAATAAGAATAGAAAAAAGCTATTTTTTGTCATTCGTTCAATTTTATCGCAAATATATTTTTCCGTCCAAAATCAAGAAAAACTAACTGCTATTTGGGGTTTAGTTAATTATTTTTAAATGTTTTTTCAAAAGGCACTCTATGTAGGATGCTTCGTCCTAATGTTATTTCGTCTGCATATTCTAATTCATCTCCAACTGATATTCCTCTCGCAATTGTTGAAATGACAATGTCAGAATCTGCTATTTGTTTATAGATATAAAAATTTGTTGTATCACCTTCCATAGTTGAGCTTAATGCAAAAATAATCTCAGACACATTTCCAGATTTTACTTTTGTTACCAAACTAGAAATATTCAATTGATTGGGGCCAACTCCTTCAATAGGCGAAATTTTTCCTCCAAGCACATGATATATTCCTTTAAACTGTCCCGTATTTTCAATCGCCATAACATCTCGAATATCTTCTACAATACATATTGTTTCATGGTTTCTGACTGGATTAGCACAGATTTCACAAATTTTAGTATCCGAAATATTATGGCAACTTTCGCAAAACTTAATATCCTCACGCATATTTAATAATGCTTGAGATAAAAAGGCAGTCTGTTCTTTCGGCTGTTTTAACAAATGAAGAACCAATCGAAGCGCTGTACGTTTACCTATACCAGGCAATTGCGACATTTCGTTTACTGCTTTTTCAATTAATTTTGATGAAAATTCCATGACGACAAAAGTAATACTTTTAATGGTTTAGCCTACATTACAGCCATTAAATTCAAGACTTAACAATATTCAAAAATTATTACGAAAGCCCTTTCTTTTCTGTATTCAAATGAAAGTAATTAATGATATTATCAAAATCTATTCAATAAAAATTTCGAGAACTTTAATATTGATTAGTAGCTAATAAAACCAATGTACAAGCCACTTCTACCTGAATATCATTTAATTCTAATAATTGATACAATTCTGGGTTTTCAGTTCCAGGATTGAAAATTACTCGTTTAGGATGCGCTTCAATAATATAATTATAATAATCTCTTTGACGTACAGGATTTAAATACAAAGTAATGGTATCAATATTTTTTACTGGTATTGCTTTAGTTTGAATCTTCACTCCAGCAACTTCGCCAGCTTTCTGGCCAATTGCTAAAACAGAATGTCCTTTTCCTGTCAACATATTAACAGCTCTAAACGAGTAACGTTCTGGATTTGTTGATGCTCCTATAACTAATGTTTTTTTGCTTTTCATAATTTTTATTTAAGACTGCAAAAGTAATCAAAAAGAACGATTTAACTTTATGTCTTTGATTCAGAATTGGTAACAATAAAAAATATTATCATAACATAATTTCATACAAAAGCATCAAAAAATAACTACATTTACTCCACTAACCAATATTTTATGGAATTATTTATCTACCTATTTGCTGCCTTATTCTCAGTACTAAATCCAATTGGAACTGTCCCAATTTTTGTCGGACTAACTCAACACGACTCTCAAAAAGAACGATCTCGAATCTCACTTTGGACTGCAATTAATGTTTTTATCATATTATTGGTTTCTTATTTTATTGGCCAATATGTTCTAACTTTTTTCGGAATTAGCATCGATGCCTTAAGAATTGCAGGTGGAATCGTAATTGTAAACTCTGGTTTTTCTTTGCTTTCTGGCAAATTCAACAAAAAACGAGGAATCAATAAAAAAATTGAGAATGAAGCGCAACACAGAAATGATATTGCATTAACACCTTTAGCAATACCTATGCTTGCTGGCCCTGGATCTATGTCGCTTTTAATTGCTTTCTATCAGGAACACCACGAAATAAACGAAATTATAATTTCTTCGTTAGCGATCCTTGCAATTGCAGTAGCCATTTTTGCCATTTTAAAAAGCGCTCATTATCTGGCTAGAATTCTGGGAGCTTCAGGAATTGTTGCTATTTCTAGAATTGTTGGATTTATCGTTATTTCAATTGGCATTCAGTACATTGTAAGTGCAATTGTAAATATTATTAAAGGAAATTTCTAATTCAAATATTATTTTCTAAAAAAAGAAAGGGATAAAATCATATTGATTTTATCCCTTTCTTTTTATTATTCTTTCTATTCTAGCTTCTTGGCAAGAAAATTTCCGCCATCATACATCTTGCACTTCCACCGCCACAAGCTTCAATTGTATCAAGACTTGAACTTAAAATTTCTGCATGATTTTCTAATTGGGCAATTTGTTTCGGAGTTAAGCTTTGATGTGCCGATGCACTCATAACAATATATCTCTTATCATCTTTTCCACGAACCTCTAACATATTTCCAGCAAAATTGTTTACTTGATCTTCTGTAATCAAAATGATTTCTTTTTTATCATCTTTTAGATTATCCAAAACCATTTTGCGCTCTTTTTTATCATCAATAGAATCTGCACAAATAACAGCAAAGGTTTCTCCTAGACACATCATCACATTCGTATGATAAATCAGTTTACGTTCGCCATCAACAGTTTGAAAAGCTTCAAAAATAACCGGGGCATAATCAAAATCTTCACAGAATTCTATAAAAAGCTCTTCATCTGCTCTTGGTGACAATGCGCAGTATGCTTTTCCGTTTGCTCTATCTAATAACAAACTTCCTGTTCCTTCTAAGAAAATCCCATCTTCTTCTGCAGAAGTATAATCCATGATATTAGCAATTTCGAATCCTTTTTCTTCCAAAGTATCCAAAATATCTTCACGACGCTCTTGACGACGATTTTCAGCAAACATCGGATAAAGTGCTACATCTCCATTTTCATGAAATGAAACCCAATTGTTTGGAAAAATACTATCAGGAGTATCAGTCTCTAAATTATCATCTACAACAGTTACGTCTACTCCAACAGCTCTCAGTTTTTCGACAAAAGTGTCAAATTCCTGTTGCGCTTTAGCATTAACGGTACTCGGCAAAAGTCCGTCTAATACTTTTTGATAATAATTATTTACAGCCGTCTGCTCATTCATTCTGAATGCAACTGGACGAATCATCACGATAGCATTAGTAGTTTGTCTCATGATTTTATATTTTTTGGTTTCAAGTTTCAGGCTTCAAGTTTTTGGCAACTTGATACTTGAAACTAATTTTTAGTCTCTAATTAATGGTAAAGTTGAACATCTTAACAAACCTTCTTGTTTTGCAATTTCAGCATATGGAATTTCTTCAACAGTAAAACCATTTTCGCGAAGCCAGTTATTCAAACGAGTAAAATTCTTTTCAGAAACCACTACATTTTCATCAATTGAAAATACATTCGAAAACATATTGTACATTTCGTTTCTTTCGATATGAAATAGATTTTCTTTACCAAAAAGATTTACTAAGTACAAATAATCTGCTTCTTCACGGAAACCTCTTTTATAGATAATACCCTTATCTTTTCCAACAGGCTGAAAACAACAATCCAAATGCAATGCATTATCTCTCGCTTCTAATTTAGATTTCACTAAATCAAATTCTTTAACAATCTTATTTGGAAACAGCGATTTAATATAGTTTACACCATGCATATTTGTTCTCGCAGTGATATAATCTTTATAATCGCTTCCTTTGTACGTTCCAATGAAAATATGGTCATTCCAAAGCATAACATCTCCTCCTTCAATATGAACTTCTTCTGGCGGACGAACTACTTTTAACGGATCAATTTGATCAATTACGTACTGAATTGCATCTAACTCTCTTTCTCTATCAGGCAGAATATTCGATTTTACAAAAACATCATCAATTACAAACCCAATATCACGAGCAAAAATCTGATTGTAATTCTCAATCATCTCCGGACGATAAACAGTTACATCATACTTTTTGAAAACAGCATTAAAAGCATCCATTTCAGCAACCATATCTTTTTCTACAGGATAAGTCCCTGCCTTAATATGTTCCAATGATTTAGGGTCATAGGCCTCTTCTATAGTTGGAGTTGGCCCATTATGAACAGCAGAACCCAGAACTACAGCACGAAGTCGAGACGTTTCGTTCTTTACATTTAATTGCAACATAACTTTATTGTATTTTGAGCAAATATAAAAAAAGCTTCACAGTTAAGTGAAGCTTTCGTTTTTTATTTATTAGACTTAAACTCTCGTAAAGGATGTCCTGTATAAATTTGTCTTGGTCTTCCAATTGGTTCTTTGTTTTCACGCATTTCTTTCCATTGCGCAATCCAACCTGGTAGTCTTCCAATTGCAAACATAACAGTAAACATATCTGTTGGAATTCCTAAAGCTCTGTAGATAATTCCAGAGTAGAAATCAACGTTTGGATATAAGTTTCTTGCTTTGAAGTATTCATCTTCAAGAGCTGCTTTTTCTAATTTTCTTGCGATCTCTAAAATCGGATCTTCAACACCTAAAGTTTCTAATACTTCTGTTGCTGCTTTTTTGATGATTTTAGCTCTTGGATCAAAGTTTTTGTAAACTCTGTGTCCGAATCCCATTAAACGGAATGGATCATTTTTATCTTTTGCTTTCGCTAAGAATTTATCTGTATCTCCACCGTCTTTATTGATTTCTTCAAGCATTTCAAGTACCGCTTGGTTAGCTCCTCCGTGAAGTGGTCCCCATAAAGCAGAAACCCCTGCAGAAACTGAAGCAAATAAACCAGCATGAGAAGAACCTACCATTCTAACTGTAGAAGTAGAACAGTTTTGCTCGTGATCTGCGTGAAGAATAAATAATTTATCTAAAGCATTAACAATTACTGGATTTGCAGCATAAGGTCCTGTAGGCAATTTAAACATTAATTGCATGAAGCTTTCTACATAACCTTTTGTATTATCATAGTAGTTTAAAGGATACCCCATAGATTTTCTGTAAGTCCATGTAGCAATCACTAAAAATTTCGCCATTGTTTTACAAATAGCTTCGTACATTTCTTTTTCGTTATCAACATTAACCGCTTTAGGATTAAAAGCTGTTAAAGCACTTGTTAAAGCAGATAACACTCCCATTGGGTGAGCTGTTTTAGGGAAACCGTCAATGATATTTTTCATTTCTTCGTTTACCAAAGAATGTTTTTTAATACCATTTTCAAATTCTTCTAATTGTGCCGCTGTAGGTAATTCACCGAAAATCAAAAGATATGATACTTCTAAGAAACTAGCTTTTTCAGCAAGATCTTCGATAGAATATCCTCTGTAACGTAAAATTCCTTCTTCTCCATCTAGGAAAGTGATTTCACTTGTACAAGATCCTGAATTTTTATAACCTGGATCAATTGTAATATAACCTGTTAAATCACGTAATTTGTTAATATCGATAGCTGATTCGTTTTCACTCCCTGTGATTACCGGAAGCTCAATCTTTTTACCATCTATTTCTAATGTAGCTATTTTTGACATAATATACTGGAAATAATTCTTTAAATAATAATTTATCAAATCTAATGAATTTAAGACTAATTAAAAAAAGAATACTGCTATGAATTTGTTAAAACTCCAAAAAAAAACCATTCATTAAAAAATGAATGGTTTATCTTAATATAACTCTTATGATTATTTAATCTTGAAAGCATTTAAACCAGGGAAATAAGCAGTACTTCCAAGTTCTTCTTCAATTCTTAATAATTGGTTGTATTTAGCCATACGATCTGAACGAGAAGCAGAACCAGTTTTAATTTGACCACAGTTTAAAGCTACAGCTAAATCTGCAATTGTATTATCTTCAGTTTCTCCAGAACGGTGAGACATTACAGATGTGTAACCAGCGTTTTTCGCCATGTTTACAGCTGCAATAGTTTCAGTCAAAGTACCAATTTGATTTACTTTTACTAAGATTGAGTTAGCAATTCCTTTTTCAATACCAGTTGACAAACGAGCAACGTTAGTAACAAATAAATCATCTCCTACTAATTGTACTTTATCACCGATTTTTTCAGTTAAAGCTTTCCATCCATCCCAGTCATCTTCGTACATACCGTCTTCGATAGAGATAATTGGATATTTTGCAGCAAGTTCAGCTAAGTACTGAGCTTGTTCTTCAGAAGTTCTGATTTTTCCTGTTTCACCTTCAAATTTAGTGTAATCGTATTTTCCGTTTACATAAAACTCAGAAGCAGCACAGTCAAGAGCGATCATAATTTCGTCACCGAAAGTATATCCTGCTTTTTCAACAGCTAATTTGATAGTATCTAAAGCATCTTCAGTTCCACCAGCTAAGTTTGGAGCAAAACCTCCTTCGTCACCAACAGCAGTACTTAAACCTCTATCATGTAATACTTTTTTCAAACTGTGGAAAATTTCAGTTCCCATTTGCATTGCATGTGTAAAAGAAGTTGCTTTTACTGGGAAAATCATAAACTCTTGGAATGCGATAGGCGCATCAGAGTGAGAACCACCATTGATGATGTTCATCATCGGAACTGGCAACGTATTAGCAGAAACACCACCTACGTATCTGTATAATGGCAAACCAAGTTCGTTAGCAGCAGCTTTTGCAGCAGCTAAAGAAACACCTAAAATAGCATTAGCTCCTAATTTAGATTTGTTTGGAGTACCATCTAAATCAATCATTAATTGGTCAATTGTGTTTTGTTCGAAAACAGAAGTTCCAACTAACTCTTCAGCAATAATAGTATTTACATTATTCACTGCATTCAAAACACCTTTACCTAGATAAGCTTTACCACCATCACGTAATTCAACAGCTTCGTGTTCTCCAGTTGATGCTCCAGATGGAACCGCAGCTCTACCTAAAACTCCATTTTCAGTTACTACATCTACTTCAATAGTAGGATTACCTCTAGAATCAAGAATTTGTCTTGCGTGAACTTTAATTATAATACTCATTATTTTTGTTTTTTATTAATAAATTATATTTTTTTTTCGAAATTATAAAAATATTTAATACTATAAACGCATTCTAGTCATTAAACACCTTTATTTATTAACTACATCGTTTTAGACTTTGCTAGTTTTAATATTCTCCACAAATTGATCAAATAAATATGACGAATCGTGTGGTCCTGGACTAGCCTCTGGGTGATATTGAACTGAAAAACAATTTTTATTTTTCATTCTCATTCCTGCAACAGTATCATCATTTAAATGTATATGAGTAAGTTCCAATTCTGGATGACCTTCTAATGCCTCTCTTTTTACAGCAAATCCATGATTTTGAGATGTAATTTCACCTTTCCCAGTAAGAAGATTTTTTACAGGATGATTAATTCCTCGGTGACCTCCAAACATCTTGTAAGTCTGAACTCCATTTGCCAATGCAATAATTTGATGACCTAAGCAAATTCCAAACAAAGGTTTGTCATCAGCAATAATTTTTTTCGCAACATCAATTACTCCATACAATGGATCTGGATCACCAGGACCATTAGATAAGAAATAACCATCTGGATTGAATGCACTTAATTCTTCGTAAGTTGTATCGTAAGGGAAAACCTTAATGTAACAATCTCTTTTCGCGAAGTTTCTTAAGATGTTCTTTTTAATTCCAAGATCAAGTGCCGAAATTTTATAAGTAGCATTTTCATCTCCAACAAAATAAGGTTCTGTTGTAGATACTTTTGATGCTAACTCAAGACCTTCCATGTTTGGCACATTTGCCAATTCTTTTTTAAGATCTTCAATTGAGGTTCCATCTGTACAAATAACAGCATTCATTGCACCATTATCACGAATATAACTAACTAGAGCTCTTGTATCAACATCAGAGATACAGATTAGATTTTGCTTAGCGAAATAATCTTCTAAACTTCCAGAAGCTCCTTCTCTTGAATAGTTAAAACTAAAATTTTTACAAACTAATCCAGCAATTTTCACGCTCTCAGATTCAACCTCTAAATCATTTATACCATAATTACCGATATGCGGATTAGTAGTAACCATAATTTGACCAAAATAAGAAGGATCTGTAAAAATCTCTTGGTATCCAGTCATTCCAGTATTAAAACAAACTTCACCGAAAGTTTTACCGCTAATTCCGATAGATTTTCCGTGAAAGATTGTTCCATCACTAAGTAATAAAATGGCGCTTTGTCGTGTTGTGTATTTCATTATTTAATTTGTATTGTTTTTTTAATCAAGTTATAAAACCAGTATAAAGGTTTTAAGTATAATTAGATATTTTGCAAATTTACTTCTTTAAAATAGCCCTTCCAAGATTTTTTAAAACTTTCACTCGTAAAAATAAAACCTATCATTTTAAATAAGTTACATTTTTATGGTTTCAAAAAAATCAAAAAAAAAGGATAAACTAAAAATTAGTTTATCCTTGATTTTTATAGAATGATTACTTTCATAATTATTCAGAAGCTTCAGTAGTCGTTTCTGTTTCAGCAGCAGGAGCTTCTGGAGCAGCAGTTTCAGCTTTTTTAGCTTTACCACCACGACGGCTTTTAGCTTTTTTAACTTCTTTTTTACCTCCGTTGTAAAGTTCATTGAAGTCAACAAGTTCGATCATCGCCATATCAGCGTTATCTCCCAAACGATTTCCAACTTTAATGATACGAGTGTATCCTCCTGGACGGTCACCTACTTTAGCAGCAACATCTCTAAACAAATCAGTTACAGCGTATTTGTTACGTAAGTAAGCAAAAACAATACGACGGTTGTGAGTCGTATCCTCTTTTGATTTTGTGATTAAAGGCTCAACGAATTGTTTAAGCGCTTTAGCTTTAGCAACAGTAGTGTTAATACGTTTGTGCTCGATAAGAGAACAAGCCATATTAGCCAACATAGCTTTTCTATGTCCAGTCTGTCTGCTTAAGTGGTTGAATTTTTTTCCGTGTCTCATGACGTGTTTTTTTTATCTTCATCTTGCTACAATCCACTATGGAGAGCAAAATATGAAGTAAATTATTCTTTATCTAATTTGTATTTAGCTAAATCCATTCCGAAAGTCAAATTCTTCACTGCAACAAGTTCATCAAGTTCAGTTAAAGATTTTTTACCGAAATTACGGAATTTCATTAGGTCATTTTTATTGAACGATACTAAATCACCAAGTGTATCAACTTCAGCCGCTTTCAAGCAATTTAATGCTCTCACAGATAAATCCATATCAACAAGCTTAGTTTTAAGCAATTGTCTCATATGCAATGACTCTTCATCATATGATTCTGTTTGTGCAATTTCGTCAGCCTCAAGTGTAATTCTTTCATCAGAAAACAACATGAAATGGTGAATTAAAACTTTAGCAGCTTCAGTAAGAGCATCTTTAGGATTGATAGATCCATCAGTTTTGATTTCAAAAACTAATTTTTCGTAATCTGTTTTTTGCTCTACACGGAAATTTTCGATTGCATATTTTACATTTTTTACCGGAGTAAAAATAGAATCTGTAAAAATTGTTCCAATTGCAGCATTCTGTTTTTTGTTCTCTTCAGCAGGAACGTATCCTCTACCTTTTTCGATTGTTAAATCGAAGTTCAATTTGATTTTAGAATCTAAATTACAGATAACAAGGTCTGGATTCAAAACTTGAAAACCTGAGATAAATTTTTGAAAATCACCTGCTGTTAATTGGTCTTTACCAGAAACAGAAATAGTAACTGATTCATTATCGATATCTTCAATCTGACGTTTAAAACGTACTTGTTTTAGATTAAGGATAATTTCGGTAACGTCCTCAACAACACCTGAAATAGTAGAAAACTCATGATCTACACCTTCGATACGAACAGATGTAATTGCATAACCTTCTAACGCTGAAAGCAAAACTCTTCTAAGTGCATTACCAACTGTCAATCCGTAACCAGGTTCTAAAGGTCTAAACTCAAATTTACCTTCAAAATCGGTTGAATCGATCATGATAACTTTATCGGGCTTTTGAAAATTAAATATTGCCATAAATTTCGACTAAGTCAATTATTATTTGTTGTACAACTCTACGATTAATTGTTCTTTAATGTTTTCTGGAATTTGAAGTCTCGCAGGTACAGAAACAAAAGTTCCTTCTTTAAGATCATTGTTCCAAGTAATCCATTCATAAACATGACTTGAATTTGATAAAGAACGTTCGATAGCTTCTAAAGATTTAGATTTTTCACGAACTGCAACTTTATCACCAGGCTTAAGGTGGTAAGAAGGAATATTAACAACCTCTCCATTTACAGTAATGTGTCTGTGAGAAACGATTTGACGCGCACCTCTTCTAGATGGAGCAATTCCCATTCTAAAAACAACATTATCTAATCTTGCTTCGCATAATTGTAATAAAACTTCACCAGTTACTCCTTTAGTCGCTGATGCTTTTTCGAATAAATTTCTGAATTGTTTTTCTAAAATTCCGTAAGAATATTTAGCTTTTTGCTTTTCCATTAACTGAACAGCGTACTCAGATTTTTTTCCTCTTTTTTTAGCCATCCCGTGTTGTCCAGGTGGGTAATTTCTTTTTTCGAAAGATTTATCATCTCCGAAGATTGCCTCGCCAAATTTACGAGCGATTTTGGTTTTAG
Organism: Flavobacterium sp. HJSW_4; assembly: GCF_042436695.1. NCBI lineage: Bacteria > Pseudomonadati > Bacteroidota > Flavobacteriia > Flavobacteriales > Flavobacteriaceae > Flavobacterium > Flavobacterium sp. HJSW_4. Next base: position 332,442 of record NZ_JBHNPP010000001.1, read on the forward strand.
GACCAGTATATCTTGCCATTTTAAAAAAAATTTAAGGTAGAAATTATGAATTCAGGTCTAATCCTTCGATAATCTATGTTCTACCTTGTTTATACTATAAAAATAAAAAATTAAACTCTACGTCTTTTTGGAGGACGACATCCGTTGTGTGGCATTGGAGTAACATCAATAATTTCAGTAACTTCAATTCCACCGTTATGAATAGAACGGATAGCAGACTCACGTCCGTTACCTGGTCCTTTTACATAAACTTTCACTTTTTTAAGTCCTGCCTCAAGTGCTACTTTAGCGCAATCTTCTGCTGCCATTTGAGCTGCATAAGGAGTGTTCTTTTTAGAACCTCTGAAACCCATTTTACCAGCTGAAGACCAAGAGATAACTTCACCTTTCTTATTAGTCAAAGAAATAATAATGTTATTAAAAGTGGCAGAAATATGAGCCTCACCCGTTGATTCAACGATAACTTTACGTTTTTTTGCAGTTGCTTTAGCCATATTACTTATTATTTAGTTGCTTTTTTCTTGTTAGCAACAGTTTTTCTTTTACCTTTTCTTGTTCTTGAGTTGTTTTTAGTTCTTTGCCCTCTTAATGGAAGACCAGATCTATGACGAATACCTCTGTAACATCCAATATCCATTAAACGTTTAATGTTTAAAGAAATTTCAGAACGTAATTCTCCTTCAATTTTGTAAAATGAAACAGCTTCACGAATTGCTCCGATTTCATCATCATTCCAATCTTGAACTTTTTTATCTTGGCTAACTTGAGCTTTTTCTAAAATCTCAATAGCTCTACTTTTTCCTAATCCGAAAATATAGGTAAGTGCGACAACACCTCTTTTGTTTTTTGGGATATCTACCCCTGCTATTCTTGCCATAATTATCCTTGTCTTTGTTTAAATCTAGGATTCTTTTTGTTTATTACGTACAGTCTCCCTTTTCTACGCACGATAATGCACTCGGCACTTCTCTTTTTTACTGATGCTCTAACTTTCATAGTGAATATCCTTTAATATCGATAAGTAATTCTTGCTTTTGACAAATCGTAAGGACTCATTTCTAGTTTCACTTTATCACCAGGTAATAATTTGATGTAATGCATTCGCATTTTACCAGAAATATGAGCAATTACAATATGTCCATTTTCTAACTCTACACGGAACATTGCATTAGATAATGCTTCTATAATTGATCCGTCTTGTTCTATTGCTGATTGTTTTGCCATAAATATATTAAGCTACCGCTTTTCTATTTTTACCAGTCTTCATTAAACCATCATAATGTTTATTTAACAAGTATGAATTGATCTGTTGAATAGTATCTATTGCAACACCAACCATAATTATTAATGAGGTACCTCCAAAAAACATTGCCCAAGATTGTTGTACATCCATAATACTTACAACAATAGCTGGGAACACAGCAATCAAAGCAAGGAATAAAGATCCTGGGAAAGTTATTAAAGACATCACTTTATCAAGGAAATCAGAAGTTTCTGCTCCTGGACGAACGCCTGGAATAAAACCACCGCTTCTTTTTAAATCATCAGCCATTTTGTTAGTAGGAACGGTGATTGCAGTATAAAAGAATGTAAATACAATAATTAAAGTTGCAAAAACAAAATTATACCAGAAACCAAACATATTACTAAATGCACCAACAATAGATTGTGATGTATCTGATTTAGACAATCCAGCCACTGCTGCAGGGATAAACATAATTGCTTGAGCAAAAATGATTGGCATTACTCCAGAAGCATTAAGCTTTAGAGGAATCCATTGTCTATTACCTCCTGCCAAATCTTGCTCATAATCTCCAGTTGTTGTACGACGAGCATACTGTACTGGAATTTTACGCACTGCCATTGTAAGCAATACACAAGAAATGATAACTAACAGCCACACAATAATTTCAATAACTAATAACATTGGACCTCCATTGTTATTGGTAACACGTGTTGTAAACTCTTGAATAAAAGCTTGTGGTAAACGTGCTAAAATACCAACCATAATTAACAATGAAATACCATTTCCAATACCTTTATCTGTAATTTTCTCACCAAGCCACATAGCAAAAATTGTACCTGTAACTAAAATGATAACTGACGAGAACAAAAATTCAGGTGAATTAAAGCCTAGCAAAAATGCATTACTAGGCAATGTTCTGTATAAATTATAGATATAAGTCGGACCTTGAACCAATGTGATAGCGATTGTCAACCAACGAGTGATTTGATTAATCTTTTTTCTACCACTTTCCCCATCATTTTGAAGTTTTTGTAAATATGGAATCGCAATTCCCATCAACTGAACAACAATAGACGCAGAAATATAAGGCATGATACCTAAAGCAAATACTGAAGCCTTAGAGAAAGCACCCCCGGTGAACATGTCTAGAATAGATCCTAGACCATTTTTAGTTTGTCCCGCTAAACCAGTCAATTGCGTTGCGTCAATTCCAGGAAGCGTAACGTGTGCTCCAAAACGATATACTAAAAGTAATCCTAAAGTAATTAAGATTCTATTCTTTAGTTCTTCGATTTTCCAAACATTACTTATTGATTCAATAAATTTCTTCATCTTAATAGATAAGTTATATAGTTACAGCTTCTCCACCAGCAGCTTCAATAGCAGCTTTTGCAGTAGCAGTAAATTTGTGGGCAGTTACTTTTAATTTTGCTTTCAATTCTCCTCTACCTAAAATCTTAACGATTTCATTTTTAGTAGCCAAACGATTTGCTACAAATTCTGCCATAGAAACAGAATCAGTAATAGAACCATTATCTACTAATAATTGAAGAGTATCTAAATTAACACCTTCGTATTCTTTACGATTGATGTTTTTGAAACCAAACTTAGGTACACGTCTTTGAAGTGGCATTTGCCCTCCTTCGAAACCAATCTTTTTAGAATAACCAGAACGAGATTTAGCTCCTTTGTGTCCTCTTGCAGCGGTACCACCTTTTCCAGAGCCTTCTCCTCTACCTAATCTTTTATTTTGATTGTGCGTAGATCCTTCAGCAGGTTGTAAGTTACTTAAATTCATAACAGTATTTGTTATTTAGCTTCTTCAACAGAAACTAAGTGTTTAACTTTGTTTATCATCCCAAGGATAGCAGGATTTGACTCATGCTCCACAACTTGTCCAATTTTACGTAGACCTAAAGCTTCCAAACCTCTCTTTTGAGAAAGAGGACAGTTGATTTTGCTTCTTACTTGTTTTACTAATAATTTAGCCATAATTTCCTAATTAACCTTTAAAAACTTTCTCTAAAGAAACACCTCTTTGTTTTGCAACAGTGTGAGCGCTTCTCATTTGCAATAAAGCATCAAAAGTTGCTTTTACTACGTTATGTGGATTTGATGATCCTTGAGATTTAGACAATACATCGTGAATACCTACTGACTCAAGAACTGAACGAACAGCTCCACCAGCAATAACTCCAGTACCATGAGACGCTGGAATCAAGAATACACGTGCACCACCAAATTTTCCTTTTTGTTCGTGAGGAACAGATTGACCATTTAAAGGAATTCTAACTAAGTTTTTCTTAGCATCTTCTACTGCTTTCGCAATTGCTTCAGAAACGTCTTTAGATTTTCCTAATCCGTGACCAACTACTCCATTTTCATCACCTACAACTACAATAGCAGAAAAACCGAAAGCTCTACCTCCTTTTGTAACTTTAGTAACACGATTAACACTAACTAGACGATCTTTTAATTCAAGACCACTAGGTTTTACCAATTCTACATTTTTGTATTTAGACATAATATATTAGAATTTAAGTCCAGCGGCTCTTGCGCCTTCTGCTAATGATTTAATACGACCGTGATATAAATACCCACCTCTATCAAAAGTGATAGTATCGATCCCAGCTTTTAACGCTTTCTCTGCAACTAATTTTCCAACAGCAGCAGCTACTTCAACGTTAGTACCTTTTCCTATTTCTTTTTCTCTAGAAGATGCAGCTAAGATAGTAACTCCATTTACATCATCAATAATTTGAGCGTAAATTTCTTTATTACTTCTAAATACAGAAAGTCTTGGTCTTGCAGCAGAACCACTAACCGATTTTCTAATTCTGAATTTAATTCTCTGTCTTCTTTCAGATTTTGTTAATGACATAATCTTATATTTTAAGCTGATTTACCTGCTTTTCTTCTTAATACTTCACCCACAAATTTAACACCTTTTCCTTTGTATGGCTCTGGCTTACGGAAACCTCTGATTTTCGCAGCAACTTGTCCTAAAAGTTGTTTGTCAAATGATGTTAATTTTACGATAGGGTTCTTACCTTTTTCAGATATTGTTTCTAAACTTACTTCAGGAGCAATTTCTAAAACAATATTGTGAGAATATCCAAGAGCTAAATCTAATTTTTGACCTTGGTTTGAAGCTCTATAACCAACTCCAACTAATTCTAGTTCTTTTGTGAAACCTTCAGAAACACCAACAATCATATTATTGATCAAAGATCTAAATAATCCGTGTTTTGCTCTATGGTCTTTATGATCAGACGATCTTTCTACTAAAACTTGATCGCCTTCAACAGTTACATTTACGTCCGAAAACTCCTGAACTAGTTGACCTTTTTTTCCTTTTACTGTAATAATACCGTCTTTAACTTCAACAGTTACACCAGCAGGGATTACAATTGGGCTTTTACCTATTCTTGACATCTTATCTAGTGTTTAAAATTAGTATACGTAACAAATTACTTCACCACCTACATTTAATTGCTTCGCTTGTTTTCCAGTCATCAAACCTTTTGATGTAGAAACAATAGCAATTCCTAATCCGTTAAGGATTCTTGGTAATTTGGCAGCACCTGCGTACTTACGTAAACCAGGTTTACTAATTCTTTGGATATCTTTGATTACAGGCTCTTTAGTATCTTTATCGTACTTCAAAGCAATTTTGATAGAACCTTGTACAGTATTCTGCTCAAATTTGTAACTCAAGATGTAACCTTGATCAAATAAGATCTTAGTTATCTCTTTTTTTAGATTAGATGCTGGAATTTCAACAACTTTGTGGTTTGCAGCCACAGCGTTACGAACTCTAGTCAAATAATCTGCAATAGGATCTGTATACATATGTATTTGATTGCGATTATGGTTTTCGGGAGATACTCATCTCCCGAACCTTTAATCAATTAAAAATTATTTTTTGGTTTGCAAAAGTAATAACTTATTGCGAGATTACCAAGAAGCCTTTTTAACTCCTGGAATTAATCCATTGTTAGCCATTTCACGGAAAGTTACACGTGAAATACCGAATTGACGGATATAACCTCTAGGTCTACCTGTTAATTTACAACGATTGTGTAAACGAACTGGTGAAGCATTTTTAGGTAATCTTTGTAATCCTTCGTAGTCTCCAGCTTCTAATAAAGCTTTTCTCTTCTCAGCATACTTAGCTACCGTTTTCTCTCTTTTCACCTCGCGGGCTTTCATTGATTCTTTAGCCATGTCTTAATTCTTTTTAAAAGGTAATCCTAATTCAGCCAATAATGACTTTGCTTCCTTATCAGTTTTTGCAGTAGTAACAAAAGTAATATCCATTCCTGAAATTTTATTTACTTTATCAATATCAATTTCTGGGAAAATGATTTGCTCTAAAACTCCAAGATTATAGTTACCTCTTCCGTCGAAACCTGTAGCTTTAATACCACCGAAATCTCTAACACGTGGTAAAGCAGAAGTAATAAGTCTATCTAAAAACTCATACATTCTTTCTCCACGTAAAGTTACTTTTGCTCCAATAGGCATTCCTTTTCTCAATTTGAAAGACGCAACGTCTTTCTTAGAGATTGTAGAAACTGCTTTTTGTCCAGTGATCTTTGTTAACTCATCAACTGCATAGTCGATAAGTTTTTTATCAGATACAGCTGCACCAACTCCACGGCTCAAAACGATTTTTTCAAGTTTAGGAACTTGCATTACGTTTGTATATCCGAACTCTTCTTTAAGAGCAGAGATTACTCTACTCTTATATTCTTCTTTTAGTCTAGGTGTATATGCCATTACTATAGTACTTGATTAGATTTTTTTGAAAATCTTACTTTCTTATCTCCTTCTACTCTAATACCTACTCTAGTTGTTTCCTTAGTTTTAGGATCAATTAAAGCAATGTTAGAAATTTGAATAGAAGCTTCTTTCTTAACGATACCACCTTGAGGGTTTTTAGCACTTGGTTTAGTATGTTTAGAAACCATGTTTACACCTTCAACGATCGCTTTGTTTTTTTCACGGTAAACACGTAAAACTTTACCTTCAGCACCTTTATGGTCTCCAGCAATAACTCTTACGACATCTCCTGATTTTATTTTTAGCTTTATCATCTTAAAACGAATTAAAGCACTTCTGGTGCTAATGATACAATTTTCATGAATTGTTTTTCACGAAGTTCTCTTGCTACCGGACCAAAAACACGAGTTCCTCTCATTTCCCCTGCAGCATTCAAAAGAACACATGCATTGTCATCGAAACGGATATAAGAACCATCAGCTCTTCTCACTTCTTTTTTAGTACGTACAACAACTGCAGTTGAAACAGCTCCTTTTTTTACGTTTCCGTTTGGAGTTGCATCTTTGATAGAAACTACAATTTTGTCACCAACAGAGGCATATCTTCTTTTAGTACCTCCTAAAACACGAATAGTTAAAACTTCTTTAGCTCCCGTGTTATCTGCTACTTTTAGTCTTGATTCTTGTTGTACCATAATTATTTAGCTCTTTCTAAGATTTCAACTAATCTCCAACATTTTGTTTTACTTAAAGGACGCGTTTCGCTAATTCTTACAGTATCTCCAATGTTACAGTCGTTTGTTTCGTCGTGTGCAACATATTTCTTTGTTTTCAACACGAACTTACCGTATAATGGGTGTTTTACTTTTCTTACTTCAGAAATAACGATAGATTTATCCATCTTATTTGAAGTAACAACACCTATTCTTTCTTTTCTTAAATTTCTTTTTTCTTCCATCTTTCAGCAGAATACAATTATTGTAACTCTCTTTTAGTTAACTCTGTAGCTAATCTTGCAACTGTTCTTCTAACGCTTCTAATTTGAAGCGGGTTAGCAATTGGAGAAATAGCGTGAGCCATTTTTAGGTCAGCATATACTTTCTTAGTTTGACTAAGCTTTTCTTGCAACTCCGCTGCAGAAAGATCTTTTATTTCTGATTGTTTCATAATAAATATAAATTATGCTTCGAAATCTCTAGCAACAACGAATTTAGTTTTTACTGGAAGTTTTTGAGCTGCAAGACGTAAAGCCTCTTTTGCAACTGACAATGGAACCCCTCCAACTTCAAACATAATTCTTCCTGGTTTAACAACAGCAGCCCAATACTCAACTGCTCCTTTACCTTTACCCATACGTACTTCAAGAGGCTTCTTAGTGATAGGCTTGTCTGGGAAAATTTTAATCCATAATTGTCCCTCTCTCTTCATGTAACGAGTTGCAGCAATACGCGCAGCTTCGATTTGACGAGAAGTTAAGAACATTCCATCTTCATGTACAGATTTAATTCCAAACATTCCATTTGAAAGTTCATGCCCTCTTTGAGAGTTACCTTTCATTCTACCTTTTTGTACCTTACGGTATTTTGTTCTTTTAGGCTGTAACATTTTTCTTTAGTTTAAAAATTTACTTTCTTTTACGAGCATCTGGTTTACCGCCTTTGTTAAAGTTAGATTTGCCTCTAGGAGCATCTCCACCTTTACCACCACCTGTACCAGATTGTTTTTTGTCCATTCCAGCAAGTGGAGAAAGCTCTCTCTTACCGTAAACTTCACCTTTCATGATCCATACTTTGATACCCATTCTACCATAAGTAGTGTGAGCTTCAGCCAAAGCATAATCAATATCAGCTCTGAAAGTTGATAGAGGAATTCTACCTTCTTTGAAACCTTCCGAACGCGCCATCTCAGCTCCATTCAAACGACCAGAAATCAAAACTTTGATACCTTCAGCGTTCATACGCATAGAAGCAGCAATAGCCATTTTGATTGCACGTCTGTAAGAAATACGGCTTTCGATTTGACGAGCGATGCTTGTCGCCACAAGATAAGCATCTAACTCAGGTCTTTTAATTTCAAAGATGTTGATTTGAACCTCTTTGTCAGTAACTTTCTTAAGTTCTTCTTTTAACTTGTCTACCTCTTGCCCACCTTTTCCGATAATAATACCAGGTCTAGCAGTAGTGATAGTAACGGTTACAAGTTTCAAAGTTCTCTCGATGATTACTTTTGATACACTAGCTTTTGATAAACGAGCGTGGATATACTTTCTGATTTTGTGATCTTCAGCTAATTTATCGCCGTAATCATTTCCACCATACCAGTTTGAGTCCCATCCTCTGATGATACCAAGTCTATTTCCAATTGGATTTGTCTTTTGTCCCATGCTGCTTAAGAATTGCTTTGTGTGTTATTGATAGCTCCAAGCACGATTGTAACGTGATTAGAACGTTTTCTTATTCTGTGTGCACGACCTTGTGGAGCTGGACGAAGTCTTTTTAACATCATTCCACCATCTACTCTGATCTCTTTAACAAATAATCCAGCTTCTTCTAAATTACCTTCACTATTTTTTTGCTCCCAGTTGTTGATTGCAGATAATAATAGTTTTTCTAATTTTCTTGAAGCTTCTTTAGAACTGAATCTTAAAATGTTAAGTGCTCTTTCTACCTTCTGACCTCTTACCAAGTCCGCTACTAAGCGCATTTTTCTAGGTGAAGTAGGGCAGTTATTCAATTTTGCGAAAGCGATAGACTTATTAGCCTCTTTTCTCGCATCTGCTGTTTCTCTTTTACGAACTCCCATTGCTTCTTTTATTTTTTACCTTTATTTTTTGCTCCAGCATGACCTCTAAAAGATCTAGTTGGTGAAAACTCTCCTAATTTGTGACCTACCATGTTTTCTGTTACGTAAACTGGTACAAATTGACGACCGTTATGAACTGCGATAGTTTGTCCAACGAAATCTGGAGTAATCATTGAAGCTCTAGACCAAGTCTTAACAACTGCATTTTTACCACTTTCTACGTTTTCTTGAACTTTCTTGTCTAATTTATAATGAACGAAAGGTCCTTTTTTTAATGAACGTGCCATATCTTATTATTTCTTTCTACGTTCTACGATATACTTGTTACTCGGGTTTTTCTTAGAACGAGTTCTGTAACCTTTAGCTGGCAATCCGTTTCTTGAACGTGGGTGCCCTCCAGATGAACGTCCTTCACCACCTCCCATAGGGTGATCAACTGGGTTCATCGCTACTGGTCTAGTTCTAGGTCTTCTTCCTAACCATCTTGTTCTACCTGCTTTACCAGATACAACTAATTGATGATCAGAGTTAGAAACAGCTCCAATTGTAGCCGAACAAGTTAACAAGATTAATCTTGTCTCACCAGATGGCATTTTAATTGTTGCATATTTCCCGTCTCTTGCCATTAACTGAGCAAAAGTTCCAGCTGAACGAGCAATAACCGCTCCTTGTCCTGGACGTAACTCAATACAAGATATAACAGTTCCAAGAGGAATTCTGCTTAAAGGTAAAGTATTACCGATTTCTGGTTGAGACTCTGGTCCAGAAACTAATTTCTGTCCAACTTTCAATCCGTTTTGAGCGATAATATAAGTTTTCTCTCCATCAGCATAAGCTAATAAAGCGATAAACGCAGTACGATTTGGATCGTATTCAATTGATTTCACTGTAGCCGGAATTCCGTCTTTAGTTCTTTTGAAATCAATAATACGATATCTCTGCTTGTGACCACCACCCGTATAACGCATGGTCATCTTTCCTTGACTATTTCTACCTCCAGAGTTTTTTATCGGCGCTATCAAAGAGCGTTCCGGCTTATCAGTTGTAATGGCGTCATAACCATTCACAACTCTAAATCGCTGACCTGGGGTAATAGGTTTTAATTTTCTTACTGACATTTTTCTATCTTAGATATTGTTGTAAAAATCAATTGTTTCTCCTTCTTGTACTTGAACAATTGCTTTTTTGTATGCATTTGTCTTTCCACTGATTAAACCACTTTTAGTGTATTTAGTAGATCTATCTGGTCTCACATTCATTGTGTTAACAGAAACGATAGTTACTCCATAAGCAGCTTCTACAGCTTTCTTAATTTCAACTTTGTTTGCTTTTTTGTTAACAACGAATCCGAAGCGGTTTAGAACTTCACTTTCTTTGGTTACTTTTTCCGTTACTATAGGTCTGATAATGATGCTCATATTCCTATTATTTACTTAAATTTTCTTCAATTAACTCTAAAGAACCTTCCAAAAGCACTAAATTACTAGCGTTTAATATTGCGTAAGTGCTTAATTCTGAGCTAGTTACAACATTAGAGGCCTTTAAATTACGTGACGACAAATATACGTTTTTATTTGACTCACCCAATACAAATAGAGATTTTTTATTTTCTAACCCTAAAGCTTTCAAAACGTTAATGAAATTTTTAGTGTTTGGCACTTCAAAATTAAAGTCTTCAAGAACTACAATGTTAGCTTCTTTTGCTTTAATAGAGAAAGCTGATTTTCTAGCCAATCTTTTCAAGTTTTTATTCAATTTGAATGAATAACTTCTTGGTCTTGGTCCGAAAACTGTTCCTCCACCTTTAAACAAAGGATTCTTAACACTTCCTGCACGAGCAGTACCAGTTCCTTTTTGTTTTTTAATCTTACGCGTACTTCCAGTTACTTCAGCTCTTTCTTTAGCTTTATGAGTACCTTGTCTTTGATTAGCAAGATATTGCTTAACATCAAGATATACAGCGTGATTATTTGGTTCAATTGCGAATACTGAATCAGAAAGTTGAACTTTTCTACCAGTATCTTTTCCGTTGAAATCTAATACTTTTACTTCCATTACTTCTGAATGATTACGTAAGAGTTTTTGTGTCCAGGAATACACCCTTTAACAACAAGTAGATTCTTTTCAGCAACTACTTTTAAAACTCTAAGGTTTTGAACTTTTACATTTTCTCCTCCCATTCTTCCAGCCATACGCATTCCTTTGAATACTCTAGATGGATAAGAAGAAGCTCCTACAGAACCTGGCGCTCTTAAACGGTTGTGCTGACCATGAGTAGCCTGTCCAACACCACCAAAACCGTGACGCTTAACAACACCTTGGAAACCTTTACCTTTAGATACACCTTGTACATCTACAAATTCTCCTTCTGCAAAAATAGAAACATCAATAAGATCTCCTAATTTTTGTTCAGTTGCGAAATCTTGAAATTCAACGACTTTTTTCTTAGCAACAGTTCCAGCTTTTTTAAAGTGACCTAAAGCCGCTTTAGTAGAATGTTTCTCGTTTTTGTCATCGAAACCAAGTTGCAACGCTTCATACCCGTCAACCTCGTTGGTTCTGACTTGGGTAACAACGCATGGACCAGCTTCGATTACTGTACAAGGAATGTTTTTCCCGTTTTCGTCGAAAATACTAGTCATGCCGATTTTCTTACCAATTAACCCAGACATAAATATTAATTATTAATTACTAAAATTCCCTTCAATTTGAAAATAACAGAAATTTCCAAACAGGGAGTGCAAAAGTAGACATTAAAATCGAATATACCAAACAGTTACAAAAATTAAATCGCTCATAATCAAAATCCAAGCCTCAAATAAGCACCAAAAACAATCTTTCTAATATAAATTTCGAAAGTCTTTTTTTCAATTCGCACACAATTTTGACATAACTATTTATTAACAAAATAACAATAAAAAAACCTCGCACTCCCCTATAACAAAGGATTTTATGAAAAATTAAAAAATATTTTACCGCACGAATATTCTAAAATCACATCCCAAAAACCAATCTTGAAAAAACAAAAAAAGCGAGTCATTTCTGACTCGCTTTTTATATAAAAAAATATAAAAAAATTATACTTTTATCTCTACTTCAACACCACTTGGCAATTCAAGTTTCATTAAAGCATCAATAGTTTTAGATGAAGATGAATAAATATCAATCAATCTCTTGTATGACATTACTTCAAATTGCTCTCTCGCTTTTTTGTTAACGTGCGGAGAACGTAATACAGTGAAAAGTTTTTTGTGAGTTGGCAACGGAATAGGACCTGTTACAACCGCTCCAGTAGTTTTTACTGTTTTTACGATCTTTTCAGCAGATTTATCTACCAACATGTGATCGTAAGATTTTAGTTTTATTCTGATTTTTTGACTCATTTTCTTAAGAATTAAGCGTTACCTTTTGCTTTTTTAATTACCGCTTCTGAAATATTAGAAGGCGTTTCTGCATAGTGAGAAAACTCCATTGTTGAAGTAGCTCTACCTGAAGACAATGTTCTTAATGTTGTAACATAACCAAACATTTCAGATAAAGGCACATCAGCCTTGATAGTTTTAGCTCCATTTCTGTCACCCATATCATTAACCTGACCTCTACGACGGTTCAAGTCACCAACGATATCACCCATGTTTTCTTCTGGAGTAATAACTTCGATTTTCATGATTGGCTCAAGAATAACAGCTCCAGCAGCACGTCCTGATTCTTTATAACCCATTCTTGCAGCTAACTCAAAAGATAATGCATCAGAATCCACAGGGTGGAAAGATCCATCAGTTAAAGTAACTTTCAAACTATCCACAGCATATCCAGCTAATGGACCAGTTTTCATAGCTTCTCTAAATCCTTTTTCAACAGCAGGGATATATTCTTTAGGAACATTACCACCTTTTACAGCATTGATAAACTGCAATCCAACCGGAACTTTACCATCAACTTCATCAGCAGGCTCGATTGTAAATACGATATCACCGAATTTACCACGACCTCCAGATTGTTTCTTATAAGTTTCTCTATGTTGAGCAGATTTTGTAAACGCTTCTTTATATTCAACCTGAGGCTCACCTTGATTAACCTCTACTTTAAACTCACGTTTCATACGATCAACTAAGATATCTAAGTGAAGCTCACCCATACCAGAAATAATAGTTTGACCAGAAGCCTCGTCAGTTCTCACAGTAAACGTTGGATCCTCTTCAGCTAATTTAGCTAAAGCCATACCCATTTTATCAACGTCAGCTTTAGTTTTAGGCTCAATAGCAATACCAATTACCGGATCTGGGAATTTCATAGATTCCAAAATAATTGGATTCTTTTCATCACATAAAGTATCTCCAGTTTTGATATCTTTAAATCCTACAGCAGCTCCAATATCTCCAGCCTCAATAAATTCGATTGGATTTTGTTTGTTAGCGTGCATTTGGTAAATACGAGAAATTCTCTCTTTGTTACCAGAACGAGTATTTAAAACATAAGAACCAGCATCTAAACGCCCAGAGTAAGCACGGAAGAAAGCTAAACGACCTACGAATGGGTCAGTAGCAATTTTAAATGCCAAAGCTGCGAACGGCTCTTTTACGTCTGGTTTACGTAAGATTTTAGTTTGATCTTCTTCTAATAAATCAGCATCATCAGGGTGAATTCCTTCAATACCTTCTTTATCTAAAGGAGATGGCAAATATTTACAAACTGCATCTAACATAAATTGAACTCCTTTGTTTTTGAAAGAAGAACCAGCAAGCATAGGAATGATTGCCATGTCAATTGTAGCAGCTCTTAATGCATTATTAATCTCTTCTTCAGTAATAGAGTTCTCATCCTCCATATACTTATCTAAAAGATTTTCATCGTAAGTAGCGATTTCTTCAATAAGGATAGAACGATATTGTCTAACCTCGTCTACCATATCAGCAGGGATATCAACAACATCAAAAGTAGCTCCTTGAGTTTCATCATGCCAAACAATAGCTTGATTTTTAACTAAATCAACGATACCTTTAAAATCAGCCTCATCTCCAATAGGTAAAGTAATTGCAACCGCATTCGATTTCAACATATCTTTAACCTGTCCGCATACTCCTAAAAAGTTAGCACCTTGACGGTCCATTTTATTTACGAATCCCATACGAGGAACTCTATACTGATCAGCAAGTCTCCAGTTAGTTTCCGATTGAGGCTCAACACCATCAACAGCACTAAATAAGAAAACCAAACCATCAAGTACACGTAAAGAACGGTTTACCTCTACAGTAAAGTCAACGTGTCCAGGAGTATCAATAATATTAAAGTGGTATGGTAATGATTCTGGAATAACTTTTCCTTGCACAGTTGGAAAGTTCCAAGTACAAGTTGTAGCAGCAGAAGTAATTGTAATACCTCTTTCTTGCTCCTGAGCCATCCAGTCCATTGTTGCAGCACCATCGTGCACCTCACCAATTTTGTGTGACTTTCCAGTATAAAAAAGAATACGCTCAGTTGTTGTTGTTTTACCAGCATCAATGTGAGCAGCAATTCCGATATTTCTTGTATATTTTAAATCTCTAGCCATTTCTTTATGAATTAAAATCTAAAGTGAGAGAATGCTTTGTTAGCTTCTGCCATTTTGTGAGTATCCATTCTTTTCTTAACCGCAGCACCTTCTTCTTTAGCAGCTGCTAAACACTCAGAAGCTAAACGCTGTGCCATAGATTTTTCATTTCTTCTTCTTGAATAAAGTATTAACCACTTCATTGCCATAGAAATTTTTCTGTCTGGACGAATTTGCATTGGGATTTGGAATGTAGCTCCACCAACTCTACGGCTACGTACTTCTACGTGAGGCATAACGTTTGTTAAAGCATCTTTCCAGATCTCTAATGAAGTCTTCTCATCATTTTGCTTTTTAGATTCAATGATATCAATAGCATCATAAAATACTTTAAAAGCTGTAGATTTCTTACCATCCCACATTAAGTTGTTCACAAAACGTGTAACTAATTGGTCATTAAACCTTGGATCCGGTAAAAGTGGTCTTTTCTTTGCCGCTCTTTTTCTCATGTCTTTTTCTTAAAAGTTTTTAAATTACTTTTTTGCTTCTTTTGGGCGTTTAGCACCGTACTTAGATCTTCTTTGCGTTCTTCCTGCAACTCCTGACGTGTCAAGCGCTCCACGAACGATATGATATCTAACACCTGGTAAATCTTTTACCCTTCCACCTCGCACTAATACTATCGAGTGCTCTTGCAGATTGTGTCCTTCTCCTGGGATGTAAGCATTCACCTCATTACCATTTGTCAAACGTACACGCGCAACTTTACGCATTGCAGAGTTTGGTTTTTTTGGTGTAGTAGTGTAAACACGCGTACAAACCCCTCTTCTTTGAGGACAAGAATCTAAAGCAACCGATTTACTCTTCTTAGTGATCTGAGTTCTTCCTGTTCTTACTAATTGTTGAATTGTTGGCATAATTAATACTAAAAATTATTATGTTTATTAAATTCCCGCTTTTTACGGGGTTGCAAATGTATAAAATAATTTTCACTATACAAACGTTAAATCATTAATTTTCAACAACATTATTTATATCTATGATTTAACAAAGAAACATTAGATATTTGCTTTACATTTAACTAACAAAACAATTGCATTTGAAACAATTACATTACATACTCATTTTACTCCTTTCATCAAATTGTTTTGCGCAATCTTTCTACCTTAATATAAACGGAATCAACAAAAAACAAAACCAAACAATTGATTCTATTCTTTACATAAAAAAGCACCCAAATATTAAATCGCTAAACAGCGAAGTTTCTACAGCAATAAACAGACTTGCAAAAAAAGGATACATAGACTCGAAAACACTCGAAAACACAAAGATAAATGACAGCACCTACACTGTTTTAATAGACTTAAAAACCAGAATAAAAGAGGTACATATATATATAGGTATAAATAGTTTTTTTTATGAATCAAAAAAAATAGCAAAAGACACCATAATCATACCTTATATAGAACTTGAAAATTTCCTAAATCAAGAAATATCAGACAACGAAAAAGCTGGTTTTGCTTTTTCAAAAATCAAATTAGAAAATATTCGAAAAAAGAATTCAATAATTTATGCCGACTTAAATTTCGATTCCGAAAAAAAAAGATCTTTAAATTCCATTATTGTAAATTATACAAATCCTGCCCTAAAAGATTATTTTCCAAAAGGAGCACTGAAACAATTAAACAAAAAATACTTAAATAAAACTTTTAACCAAGAAACCGTAAAAAGACTATATGACGATATTAATAGTTTCGAATTTATTTCCCAAACCAAATATCCAGAAATACTATTCACTCCAGATTCAACAAAAATCTATACTTATCTTGACAAAAGAAAAGCAAATAATTTTGACGGCTATATCGGTTTTTCAAATGACGATAACAAAAAGCTAATTCTAAATGGATATTTAGACATCACATTAACCAATATACTCAGAGCTGGTGAGAAATTTTCTCTTTATTGGAAAAGCGATGGCAATCAACAAAAAACTTTTAATACCAAACTCGAAATCCCATACCTATTCCAATCTCCTATTGGATTAAAAGCACAATTAAACATCTTTAAACAAGACAGCACATTTCAAAACACCAAAACAGATATAAACTTAGGATATTATTTAAATTACAACTCCAAACTCTATTTAGGTTATCAATCTACTGAATCTAGCGACATCCAAAACATCAACAATTCCACAATCAGTGATTTCAACAATTCTTATATTACATCTACTTACGAGTATAAAAAAATAGACTCCAACAATAACCTAATGCCTGGAAAAGCTTTTTTAAGCTCGATTGTAGGACTCGGAAAACGGGAGACAAATAATGACCCTGAAACCGCAGAACCAAGCAAACAATATTACATAAATTTAAATGCAACATACAATTTTGAACTAAATAGCAAAAATTACATTAACGTAAATTCGCAAAATTTCTATTTAGACAGCAAAAATTACATTTCGAATGAATTATTCAGATTTGGCGGAATGAATTCTATTAGGGGATTTTCCGAGAATAGCCTTCAAGCAAACTTTTATTCTTCAATTCTTACAGAATACAGATACATGTTTTCAAAAAGCGCATATATCCATTCTATTGCGGATTACGCTATCTATCAAGACTTAACCAGTATTTCAAATCCTAAAAAAATTAAGAATTTAATAGGAATCGGCATAGGTGCAGGAATACAAACAAAAAACGGAATTTTACGAATTATTCTCACGAATGGCCAGCAAAATCAACAAGAAATACAATTATATAACACTATCGTAAACATATGTTATAATGTTAAATTTTAAAGTTTACCAAAAAAAGATTTTTATTTATTAGGAAAGTTAACAAATTATTAAGAGTTTTGCGATACTAATTCAAAATATTTAAAAATGAAACTAAAGTTCAATGGATTCTTAGTGCTTTTATTAGTACTAGTTGCGCAACTTTCTTTTGCGCAAGAAAGAGCTGTTTCGGGAACAGTTTCTGACAATGCAGGAATGCCTTTACCAGGTGTTAGTGTATTAGTTAAGGGAACAAAAGCTGGAACGCAAACCGATTTTGATGGTAAATACTCTATCAAAGCATCATCAAGCCAAGTATTGGTATTTAGCTACATTGGGATGAAAACTCAAGAGATAGCTGCAACTTCATCAACAGTTAACGTAAAATTAGCTGGAGATGCTCAAGAACTTGAAAGCGTTGTAGTAACAACAGCTTTAGGTGTAAAAAGAGAGAAAAAATCTCTTGGTTATGCTACACAAGAGGTTAAAGGAGGAGATTTAAGAAATGGTACTTCAAGTGGTAACTTCTTAAACGAACTTTCTGGTAAAGTTGCCGGTGTTAACATTACAAGAAACACTAACTTTGGAGGTTCTACAAGTGCTATTTCTCGTGGGGTTAAAGCTATTGGTCAAAGTAATGAGATGTTAATCGTAATTGATGGTATGCCTATCAACAACGGTAATAACACGAATGACGGAACAACAGCTCAATCTTCTGGATCTAGAGGATTTGACTACGGTAATAACGGTATGGATATCAATCCAGAAGATATTGAAAGTGTGAACGTATTAAAAGGTGCTGCGGCTTCTGCATTATACGGATACTTAGCTGGTAACGGGGTTTTAATGATCACGACTAAAAAAGGTAAAGCTAGAAAAGGATTAGGTATTACTGTTTCTTCTGAAGTAGTAACTGGTAGCCCAGATAAAAGTACTTTCCTTAAATACCAAAAAAATTATGGTGCTGGATACGGTTCTTCATTCTCTTCACAAGATATCGATGGTGACGGAGTTAATGACAGCGTAGTTCTTATGGGAGACGATGCTTCTGTTGGAGATCGTTTTGATCCTACAAAAAATGTTTACCAATGGGATGCTTTCTCTTCATATCCAGGAAACGCAAACTACGGAAAAGCTACTCCATGGCAAGCTGCTGCAAACGATCCATTTTCTTTCTTCCAAAACTCACTTTCTTTAGTGAACAGTATCTCATTTGAAGATGGAAATGAAAAAACAAATGTTGTATTCAACTATACAAACACTGACCAATCAGGTGTTTTAATTAATAGTGAATTAAGAAAAAACAACTTTAGTTTAAAATTAAACCACCAATTTACAGATAAATTATCTTTAAGCACATTTGCTAACTTTTCTGCACAACAAACAGTTGGTAGAAACATGACAGGATACAGCGACAACATCGTTTCTGGTTTCCGTCAGTGGTGGCAAACAAACGTTGATATTAAAGAATTAGAAAGAGCATACAACAATTCAGGACAACAAAACATTACTTGGAACAGAAAATCTGTTGAAAATGGAGCTCCTGCATATTGGAACAACCCTTACTTTGAGCGTTACCAAAACTACCAAAACGATAGTAGAAATCGTTTTATTGGTTATGCTAACTTAACTTACAAAATTGCTGACTGGCTTTCTGCAACTGGAAAAATCTCTACAGATACTTACTCTGAGATCCGTGAAGAAAGAGTTGCTGTAGGATCTGTAGCAAAAACATTTGGTATCAATGCTCTTGATGAGACTTCAGGATATCAACGTTACAATGGTAACTTCTCTGAGCAGAACTATGACTTGATTCTTACTTTTAACAAAAAGTTCGGTGAAGATTTTAGCTTAAGCGGAGTAGCTGGGGGAACAATTAGAAACACTTATTTCAACCAAATTACAGCTTCTACTCAAGGAGGTTTAATTATTCCTGGAATTTACAGTTTATCTAACTCTAAATCTGCGAGCCCATACCCTTACGAAAGAGAAACTAAAGCTTCTGTTAACAGTTACTATATTTCTGGATCTTTCGGATACTTAGATACATACTTTATTGATGCTACTGCTCGTAGAGATGCATTCTCAAACTTACCTGCAGATGACAACGCTTTAGCTAGTTATTCAGTTTCTGGTAGCTGGGTTTTCTCTAAAAACATTGATGCTAGCTGGTTAAGCTTTGGTAAATTAAGAGGAGGTTACTCTGAAAGCCCATTAGGAACACCTGCATTAGCATTGGTTGACACTTATACTAAATACGATCCATTCAATGGAAATCAAATGTATTCTGTAAACTCAATTAAAAACAATCCAGATCTTAAACCTATTAAAACTAATACACAAGAGATCGGTCTTGAGATGCAATTCTTAAACAGAAGAGTTGGATTTGACGTGAGTTTATACAAAAACGTGAATGACGGAGAAGCTGTAAGAGTACCTTATTCTACTGCTACAGGTTACACTTCTAAATATGTAAATGCTGCTAAAGTAGAAAACAAAGGTATCGAGGTTCAGTTTAATGTAACTCCAGTAAAAACAAACAACTTTACTTGGGATATTAACGTAAACTGGTCTAAAAACGAAAACATGGTTACAGCTTTAGCTGATGGTGTAACTAACTTACAAGTTTCTTCTTTCCCTGGTACAGTAACTTTAAATGCTGTTGTTGGTCAACCATTCGGAGTATTAAAAGGAACAGATTATACTTATGATGCTAACGGACAAAGAATCGTTAACCCAGCAACTGGTAGATATGTAATCAATACTTCTACAAACAACATTATTGGAAACATCAATCCAGATTGGATTGGAGGTATCCGTAACAAATTCGCTTACAAAAACCTATCTTTCAGCTTCTTAATTGACGCTAAACACGGAGGTGATGTATTCTCTACTGACCAATGGTATGGAGTTGGAACTGGTTTAACTGATGAAACTGGTGGTAACAATGACCTTGGAAATCCAAAAAGAAATACTTTAGTTAATGGTGGTGGTGTAATCCTTCCAGGTGTTTATGCTGATGGAACTCCAAACACAACAAGAACTGCTTACTCTACAGGTGGAGCTATCACAAATGCTTACACTAACGGACCAAGAAGTCAATATGTTTATGATGCTGGCTTCATCAAATTAAGAGAGGTAAACATTACTTATACTTTACCATCTTCTTTAGTACAAAAAATGAAATTAGTTGATGCTAGAATTTCGCTTATTGGATCTAACCTATGGATCATCCAAAAGAACCTTCCAGATGCAGATCCAGAAAGTGGATTAGGATCTAACGTAGGATCTCAAGGTCTTTCTATCGGTTCTTTACCAACAACTAGAAATATTGGTTGTAACTTAACAATAAAATTCTAAGCTATGAAAAATAGACTATTAATATTAATATCGTTCATTGCCTTATTTTCATCTTGCTCTGATGATTTTGGGAACATGAACCAAGACACAAAAAACCCTACCACTACTTCTCCAGACTTTTTATTTACAAATGCTGAGAAATTTATGGTGGATCAGGTTACTAGCACATCTGTTAACTTTAACGTATTCAGATTATATGCTCAACAATGGGCAGAGGTACAATACCCACAAGAAACTCAATATGACTTAACTGGACGTACAATTCCAGATCGTCACTGGGCAACTTACTACCGTGATGTACTTAGAGATTTCAAAGAAGCTAAAACTCTTTTAGTTGAAGAAAAAGCTAATTACAAAGGAGAAGCTGAAGGTTTAGTAGTAATTGACAATAAAATTGCAATTATTGACATTTTAACTTCTTACTGCTACGGTATCTTAGTTGATACTTTTGGAGATGTTCCTTACACAGAAGCTTTAGATATTGATGCTCATCCACAACCAAAATACGATGATGCTCAAACTATTTATAGAGATTTACTAGCTGTATTAACTGCTGCATCTCATAAATTAGACCAATCTGTTGGAAGCTATGGGGATGCTGACCTTATTTATGGTGGTAATACTGCTAAATGGGCTAAATTTGCAAACTCTCTTCGTTTAAGAATGGCTATCATGATGGATGATGTTGATCATACTTATGCTACTGCACAAGCTTTAGCTGCACAGGCTGATGGTTTAATCTTAACTAGCGCAGATGGTACTTACATGCCTTATGCTACAAATACAACAAATAACAACCCGTTATATCTTGACTTAGTAGCTAGTGGACGTGATGACTTTGTTCCTGCAAATACATTTGTAGATAAATTAAATGCACTTTCTGATCCAAGAAGACCTAAATACTTCACTGAGTTCCCAGAAGGTTCTGGATTATACAAAGGAGGAGTATATGGAACTGTTAACATTTATGGAGATTTCTCTCACATAACTCCAACACTTAAAGATCCTGTTTACCCAGGAGTACTTTTCACATATTCAGAAGTTGAATTTTTATTAGCTGAAGGTGTAGAAAGAGGTATCTTTGGTGGTTCTGCTGAATCTCACTACAACGCTGCTGTTACTGCATCTTTACAAGATTGGGGAGTAGCTGCTAGTGACATCACTACTTACTTAGCTAGAACTGATGTAGCATACACTACTGCTACTGGTACTTGGAAACAAAAAATTGGAGAGCAAGCTTGGATTTCTTACTACAATAGAGGTTTTGAAGCTTGGACATCTTACAGAAGATTAGACTTCCCTGCTTTAGTTGCACCTCCTGTAACATTTGGTGACATCACTGAAGTTCCAAAACGTTACTCTTATCCAGGAATCGAGCAGACATTAAACGCTGCAAACTTAGAAGCTGCAGTTGCAAAATTGGGTAACAATGCTGTAACTACAAAACTTTTCTGGGACAAACACTAATATATACTAATAGTACAAATATGAAAAAATACATAAAACAAATCGCTGCGTTTGCATTTATTGTGACATTAGCTTCTTGTTCTGCAGATGACAATATGGAGCTTGGAACTACTGGAGGTAATGCAGTTCCAACAACGTCTAGCATAAGTCGTTTGGACAATAATTACGACTTAGTGCTTAACACTTTTACTAAAGCAGGCGTAACTGTTTCTAAAGTTGAAATCTTCAAAAACAATGCAAAAACAACTTCTGATCCTATTGTATTTGGAGATAAAGTAGCGGACGCAGTTTTAAGTGAAGGAAAAGCTACTTTCAACACTTCTAAATTAGGAAGTTTTGATAATTTCCCTGTAACATCAGGAAGTACAACAACATTAACTGGTAAAACAGGAACATTTCAGTTGGCAGTTCTTGGAACTTACTCTGATGGGACTACATCTCAAGCTGTATTCAGTTTAGTTGTTGGAAAAGGAATTACTTGGCAAGGTTTTGATGATTCTGGAGCTCTTGTTAACACAACTACAAGTGGTGTATCAACAATTGAACTTGATGATTTAACTCCTGTTAATGTATACATTAATCCAATTAAGAAAGCGTCAACTACAGTAACAAGCATTGTTGGATACTGGGCTAAAAATGATAGTACTACATTTGCAGCATTACCATTAACCCTGACTAACGGTAAACAAACTATAGACTTAGCTAAAATTGATTATTCTACTTATGGAGGACTTGTAGCTGGTGACAAAATCACTTACAAGTTTATTATAACTGCAGGAACTCAAACAGATGAGATTTCTACAACAGTTACATTTGTAGACGAAGAATAGAAATTACTGACTATGTTCAAAGAACAAAAAGTCAAGAGTTAAAATTCAAAATAAGAAGGATCTTTTTTTAATTATTCCTTTTTTTAAATGAAACTAAACCATCCCAATTCGGGATGGTTTTTTTTTATATAAACATTACCTATATTTGTCCAATGGAAAAAGAACATCAAATATTTGGCATCAGAGCCATCATAGAAGCAATTCAGGCAGGAAAAGAAGTAGACAAAGTTTTCATACAGAAAGATATTTCTGGTGAGCTTATGAAAGATTTAATGAAAGTGATGAAACGTGCAAACGTCAATTTCTCTTATGTGCCTGTAGAAAAATTAAATCGCCTAACTCCAAATAATCACCAAGGTGCAGTAGCAACCATCTCTCCTATTGGCTTTATCGATTTAGAACATCTTGTTGAGTCAACTGTTGAGTCAGGTAAAAAACCTCTTTTTCTTATCTTAGATCAGCTATCAGATGCTAGAAACTTTGGTGCTATTATTAGAACTGCAGAGTGTACTGGCGTAAACGGAATCATTGTACAAAAAGCAGGTTCTGCTCCAGTAAACGGCGATACTGTAAAAACTTCTGCCGGTGCCGTATTCAATGTGCCTATTTGCAAAGTTGAACATATAAAGGATGCTATCTTTTATTTGCAAGGTTCTGGAATCAAAACAGTGGCTGCAACTGAAAAAACAGATCAAAACATATACGACATATCACTAGCAGAACCAGTTGCAATTATTATGGGGTCTGAAGATCGAGGAATAAATCCTTCTGTCTTAAAAATAGTAGATGAAAAAGCTAAGTTGCCAATGTTTGGTTCGATCGGATCACTAAACGTGTCTGTTGCCTGCGGTGCTTTTCTATACGAAGCTGTTCGACAAAGAATCTAAAAATACATTGAGATTAAGATTAGAATGAAATAATTAAACACCTTTTAATTAATGCTTTCAAAATCTAATTCAAAATTAAAAATTACATTATTCCGCTGCCTGTTTGTAGTTTTCATAATTACAAACAGCTACGGACAAAATACTACGTACAATCAGTTTTGGAATGAATTTCAGTTCAATCAGACTTTAAGCAAAAAGTGGGCAACTGAAATAGATTTTGCTGCAGCTTACAGCAGTACCGAATCATCACCGAACTTATTTGAAAATACGATTCAAAGATCCATTAGAGGTTGGGGACATTACTACTTTTCTCCAAGATGGAAATTTTCAGCTTTTGTAGCTCATTTCAATAATAGAGATGTACCAGAAATTGGTCAATTCGAATCTCCTGAATGGCGTTTTGCTCTTCAAGGCACTTATTTTTTTCATAAAACAGGTTACACATTAAGCACAAGAATGCGTACTGAATATCGTCATATTAAAAATGAAGATGATGAATATGAAAATGTTTTTAGATATCGTCAGCAGATTAAATACATTCAACCTCTTAATAGTAAATTTTTAAGAAGTGGCGTTGTTTATGCAGTAGCATCTGATGAACTTTATTTTAAATCTGGAGCAAAAGTTACAGGCGAAAGTTTCTTTGATCGGAATCGATTGAATGTTGGGGCTGGTTATTTGTTTACAGATGATTTTCAAGTCGAATTAACTTACTGTAACGAATACCTTCCAAGAAATAGTGGAAATCAAACTACTAATGCTGCCTCGCTAACGGTCACCTTCAATAATCTTATTCGAAATCTTCAAAAGAAAATCGAAGCTAAAAACCATCCCGAAGTAAAAGACGAAGAGTAAACTAGTTTTCTTCTTTCTTTAAAAAGCATTTTAGCTGTTCTACAATAGCATTTTTATGGAGCTTAAAGTTATAGCTTCTTACAAATTCAGTGCCCTGCATATTAATTTCAGCGCTAACAGCTTCGTAATTAGAAAATGCTTCGATATCTTTATTATCAATCAAATAAAGTACCTGCATAATAGAATCGTTACGTCGATACTGAGTATCGTAATGTGTCAGCTTATATGTTTTGCTATCTGCTAAGTGAATTACTAAATCATCTTTGATTTTCTTCCCTTCTTTCTTTTCTGGAAAAGGCGTGGGCTGTAGTGCAACAAAATAATGTTCTTCGTCAGTAACAATATTAATTTTTAGCGATTTTGATTTTGTTGTATAAAAGACTGCTGGTTCAAAATAGTAAATCATACTTCCATCTGCCTGCACCCTATTTTTTATTTCACATTGAGCAATGCTCTTCGCATTAAAAACAAAACATAAAAACAAAACTAAAAACTTCATTTTCATAATGCTCGAAATTAAATTGTTAGCCTAACAAATTTACTTCTTTTATTTCAAATAAAATTATTGCTTAGTTTCTTCTTCTTGTTCTCCTTTTTTAATGACGATATAATTTACTGGGTGACTAGAAAAAAAATAATCAATCCCCTCTTCTTCCTCATGAGAAACAGGTACAAAATTTCCATTTTCATCAAAATGCTTCATAAAAGGATCATTGCTTGGATCAAAATCTGGACGCTGCCAATCGTAAACAATTGGTTTTGCATATTCAGGTGCTTTGTAAAATAAAGTCAAAACGAAACCCGTGATAAGACCTGCCAAATGCCCTTCCCAAGAAATGGATTGATCAACATCTGGAAAAACATACCAAATCATTCCGCCGTAAAGTAAAATTACAGTCAAAGACAACGCTACCAATCTGTAATACTTAGTCTGAATGCCTTTAAAGAAAATAAAACTAACTAGCACATAAATTAATCCACTTGCGCCAATGTGGAAATTTTCTCTTCCTACCACCCAAGTTATCAATCCTGAAAATATAATCCCGTAGACAATAACTCCAAAAGTTTGTTTTGGATAAAAAAATTGCATTGCCGCCAATAGTATTAACATTGGAATACTATTGTTATATAAGTGGTCTAAATTTTCATGAATGAATGGACTAAACAAAACACCTCGAAGTCCTATAAAATCTCGAGGATAAATT
Organism: Flavobacterium sp. HJSW_4; assembly: GCF_042436695.1. Lineage (NCBI taxonomy): Bacteria > Pseudomonadati > Bacteroidota > Flavobacteriia > Flavobacteriales > Flavobacteriaceae > Flavobacterium > Flavobacterium sp. HJSW_4. The sequence continues at coordinate 358,184 of NZ_JBHNPP010000001.1, forward strand.
CCGTATTGGTAAAAATCAAAATCAAAACGGATCTGAAGCCAATACACTATCCATAAAAAAAGCACAAAAAATAACGGAAGTCCTATAACCGAATTTGAAAACTTAAAATTAGTATCGCTCATATTTTTACAAAATAACATTTAACTGAACTCAAAAAACTATCCAAAAATATTTTACTGATAATTTGTCATATCAGAAAACAACAAATTGTCTCAAATCAGAACAATCCTTCTCTTTGAGTACTGTTTTAACTTTTGAATGAATGAAATTTAAATCTTAAAATAGTAATTTTGTGATATGGAAGCACCTTTAGCAGAGCGTATTCGTCCGCAGAAATTAGAAGATTATATAAGCCAACTTCATTTGGTTGGACCAACTGGTTCTTTAACACAGCAAATTTCAAAAGGAATAATTCCTTCGTTGATTTTCTGGGGGCCTCCTGGCACAGGAAAAACAACATTAGCCCAAATTATTGCTCAGGAATCCAAAAGACCTTTTTATATCTTAAGCGCCATAAATTCTGGTGTAAAAGATATTCGTGATGTTATTGAAAAAGCAAAACAAAGCGGAGGGCTTTTTACTGCTAAAAATCCTATCCTTTTTATTGATGAGATTCATAGATTTAGTAAATCTCAACAAGATTCCCTTTTGGCTGCTGTCGAAAAAGGCTGGATAACTTTGGTTGGTGCAACAACCGAAAACCCAAGTTTTGAAGTAATTCCTGCATTATTGTCACGTTGTCAAGTTTATATACTAAATGCTTTTACAAAAGCCGATTTAGAGTCTCTTTTAGAACGCGCAATGAAAACGGATGCTTATTTATTGACAAAAAAAATAAATCTAAAAGAAACAGAAGCTTTATTACGCATTTCTGGTGGCGACGGGAGAAAACTGCTAAATGTGTTTGAGCTTGTTGTAAATGCTTCTGCCGGAGACGAAATTACAATAACCAATGATCGCGTTTTCGAACTTGTACAGCAAAATACGGTTCTTTATGATAAAACTGGCGAACAGCATTATGATATTGTTTCTGCATTTATAAAATCTATTCGTGGCAGCGATCCTAACGGAGCTGTTTATTGGTTGGCCAGAATGATTGAAGGTGGAGAAGATGTGAAATTCATTGCCAGAAGAATGCTCATTTTAGCAAGTGAAGATATTGGAAATTCGAACCCAACTGCGCTTATAATGGCAAATAACACATTTCAAGCCGTTACTACTATCGGATATCCTGAAAGTCGTATCATTTTAAGCCAATGTGCCATTTATTTAGCTACATCTCCAAAAAGCAATGCTTCTTATATGGCTATTGGAAATGCGCAACAATTGGTAAAACAAACTGGCGATTTGCCTGTTCCGATTCATTTGCGAAATGCTCCTACCAAATTAATGAAGGAGCTAGGATATGGAGATGAATATAAATATTCGCACGACTATGCCAACAATTTTGCCGAACAAGAGTTTTTGCCAGATGCTATAAAAGAAACGGTTCTTTACAATCCTGGAAACAATTCTAGAGAGAATAGTACCCGCGAATTTTTAAAGAACCGTTGGAAAGATAAATACGGCTATTAAACCGTATTTTGTATTTAGAATTTAACTACAATTTTTTCTGAAACCAGTTTGTCATTCTGATAAGACTCAAAATACCATTGACCATCTTCTTTCAAGATTAGCGAACCTTGAACATTATCTTTTGTTGCGATGTAAACATTTGGCTGTGAAGTTTTGAAAAGTTTCATAACCACTTTTGGCGTTTTATCGATCAATTGATAACCCGATTCTGTTGGCTGAGCATATAATAAATTTGGATCTTTTAAATCTGGTGAAGGAGTCGCCGCAACTGTATTCGCAGGTGCTACTTTTACCGCTGCAGCTGCAGGAACAACTGTTGCTGCCAAAGTTTCAGCCGTATTTTTCTGTGCGACTGGCAATTTAGATGGCGCTACAGACTTACCGCTGTATTTATAATGCAATGCATAAATCGACTTGAAAGCATTATCTAGAGATTCTCTATAAGCTACCTCATATTCTTTCTCTCTACTTTTACCTACTTCTGATGTGTAAATAACTTGCCCGTAACAATCTTTTAGTTCAACAAAAAGCTTAGTTACCAAAAATGCATTATCTTTTTTTACATCAACGTATAAAACCTGACAACGATCTGTAAGTCCATCTGGCAATTGTTCATTTGTATAATAAGCTTCAAAACCCGCCTTTAACAAATTTGATTTTGTTAATGTAGCCAAACGATATTGATTGTCAGTTTTTATAAAATCATATCTCAGAGGCACAATTACAGCTCTGTAATCATTAACAGACTGCGCGAATCCAATAACTGAACATAAGAAGGCAGTAAGTAAAAGTTTAATTTTCATAATTATAAATAGTTTTTTAGTTCTAATAGATGGTTAATTTGTTTATAATTTCCCGAAACGTCTACTCGTTTTTCATTAAAGAAAATAGCATCTATACCAGCATTTAAAGCCCCATTAACATCAGCTTCAAAATCGTCGCCGATCATGATACTGTTTTCTTTTGAAGTATTGGCCAATTTTAATGCATAATCAAATATAATACTATTTGGTTTTTTAACCCCAGCTAATTCCGAATTTGTAATTGTGCTGAAATATCCTCCAAGTGAAGCATTATTTATTTTCTTTTCCTGAACTTGAGCAAATCCGTTTGTTATAATATGAAGTTTATATTTTGGTTTTAAATATTCTAAAACTTCAATGGCTCCATCAAAAAGATAATTATTATCGGTAAGAAACTCGATGTAGTCATTAGCAATTTCGAAAATATTCTCTTCTGAAATTACATAATTCAATGCATCAAATGAAAACTTCAAACGATTATAACGCAATTCTTGGTGCGTAATTTTATCATTCTGATACAATCGCCAACATTCTTGATTGATCGGAATATATTCTTTAATAAAATCTTGGGTAATGATTTCTTGATATTTGCTTTTAAAAATACGATCAAAAGCCATTTCTGAGTTTTTATCAAAATCCCAAAGCGTGTGATCTAAATCAAAAAAGATGTCGGTAATATTGGTATTCATGTGTTAAAAGATTCCTTCATCTACAAAACTATAATATTTTGATTCAGTTATAATCAAATGATCTAAAACTTTAACATCTAACTTGTTTCCAGCCTCGCGAATTTTCCTAGTAATTTGCTTATCGGCATCACTAGGAATCAAACTACCCGAAGGATGGTTATGACACAAAATCAAGGCTGTAGCACATTTTTCAAATGCTAATTTAAAAATCAATCTTACATCAACGGTTGTACCGCCAATTCCTCCCTTACTCAATTGCGTCTTAGAAATCACATTATTGGAATTATTAAGAAAAAGTACCCAAAATTCTTCATGAGGTAATTCTCCTATTATTGGTTGCATTAATTCAAAAACCCTCTTACTAGACTTTATATTAACCAATTCAATAGCTTTTTCTGATCTCCGTCTTGCGCACAATTCAAGGGCTGCAACAATTGTAACCGCCTTTGCCTCTCCTATTCCTTTAAATTGCATCAACTGTGCAATAGATAATTTTGCCAAAGAATTAAGTCCGCCAACACTGGCCAAAATACGCTGACTTAGTGCAACGGCAGATTCGTTGCGACTTCCAGAACCTATTAAAATAGCTAATAATTCAGCATCACTTAAAACATCTTTCCCTTTTAGCATTAATTTTTCGCGAGGCTTATCATCTTCAGACCAGTTTTTTATCGCGAAATGACTTCCATCCATAAACATAAAAATTTAGAAAGCGAATATATATTAAAAAGAAGAAAAATCTTTCAAATATTGTTATGCATTTTGAAAATTATTATATTTAAAATTAAATCTTCTGAAAATGAATCCATTGCAATTCACTCTTTTATTCTTTATTTTCATTTCCTGTCAACAAAAAGAATCTAAAGCTCTTGCAGTTTCAGATTCCTTTAAACCAACAACTTTCGCAGAAAAATTGTCCCAAGCTGCAATCTCAATAATCGATCCGTCTGTTGATTATGACCCCGCGTATTTTAAAATTGAATATCCAAATGGTGATGTCCCAAAAAATAAAGGCGTTTGTACGGATGTTATAATTCGTTCGTATAGAATCTTAAATATTGATTTGCAAAAAGAAGTTCATGAAGATATGATCGAGAATTTTTCACTTTATCCAAATCTCAAAAATTGGGGAATGACGAAAACCGATACAAATATTGATCATCGAAGAGTTCCAAACCTAGAAGTTTTTTTCGAAAGAAAAGGAACAAAATTACCCATAACTCAAGATGCAAAAGATTACAAAACTGGAGAATTAGTAACTTGGATGATCAACGATAAACTGCCGCATATTGGAATTGTAACCAATAAAAAGTCCAAAGATGGAAAACGAAATTTAATCGTTCATAATGTCGGTCGCGGACAAGTTCTAGAAGATTGTTTGTTTGAATATAAAATCGTCGGACATTTTAAATATGAAGGAACTTCAAATTAGAAAATGAGAAAATTTGTCAATTAGATAATTCAAAAAAAAAGTGCCAACTGCAAAGCAATTGACACGTTATCTAATTTTCTAATTGATTAATTACTCAATTAACCCTTTAACATCATCAAAATTTAAGCCTCCATAATTTCCTGAACTCATCAGTAAAAGTGCAGAATTATCTAAATTTAAGTTGAATAAATATTCTTTAAACTCAGTTGGATTAGTATAAATAATTAAATCTTTTCTGTTGAATGCTGTAGCAATTTGCTCATAAGTTACTTCTTCTAGTTGTTTGATTTTTACCGCATCTGGCGAATAAAAAACAACTGCAATATCGGCATATTCTAAAGCACCTTCATATTCTTTCAAAAACTCAGCATTTAAACTGCTATAAGTATGCAACTCTAAACAAGCCACTAAAGTTCTGTTCGGATATTGTTCTTTCACTGCTTTTGTCGTTGCAGCCACTTTACTTGGTGAATGGGCAAAATCTTTGTAAGCTACTTTTCCTTTTCCTTCAGCAATTTTTTCTAAGCGTTTAGAAGCTCCTTTGAAACTTGCAATTGCTTCGTAGAAATCTTCTTCATCAACACCCATATTTTGGCAAATCCATTTTGCACCAGCCAAATTATTTAAGTTGTGCGCCCCGAAAACTTCAATTGGCATATCGCCTTCTGGAGTTTTTAATAAAGTTACACCATCATTTACAGAATAATCTGGAGTTGAATAAGCAATTTTCCTAATCGGATTTGTTGCCGCTTCAGAAACGCGTTTTACTTCTGGATCATTTTCGTTATAAACTAAAATTCCTCCGTTTGTAATTTTTTCGATGAAAATCTCAAACTGTTCCACATAGTTTTCATATGTTGGAAAAACATTAATATGATCCCACGCAATTCCAGAAATCAAAGCAATATTTGGTTGATATAAATGAAACTTTGGACGTCTGTCAATTGGAGAAGACAAATATTCATCCCCTTCCAAAACCATAAAATCATTTTCTTCTGTCAAATGCACCATCGTATCGAAACCTTCCAACTGCGCTCCCACCATATAATCTACTGCGATATTGTGGTAATGCATTACGTGAAGAATCATTGAAGTAATAGTAGTTTTACCATGAGAACCGCCAATTACAACACGAGTTTTATTTTTAGATTGCTCGTATAAAAACTCAGGATACGAATAAATTTTCAAGCCTAATTCCTGCGCTTTCAACAATTCAGGATTATCCGCTTTTGCGTGCATACCTAAAATAATAGCATCAATATCTGAAGTGATTTTTTCTGGAAACCATCCCATTTCAGCAGGAAGAATTCCTTTCTTATCTAATCTTGATTTTGAAGGTTCAAAAATTGCATCGTCACTTCCTGTTACCTGATATCCTTTATTATGTAATGCTAATGCAAGATTGTGCATAGCGCTTCCGCCGATGGCGATGAAATGTGTTTTCATTTAAATTCCAATTTTTAAATTCCAAATCTCATTTTTGCTGAAATTTGCCTTTATATTATTCCGCGAATTTTTGTTTTAAATCCTTAGCTTTTTTGGGGTCTTTTAACTTATTCAAATATAGATTATATAATTTTTGAAATGTCACTTTTGAACCGCCAATTTCATGCGCTTTCTTATAATTTTTCTCGGCCAAATTATACCTTTTGAAATATTCTTCAATTCTGCCTCGCGATAAATAACCATCGACTGGAGAAAATTGAGCTAATTCATTTGAATAAACAATTGCTTTCGATTCACTTCCCCCTAGAATGCCTGGCAATTGAAGATATATTTCGATTAAAGCCCACCTTGCCTGAACATGTTTTGGATTCAATTCTATGGCTTTCTCAAAAGCGTCTTTCATGTCTCCAACCATTGTAAAAGCTTTTAATCGATTCACTTCAACCGCTCTCATAGCCAAACATCCTCCATACTTAAAAAAATAATCAGCTGTATTTGGACGCAATTCTTTAAGTTTTTTGAAGTATGACGCTCCTTTTACCCACATTTTTTGATGCCCTGCTCCTTCTCCTAAATACTCTAATGCTTTTATATCGGATGGATTGTTTTTTAAAATTCCTTCAAAAATAGACTCAGCTTCACTATATTTTTTGGCCTGAAATAATTTTTCTCCCTTCTCAAAATTAGATTGCGCCCAACCTAAAGCAGGCAAAATAAAAAGAAATAAAAGGAGATTTTTCATGCATCAAAAATAATGAAATATAAAATAAAAAACCCGACAGCTTAAAACTGTCGGGCTTAATTTTATAAAGAAATTAAGATTATTTAGTAATCGTCAATTCGTCAATGATGTTTTTTG